>NZ_SSXE01000298.1 GCF_021699195.1 Nonomuraea sp. MG754425 | reverse complement strand
CATCTCAGGACCCTCTCGTGAACGTCGTGACGGCCCCGTCGGGCAGCCGCCGGCCCGGGACGAAGCTGGCGCTGAGGTCGGCGACCAGCGCGGGCTCGCCCGCCGTGCGCATCGACCACGACCGCCGGACCGTGACGCTCTCACCCGGCCTCGCCGTCGATCTCGGCGGGTTCGTGAAGGGCTGGAGCGTGCAGCGGGCCGCGCGGATCGGGCGCGTGCCGTACGGGATGATCGACGCGGGCGGCGACCTCGTCGCCTGGCGGCCGGAGGAGCGCCCGCCCTGGCGGATCGGGGTCGAGCACCCGCTGCGGGAGCGGCCGATCGGCGTGCTGGAACCGGCGGGCGGCACCGTGGCGGTGGCCACGAGCAGCGTCGTACGGCGGAGCTGGCAGGACCGGGCGGGCACCACGCTGCACCACATCATCGACCCCCGCACCGGCGCGCCCGCCGCCTCCGACTGCCTCCAGGCCACCGTCGTGGGCACGGACCTGGCGGCGGCCGAGGTGCAGGCCAAATGCCTGCTCCTGCTCGGCACCGAGGAAGGGCCGCAGTGGCTGGCCGGGCAGGACCCCGACGCCGGCTGGATCACCGTCGACCGGGACGGCCGGGTGCGCTCGTCGGTGACGCTGACATGAGACGGGTCGCGCTCGCGGTCGCGCTCTCGCTGCTGCCGCTGCTCCCGCTCGCCTGGCAGGCCTCCGACCTCGGCGACGTGGCCAACCTGGCCGGGCTGGCCGGCGCGATCGTGATGTGGTGGCAGGTGCTGCTCGGCGTCCGGCAGCTCTCCCACCGGCTGGGCGACGACCGGCTGGCGTCGGTGTCGCTGCACCGGTGGCTCGGCGGGTGCGGGGCGTTCCTCGTGCTGATCCATCCGCTGCTGGAGACCGTCGTCGACCGGCAGGGCTGGGCCTACGTGCTCGTGCCCGACTTCACCTGGGCCGAGTCGGCGTACGCCTCGCTGGGGCGGCTGGCCTTCCTGATGTTCCTCGCGCTCTGGCTGACCAGCACCCTGGCGCGCTACCTGGTCACACACCGGATCTGGCGGTACACGCACTACCTGTCGTATCCGCTGCTCGCGCTGGTGTTCGTGCACTCGTGGGGGCTGGGCGGTCACCTCGCCGGGCACCCGTGGCTGCTGGCGTACTGGCTGGGGCTGGCCGTGGTGTTCGCCGGGGTGGTGCTCTGGCGGCTGTCGGTGTCGGCCTGGGCGCTGCCGTACCGGCTGGTGGGGGTGGAGCGGCTGTCGCCGACGGTCCGCGCGTACACGGTCGAGCCGCTGGGACGCGCGATCAGGCCCCGGCCGGGGCAGTTCTGCTACCTGCGCACCTCGCTGCGGAGCCGGGCCCATCCCTTCAGCGTCGTGGCCGGGGGGAACCGGCTCACCTTCGCCGTCAAGGACGCCGGCCGCTTCACCGAACGGCTGCGCCGCCTCGCGCCCGGCGCGCTGGTCCACCTCGACGGGCCGTACGGCGCCTTCACCCGCGAGGCCCAGCACGGGCCCCGCCGGCCGGCGGTGCTGATCGCGGGCGGCATCGGCGTGACGCCCTTCGTGGAGCTGGTACGCCGCAACGACGACCTGCCCCTGTCGCTCGTGCACGTGGTGACCTCGCCGAAGGAGGCGGTCTTCGGCGAGGAACTGCGCGACCGGCTGGGCGACGGCTACCGGGAGGTGGTGCGTCCAGCCCGTCCCGACATCCGGGTCACGCCGCGCGCCCGCTACTTCATCTGCGGCAGCCCGCGCTTCGTCGAGACGACGACCGCCGGCCTGCGGGCGTGCGGGGCCCGCAGGGACCAGTTGTACACCGAGCGGTTCGACTGCTGATCGGCCGGCACATGCTCGACATCGGACAGGATCGTGTGCTGCAGCCGCCTGGCCTCGGCCGACGGCTCCAGCCCGAGTTCCTCGTCGAGGATCCGGCGCAGGTCGTGGTAGGCCAGCAGCGCCTCCCCGCGCCGTCCGCACCGGCACAGGCACTCGATGAGGCGCAGGTGGTACCACTCGTTGAGCGGGCTGCGCGCGATCAGCGTGCGCAGCTCCGCCACCAGCTCCCGATGGTGGCCGAGCCGCAGGTCCGCCTCCAGCCGCAGTTCGACGGCGCGGTTGCGGATCTCCTCCAGGTAGGTGAGATGCCGGGCCACGACCGGGCCGGGCGTGACGTTGGCCAGGGCCCGCCCCCGCCACAGGCCCAGCCCGTCACGCAGCCGCCGCGCGGCCTTCTCCGCCGCGCCGGACGTCATGAGCTGGCGGCCCTCGGCGACCAGGTCGCCGAACACCTCCGCGTCGAGCTGGCCGGGCTCCACCCGCAGCAGGTAGCCGGTCGGCTCGGTGACGAGCATGCCCGCCACCGCCCGGGTGGCCGGATGGGCGGCCAGCGCCGAGCGCAGGTTGTAGACGTGGGTGCGGATCGCGCCCACCCCGCCGCCGCGTCCCTCCCACAGCTCCTCGGCGAAGGTCTCCACGTCGACGACCTCGTTGGCGCGCAGCAGCAGCAGGGCCAGCACCTGACGAGCCTTGCGACCTTTGGGCAGGGACGACTCGGCGTCCGTGCGCACTTCCAGTGGACCGAGAACATTGAATCTGATCATCAAGTGCTCTATTCCGTCATGTGCGTACTCTCGGCGGAGAGCCGTCCTTGTCGGGATGTTAGATCGATGAACGGGGCACATCCGGACATCTGGCGGCAGAGGCTGTCCCAAAGCGGAAGGGCTATGTGTCCTTGGAGGTATCGGGCGGACCGTTAGATTCGGTCGCAGTCGCCTTTAGCTGGAGTCGGCCGCGGCCACCCCCGACCTACGGTAGCGCGGTGGACACCGAGAAGATCCCCTTGCCCGTTCTGGTCGTGGGCGCCGGCCCCACCGGACTGGCCCTCGCGACCGAGCTCCGCAGGCAGGGCATCACCTGCCGGATCATCGACCGTTCCCTCGACCGGCCCGCGCACCAGGCACGCGCGGTGGCGTTGTGGCCGGGGGCGCTGGACGTCCTGGCCCGGCACGGCACCGCCGCCGACGTGATCGACGCCGGCCTGCGGATGGGCGCCGCCCGCTACTGGTCCGGTTCCAGGAACGTGGCGACCGTGCGCCTCGGCGACTGGCGCAACGGCGGCCCGACCATGCTGGGGATCACCCAGCCCGCCGTCGAGGCCATCATGACCGACAAGCTGCGTCAGCATGGCGTGAGCGTGGAGTGGCGCACCGAACTCGTCGGGCTCACCCAGCACGACGACCGCGTGGACGTGCGGCTCGACGGGCCCGGCGGGCCGGAGGAGCTCAGCGCCGCCTGGGTGGTCGGCTGCGACGGCTCGCACAGCAGTGTGCGCGAGCTGTCCGGGATCCCGTTCGCGGGCAGCACCTACACCCAGAGCTTCATCCTCGGCGACGGCACGGTCTCCGGCGCGGTACCGCGCGGCGAGGCGCACTACCACCTGCACCCCGACGGCGTGCTCGTGCTGGTGTCGCTGCCGGGCGGCGAACTGCGCGTGTTCGCCGACGCCTCCACGGTCGGCTCGCCCGACACCGCGCCCACCGCCGGGGAGCTGCAGCGGATCGCCGACGAGCGCGCCCCCTACCCGGTCAAGATCGAGGACCTGCGCTGGAGCACCCGCTTCCTCGTGCACATGCGCCAGGCCGCCGCCTACCGCGCCGGCCGCTGCCTGCTGGCCGGCGACGCCGCCCACGTGCACAGCCCGGCGGGCGGCCAGGGCCTCAACACCGGCATCCAGGACGCCGCCAACCTCGGCTGGAAGCTCGCCCTGATCCTCAACGGGCACGGCGACGCCGGACGGCTGCTGGACAGCTACCAGGCCGAGCGCTCACCGGTGGCGGCGCGGGTGCTGCGCGCCGCCCACCAGCAGACCCGGCTGTGGACCGTGCGCTCGCCGATCACCCGCTTCCTGCGTGACGCGCTGCTCGGCGGGCTCGGCGCGAGCGGGGCGCTGGAGCGCCGGTTCATCCCCAACCTCACCCAGGACGACCTCGACTACCGCAAGAGCCCGCTGGTCGGGCCGCGCGGCGGCCGGCGCGCGATCGGCGGACGCGGGCTGCCCGACGTCGACGTGACCCCGCTGCGCGGCGGTGTCCCGGTGCGGCTCGGCAGCCTCCTGGCCGACCCGCGGCACACCCTGCTGATCATGCCGGGCGCGGACCCGGTCAAGCCGCTGGCCGCCCTGGAGCCGCTGGCCGACCGGGTCGTGCCGCGCGTGCTGGTGGCCAGGGGCAGCGGGTACGGCGAGCCGTACCGGGTGCCCGGCGGCTTCGCGGCCCAGGGGCCGCTGCGCGGCGCGAAGCTCGTCCTGGTCCGCCCGGACGGCTACGTCGCCGACGCGAGCACCGGCGAGGACGTCGCCCCGCTGGTCGCCCCCCTGACGGCGCGAGGGGAGGCCCCCCGTGTGCGCGCCTGAGACGATCATGGCCGCGCTGGAGGGCGAGCAGCCCTCCTGCGGCAGGCGGCAGGCGCTGCGCGGCGCGGTGGCCGGGCTGCTCGGCGCCGGAGCGCTGGCCGCGCTGCCGCAGCGCGCGGCGGCGGCCACCGGCGGGACCCGCGCCTCCAGGGTGGTGGACCTCACCCACCCGCTCAGCCCCGACTTCCCGGTGTTCGAGATGTACGTCCGCAAACCCGCCCGCCGCCAGGTCATGTTCGAGGACGTGATCGGCTTCAACACCGCCGAGTGGACGTTCAACGAGCACACCGGCACGCACATGGACGTGCCCGCGCACTCCAGGAAGGGCCTGCCCACGGTCGACCTGGTGCGGCCCGAGGACCTCGTCGCGCCGCTGTGCGTCGTGCGCATCGGCGAGCGCGCCGCCCGCGACAACATCACCGAGCTGACCGTGAAGGACCTGCGCGAGTGGGAGCGCAGGAACGGCCCCCTGCCGGAGCGGGCCTTCGTCGCCCTCGACAGCGGCTGGTACAAGCGGGTCGGCGACGCCGCGGCCTACCTGCAGTTCGACCCGCTCGCCCAGGTGATGCGCTTTCCCGGGGTGAGCCCGGAGGCCGCCGACTTCCTGATCCACCAGCGTTCCATCGTCGGCTTCGGCGTGGACACCAGCAGCCTGGACGTC
Source organism: Nonomuraea sp. MG754425 (assembly GCF_021699195.1). Taxonomy (GTDB): domain Bacteria; phylum Actinomycetota; class Actinomycetes; order Streptosporangiales; family Streptosporangiaceae; genus Nonomuraea. The sequence goes on along the minus strand of NZ_SSXE01000298.1, from coordinate 3,117 downwards.
GGCACCCGCCGCGAGCCCCTCGTCCACCGGATGCTGCTGACCACCGGCAGGTACGGCATCGAGAACCTGGCCGCGCTGGACGCCGTGCCCGAGCGCGGCGCGCAGCTCGTCGTGGGCGCGGCCAAGCTGCGCGGCGGCTTCGGCGCGCCGGTCCGGGCGCTCGCGCTGCTGTAGCCGACAGCGTCCCCGGCGGTCAGGACCCGACCAGGACGGTCAGCGGGATGACCTCCTCGCCCGCCCCGCCGCGCACGCGGACCGAGACCTCCCACACGCCGCCCATCGGGAACAGGCCCCCGGCCGCCTCCGCCGCGCGGAAGCGGCCGGGGGCCAGCCGCCGTGCCCGCTCCTCCGGGGTGCTGTGCCCCATCTGCGGCATCGTGGCCGACACCACCACCTCCTGCGCGCCGCCCCGGTCCACGACGACGTCGGCCGTGCCGTTGTCGTCGATCGTCAGGGTGACGGCGTAGCGCGCGCCCGCGCCGTGCGCGGTCACCGTCCCCGGCCGCGCCAGGCAGCCGACGACCACGGCCATGGCCGCCGCGGCCAGGCAGGCCGCGGCCAGCAGGCGTCTGGTCATGTGCCGCTCTCCGTCCCGACCGTGACGGTGAAGGGCACGGTCTCGATCGTGGAGTCGTGGGCGTACTGGGCCCAGGCGAGGTAGCCGCCCGGCGCGGGGAAGCTGAAGGTGAAGGACAGCCCCGACGCGCGGCCGGGTGTGGCGTGCACGTGCCCGAGGAAGCCGCCCGCGCGGTCGCGCACGATCAGGTGGCCGGGCATGCCGAGCCACGGCCGGAGCCGGCCCCGCGTGGGGATCTCGACGGTCGTGGGCCGTCCCGCCACGGGCCGCGCCGGGACGGTCACCGGCTGCGGGGCCACGGGCCGCGCCGGCGGCGGGCCTGCGGGTTCGCCGGTGACCTCGAACGTCCCGGACACGAGCTGGCCGCCGGAGTCGGTCCGCTCCAGCTCGGCGGAGGCCAGGTAGCGGCCCGGCCGGTCGGCGGCCAGCCGCACCGCCAGCCGCCCGGGGGCGAGCCGGACGGGGTGGAGGTGGCGGAAGTAGCCGCCGTCCGCGCTGGTCACCACCAGGTGGGCCAGGGCCTCGTGGTGCAGGACGAGATCGTCCACCGGACGGCCCGTCGAGCCGTCCACCAGGTCGATCAGCAGGGTGAACTCCGTGCCCGCCGCCGGCCGGGCCGGTTGCGCGCGGACGGTGGCCAGCACGTACGGCCTGCCGCCCACGGCCCCGTCCCTGGCGGTGGGGGCGGAACCGTCCGGCACCGGGGCGGGGAGCTGCGGCGACATCACCGCCACGGTGAGCGCCACCACCCCGACGACGCCGCCGGTGCGGACGGCCACGGCGGAGACCGGCCGCGAGCCGCCGCCCGTCAGCAGCCCCGCCACCACCAGGATCCCGGCCACGTAGAAGCCGCCGTGGATGAGCAGTTCCCACGGCGACGTCGCCGGCACCAGCACGCGGACCGGCAGGACGGAACGTTCGGCGGGCGTGCGCACCTCCAGCTCGTGCGGCCCCGCCTGGAAGACCTGGACGCTCGCCCGGTACGGGCCCGGCCGCCCCGCCGCCAGCCGCACCCGCGCGTGCGAGACCCGCCCGCTCTCGGCGGAGCGCATGGCCAGCTCGACCGGCAGGTCGGGGACCGGGTTGAACGCCTCGATCTCCACCACGGCGGGCGAGGGCGTCCTGCTCACCCCCCGCACGGTGATGGTCAGCTCGGCGCCGGCGATCGTCTGGGCGATCCGCAGATCCGCGCCCGGGGCGACCACGTGCGCGCCGGCCGGCACCGGCCACAGCGCGAGCAGGACGAGCACCGGCAGGAGGAGAAGACGCATCAGGGCAGGTAGCGCTTGAGGAAGGCGCGTTCGGGAACGGTGAAGCGCCGGGGCCTGGCGGTGTGCGGGTCGAAGGCCATGATCGTCGAACGGGCCTCGGCGAAGACGCCCTCGTCCGAGCAGATCTCCGCGGCCAGCTCGCAGCTCACCCGGTTGACCTTGGTCACCCACGACTCGATCCGGACCATGCCGTGCCGGAAGCGCAGCGGCCGGCGGTAGTCCACCTCGTGCCGGACGATGGCGATCCCCACCGCGGGCAGCCCGCTGCGGTCCTCCGGCGGCGCGCCCGCGTAGTCGAGGAACAGGGCGATCCTTGCGTCCTCGAGGTATTCGAGGAAGCGCACGTTGTTGACGTGGCCGTGGGCGTCGATGTCGGAGAAGCGGACCTGGCGGTGGTAGACGTGCCGTCTGGGGCCCTGCCGGACCTCGACGGGCCGGACCTCGACGGGCCGGACCTCTGCGGGCCGGGCGGGGGCGGTGAGCTGGGTGACGGCCTCGGTCATCAGACTTTTGATCGCGTGGGTGTCCATGCTGCTCCCGGTCGTTGAAGGGATGGTCGTCGGGTGGTCATGGAGCGGAAGGAGATCAGGACGAGCATCGCGACGGCCAGCGCGCCGAGCCCGGCCAGGAGCGCCGTGCCCATGCCGGTCCGCGCGAAGCCGGTGCTTGCCCACAGGGCCGATCCCAGGGCCGGGCCGAGGAGGTAACCCAGGCCGCGGGCGAACTGGAGGTGCCGGGCCGCCCGGTCGGGCGCGGCGCCGGTCATGATCAAGGAGTGGGCGGGGCCGCCGTACAGGCCCATGCCGGCGCCGGCCACGGCCAGGCGGAGCGCCACCTCGGGGGCGGACCACGCGGCGGACAGCGGCAGCAGGAGCGTCAGCCCGGCGGCGGCCAGGGCGACGCCGGCCAGCGTGACGGCGCGCGCCCCGGCCCGGCGGGCCAGACGGGAGCCCGCCGCCGCGCCGGCGACCAGCGCGAGGGGCAGGGCCAGCACGGTCAGGCCCACCAGCGGCAGCGCGGCCTGCTGGACCTGGCCCTGAAACAGGAAGAACGGGCACAGGACGACGACGAGGGCGTCCAGCGTGGCCAGCAGCGCGACGGCGAGCACGGCGGGCACGCGGGCCACCGGTGCGGCGGCCGGCAGTGCGGGCACCTCATCGGGGATCCGCGCGGCCAGGGCGAGCAGGCAGAGCCCGACCGGCAGGAGCAGCAGGACGCGCCAGCCGAGCGGGCTGACCAGCCCGCCGCCCGCCGCCGCCCCGGTGAACC
>NZ_SSXE01000297.1 GCF_021699195.1 Nonomuraea sp. MG754425 | reverse complement strand
GCCAACACCGTCACCATCCCCGTCACCGGCAAAGCCGCCGACGTCCGCCTCCAGTTCACCGCCAACACCGGCGCCCCCAGCGGCCAGGTCGCCGAGTTCCAGATCTTCGGCACCCCCGCCCCCAACCCCGACCTCACCGTCACGAACCTCACCTGGGCGCCCGCCTCGCCCACCGCCACCACCCCGATCACGCTGACGGCCACGGTGCGGAACATCGGCACCGCCGGCTCCGCCGCGACCTCGGTCGACTTCTACGCCGGCACCACCAAGGCGGGCAGCGCCGACGTGGGCGCGCTGGCCGCGGGCGCCTCCGCCACCGTCTCGGCCGGCATCGGAACCAGGAAGGCGGGCACGTACCAGCTCTCCGCCAAGGTGGACGAGGACAACAAGGTCATCGAGCAGAACGAGTCGAACAACGCCTACACCGCCCCCACCTCCCTGGTGGTGGCCGAGGCGCCGGGCCCCGACCTCCAGGTGCTCGCCGTCACCGCCAGCCCGCCGAACCCCGCACCCGGCGCGCGGGTCACGTTCACCGTGGCCGTGAAGAACCGCGGCACCACCTCGACCGGCGTCACCACCGTCACCCGGGTCGCCGTGGGGAGCACCACGCTCAACACCGACACGCCCGCGATCGCCGCGGGCGCGACCGCGAACGTGGCCATGACCGGCGGCTGGACCGCGACGAACGGGGGCGCGACGATCACTGCCACCGCCGACGCCACCGACGTCGTCACCGAGACCGACGAGAGCAACAACACGCTCACACTGGGGATCGCCGTCGGCCGCGGCGCGTCGGTGCCCTACACCGAGTACGAGGCCGAAGCCGCCGCCTACCAGGGCACCCTGCTCCAGGCGGATCCGCTGCGCACCTTCGGCCACACGAACTTCGCCACCGAGTCCTCCGGCAGGAAGTCGGTGCGGCTGGACAACACCGGCCAGTACGTCGAGGTCACCTCGACCGGCGCCGCCAACTCGATCGTGGTGCGCAACTCGATCCCCGACGCGCCGGGCGGCGGCGGCATCGAGGCCACCATCAGCCTGTACGTGGACGGCGTCTTCGCCCGCAAGCTGACCCTCTCCTCCCGGCACAGTTGGTTGTACGGCAACACCGACGGCCCCGAGGAGCTGACCAACACCCCGCAGGCCGACGCCCGGCGGTTGTTCGACGAGTCGCACGCGCTGCTGTCGAGGTCGTACCCGGCGGGCACCAAGTTCCGGCTCCAGCGGGACGCCGGCGACACCGCCGCGTTCTACATCATCGACCTCATCGACCTGGAGGAGGTCGCGCCCCCGGCGGCCAAGCCGGCGGAGTGCACCTCCATCACCGCGTACGGGGCCGTGCCCGACGACGGCAACGACGACACGGCCGCCATCCAGCGCGCGGTCACCGACGACCAGAACGGCGTCATCGACTGCGTGTGGATCCCGCCGGGCCAGTGGCGGCAGGAGAAGAAGATCCTCACCGACGACCCGCTCGACCGCGGCCAGTACAACCAGGTCGGCATCAGCAACGTCACGATCCGCGGCGCGGGCATGTGGCACTCCCAGCTCTACACCCTGACCGAGCCGCACCTGGCGACGGGCGGCATCAACCATCCGCACGAGGGCAACTTCGGCTTCGACATCGACAACAACGTGCAGATCTCCGACCTGGCCATCTTCGGCTCCGGCCGGATCCGTGGCGGCCCCGGCGGGGCCGAGGGCGGGGTCGGGCTGAACGGCCGCTTCGGCCAGAACACGAAGATCTCGAACGTGTGGATCGAGCACGCCAACGTGGGCGTCTGGGTCGGCCGCGACTACGACAACATCCCCGAGCTGTGGGGGCCCGCGGACGGGCTGCAGTTCAGCGGCATGCGCGTGCGCAACACCTACGCCGACGGCATCAACTTCACCAACGGCACCCGCAACTCGCGCGTGTTCAACTCCAGCTTCCGCACCACCGGCGACGACGCGCTCGCGGTCTGGGCCAACCAGTACGTCAAGGACCGGAACGTGGACATCGCCCACGACAACACGTTCGTCAACAACACCATCCAGCTCCCGTGGCGGGCGAACGGCATCGCGATCTACGGCGGCTACGACAACAAGATCGAGAACAACCTGATCTACGACACCATGAACTACCCCGGCATCATGCTCGCCACCGACCACGACCCGCTGCCCTTCTCGGGCCAGACGCTGATCGCCAACAACGCGCTCCATCGGTGCGGCGGCGTCTTCTGGGGTGAGGCGCAGAAGTTCGGCGCCATCACGCTCTTCGCCCAGAACCGGGACATCACCGGGGTGACCATCCGTGACACCGACATCTCCGACTCGACGTACGACGGCATCCAGTTCAAGACCGGCGGCGGCAACATGCCGAATGTCGCCATCGTCAACGTGCGCGTCGACAGGTCCAACAACGGCGCCGGGCTGCTGGCCCAGGGCGGCGCGCGCGGCAGCGCGAACCTGACCGGCGTCACCATCACGAACTCGGCCACCGGCGACATCGTCAAGGAGCCGGGATCGACGTTCGTGATCACGGGCGGCTGACACCGGCGCGCGGCTCCGGGACTGTCTCCCGGAGCCGCGCGTCGTGCGGGTCAGCGTCCCGGCCAGTAGGGGCTGAGCAGGTCGAACTGGTTCGGCAGGCCCAGCAGGTAGCGGGCGTCGTCGGTGTCGTGCAGCAGCTTGAACTCGCGCGGCACGTACAGCTCGAACAACTCGGCCCGCGAGGCGGAGGAGCCCGAGGCGTCGAGGACGGCGTTGGCCGCCATCCGCCCGGCCTCGTTGCCGCCCTCCATCGTGGCCAGGTTGATGCTGTTGCGGACGTAGTCGGCGGCGAGGAAGAGGTTCGGGATGCGGGTCGTCGCGGCCGGGCGGTCGGCCCAGGATCCGGTGGTGTTGATGAGCAGCGGCTCGTCGTTGGCCACGGCCGCGGTGCCCTCGCCGGTGATCGCCGGGTCCACGAACCAGGACCGCACGATCGAGTCGGGCAGCAGCGCCGCGCCGCCGGGCAGCGCCGAGCGCACCTGGGCCAGCACCTCCTGGACGATCTGCGGCCGGGTGCACTGCTTGGCCGTCCTGCCGAACAGGATGCCCGGGGCGTTCCAGTCCGACAGGTCGAGTGACAGGCAGTCGGTGACGGTGCCGTCGCCATACCTGTCGGCGAAGTTCCCGCGCCAGAACTGGGCCTGGCTGATCGAGGTGAGCGCCCACGGCGTGGCCGCGTAGACGAGATGGCCGTTCGCGATCGGGCGGGGCTCCTTGAGGTAGATCATCACCCCGTTCATCCAGTCGGTCTCCAGCCGGGACAGCCGGTTCAGCGCGGGGTCGGCCGCCTTCATGGCGGTCGTCAGCAGCGGCTGGATCCGCTCGATCGGGAGGGCGGCCACGTAGTGGTCGGCCGTGACGGTGCCGGAGGCCCCGGCGGGGTCGCTCACCCGCACGCCGGTGATCCGGCCGCCGGCGTAGTCGAACCCGGTGGCGGTCCAGCCGAGCTTGAACTGCACGCCGAGCCCGGTGAGGTGGTCGATCCATGGGGTGATCCACACATCGCTGGACGGGCCGTTGAGCACCCGGTCCGGTGGGCCGTACGGGCCGAGGCCGAGGCCGCTGTAGACCAGCGCCTCGAACATCAGCCCCATCGTCCGGGTGTTGGCGCGGTCCGGCTGGGCCGCGACCAGCGAGGCCGTGAACATCTTGACCAGCAGGTCGCGGTACTCCTGCGACATGTTCGCGGCCTTGATGAAGTCGGCGAAGCCCATGTTCTCCCACTGGCCGAGCCGCCGGCGCGGGCCGCTGGTGACGAAGGTGACGAGCTTGGCGGCGAAGAACTCGATCTGCGGCAGCGGGACGGTGGTCAGCGCGGTGAGGGCGCTGCGTAAGTAGTCCCTGATCGCCTCGGGCGTGAGCGAGCCGCCGATGCTGCCCGGCACCGGGATGCGCAGCTCCTTGCCCTTGTACGCGATCACCTCCAGGCTCGCCGGGACGAGGTTGTCGCGCACGCTGCCCGTGCCGAACGGGATGCGGCTCATGGTGTCGGGCAGGTTCTGGTAGAAGCCGGGGAAGAACCGGAAGCCGTGCTCGCCGGGCAGGTCCTGCCTGCCGCCGGTGCCCGTCCCCGGCACGGGGATGCTGCGGGACTTGCCGCCCAGCGCCTTGCGCTCGTAGACGGTGACCTGGAACCCCCGTTCGGCGAGTTCGTGGGCGGCGCTGAGCCCGCCCATGCCGGCGCCGAAGACGGCCACGCTCCTGCCCGCCGCGCTCCTCACGAGCGCCGGCGCCGCGTTGGCCGGCGCGGTGCCCCACAACGGCCCCGCCGCCGCTCCCGCCACGGTCGCCATCGCGCCCGTGACGAAGCCGCGGCGTCCGATCCCGTTCCGATTGCCTGGCTGGTTCACGACGGAACCTCCCGCCTAACCGACACTGCTGTTGGTTCAGTTAGGCGAACGATGAACGCGTCGTTCACATCTGTCAACAGGCGAACGTGAGCACTATTCGCCGTCGGGGAGGTGGGACAGCCCGTTCCACAGCACGAGCATGGCGGACCGCACGAGCTCGTCCCGCGAGACCCCGGGATGCCGGGCCCACCACTGGGCCAGCCCGTCGGTGCCCGAGATCAGCAGCTCGACCACCGCCTGGGCGGCCTCGCTGTCGGGATCGAGGCCCAGGCGGCGCAGGTCGCGCCCGAGCATCACGGCGACCGAGCGGGTACGGGTCTCCCTGATGCCCCAGCGCACGGCCTTGATCTCGGGATCGTCCTCGTCGGTGTGGTCGAACAGCAGGCGGCGGGCGGCCGGGTTGGCCTCGGCGAAGCTGAAGTAGGCGTCGAGCGTGGCGCGCAGCCGCCGGTTGGGCGAGCCCGAGCCGGTGATCCTGGCCCCGACATGCTCCACCAGCAGGGCGTTCTGCTCCTGAAGGACCGTGATGAGCAGCACCCGCTTGGACGGGAAGTGGTCGTAGAGCACCGAGCGCGTCACGCCCGCGGCGGCCGCGATCCCCTCCATCGCCGTGGCGTGGTAGCCGCGTGCGGCGAAGACCTCCAGAGCCGCTTCGACGATCCGGGCCCGGCGGGCCGAGCCCGGCAGACGTTTCCTCAGCTCCTTGCTCGCCATGCCGTGCACCCTACCGTCCGGCCGGGCGTTGACTCCGGACTTCCGGCGGCCTACCGTCCTGGATAACCGACACATGCGTTGGTTGCCTCAGGGCGCGAGGAGGTCCCGATGGCAGAGCGGGCCGACGTGGTCATCGCCGGGGCACGCTGCGCGGGCGCGGCGGCCGCCGCCACCCTCGCCAGAGCCGGACGCCGGGTGATCGCGGTCGATCCGGCGCGGTTCCCCGCCACGACCGTCTCCACCCACCTGCTCTTCGCCGGAGGCGTCGCCGAACTGGCCCGCGTCGGCGCCCTGGACCGCGTCGCGAAGATCGGCGCTCCCCGGCTCTCACGCGCCTTCATCGGCGCTCCCGGGCACGAGGCCGACGGCTCCTACACGCCGATCGACGGGATCGACTACGGCCTGTGCGTGCGGCGGGCGCCCCTCGACGAGGCCCTCGCCGAGACCGCGGCCGAGGCGGGCGCGGAGATCAGGCAGGGGCATCGGGTCACCGGCCTCATCTGGGAGGACGGTCGCGTCGTGGGCGTCCGCGTCCGTGAGCGGAGTGAGGGCGCACGTGGGGACGACGGTGGTCAAGGTGGGCGCGCAGGCGCGGGCGCGGGCGCGCGTCCGGAGGGTGATCGCGGCGCGGGTGGCGGTGGCGGTCAGGGTGACCGTGGGGCGGGTGGCGGTGAGGGTCGTGAGTACGAGATTCGCGCGGCGCTGGTCGTCGGCGCGGACGGACGCCGTTCGACGGTCGCGCGCCTGGCGGGCGTCGAGGTGCCGCGCATCTCCCACGCCAACGGGCGGGCCTGCTACTACGCCTACTACGACGACCCGGGCCCCGCCTGGCGCTCCACCGCGGCGATGTGGCTGTCCGGGCGCGAACTCGGCAACGCCTTCCCCTGCGACGGAGGGCTGACGCTGGTCCTGCTGATGCCGCCGGTCGAGCGTGCCGTGGACTTCCGGGGCAACCTGGAGGCCGAGTTCGACCGCACCGTGGGGCTCGTCCCGGGGCTGGCCGCCCGGCTGGCCGGGTGCGTCCGGCAGACGAGGATCGTCAGCTCCGCCGAGCACCCGTCGTACTTCCGCCGTTCGGCCGGTCCGGGCTGGGCCCTGATCGGCGACGCGGGACACTTCAAGGATCCCGTCACGGCGCAGGGCATCCGGGACGCCGTGCGGTTCGGGCGGCTGCTGGGGGAGCAGGTCGCCGGTGTGCTGGACGATCCCGCCGCGCTCGACCGGGCCACCCTCGCGTGGGAGCGCACGCGTGACGCGCAGTGCGTGCACACCTACCACTGGACGAACCTGCTCGGACGCGGCGACGGACTGGCGTACGTGCAGGCCGAACTCCTGCGCGCGCTGACCGCGGGACCGGGCGGGGTCCGCGATGTCCTCGACGTCTACTCCCGCATCCGCGACCCGCGCGAGACCCTCGCCCTGCCCGGTCTCCTCGCGGCCACCGCCCGCGCGCTGCGGGGCGGCGCCGGGGCGCGGGCGGCCATCGCGCGGGCGGCCGGGGGCGCGCTCGTCGAACTCGCGGGCCACCGCGCGCAGGCGCGGCGACTGCTCCCGCGCTGACCTCACCCCGGCTGGTTCCAGGCCCGGCGTCGTTCCCGGGAGGCCAGGTCGTCGGTCCCCGGCCTGGCGTTGTTCCCGGGGCCGGGCGACCGGTCCTCCCGCCGGTCTCGGCCACTGCGGTTCCGGCCGGGGCGGGGTCGTCACTTCAGGCCGGCGAGGAAGGTCTTGGCCAGTTCCGTCACGGCCGACTGGGCGGCCGTGGGCTCGAAGGCGGGCTCCTGGTAGCCGGGGCCGGCGACGAGGCCGCCGCCGCTCGTCGTCCCCCTGAAGACCAGCTCGATCGTCCGGTCGCCGCTCAGGACCTTGACCAGGACCTCCTGCGTGGCGGGCTGCTCCGGCTTGTCCGGACGGGTGGTGGCGGAGATCACGGCGAACGCCTTCTCGCCGAGCCCGGTCAGTTCCTTGCGGGGTTCGTAGGTCGTGTGGGTGATCTGGTTCCCGATGCCGCCCTGGGCCCGGTACCGGTCGTACTTCTTGGCGTCGCGGTCGAACTGGAACGTCGAGCCGGTGCTGCCGCCGCCCCAGTCGACCACGTGGATGGTCAGGGTGCCGCCCCGGCTGGTGAACTTCTCACCGGGCTTGTGCTCGACCTCCTCCTTGACGGTCCAGGAGCAGGAGGTCTGCTTGATCCTGCCGTCGGCGCCGCCGACCGAGGGGCCCTGCGCGGAGGGGAAGAAGGCGGACTCGACCTGCTTGACGGTCAGGACGGCGCACGGGCCGGTGGGTTTCGCAGCGCCGCCGTCCTTGGCCATCTCCGCGACGATCGCCGCGGAGACCTTGTCCGCCGCTTCGCGCACCTCGTCGCCGGTGGGGTACTTGGTCCCGGTCCGGTTGTCGCCGCCGTAGCCGACCTTGATCAGCCACGGTCCCTGCAGGACGAACACGTCGGCCGACATCCCGCTGTGCCCGATGGAGGTCTGCAGGTACGACGCGTCGCCGTGGTCCAGGCTCTTCAGCTCGCCGAACGCCGAACCGCTGGTCCTGCCGTCGGTCCGGTTGCCGTCCTTGACGTTGACCCGCCGCTCGTGCGCCTCCTTGTCCCTGTCGAACTGCGACTTGGCGTACTCGGCCGCGCCCTGGGTCTCGGAGTTGCGCGCCTGCACGGAGACGGAGAGCTTGCGGTAGCCGATCCGGCCGTCGCTCAGCGTCATCTTGCTGTTGCTCCAGCTACAGGACGCCCGCTTCTCCTGGTCGGTGGCGGCCGGTGTGGAGGCGTCGCGCCCGCCGTACCTGCCGTCGGTGACCAGGCTTTTGCGCAGGGCGTCGGGGACGGCGGCGCAGAGCTGATCGCCGGTGATCTGCCGCAGTTTCACCGCCTCCACCGTCTTCGCCGTCTGCCGTGACCTGGCCCGCCGTGACCTGGTCCGCCGTGACCTGGCCCGGGTCCGTAGCCCGGTCCGGGACCTGGTCCGTGACCGGGCCCATGACCTGGTGCATGACTGGGCCCATGACCGGGCCCATGACCGGGTCCGGGGCCGGGTCCGTGAGCCGGTCCGTGGTCCGGGGGGAAGGGGTGGGACATCTGCGACCTCTCTGAATCATGCGGCGGGACCTTGGGGTCGTGCCGCTCTCCAGAGATCGGAGTACCCATGCCATCACGGCCGCGCAGGACCTGCCTTGCCCCCTGCGCCCCGCACGGTGGCTGCCTTCGAACGTACCGATAACAGCATGTCGGGTATGTCAGGCAAATACCCGACAAACTTCGCAGCTCCGGGCGTTCTTCAGCGATGGAGACGTTAGGCTGCGTGACGGCAAGGGCGTTTGCGGTGCGAGAGGTGTCAGGTGGCAGGGGAGGCAGCGCGGCTGCTGGAAAGCTTCGGCCGCAGGTACGCCTCCGCGGTGCGGCTGGTGACGCTGGTCCCGATCTGCGCGATCGCCCTGCTCCGGGCCCCGGCCGGGAACTGGGCGAGCACCGCGACCGTGGTCGCCGTCGCGGCGCTGTGGACCTGCGGGTTCACGTGGTGGCTGCGGAAGGGACAGGGCAGCGGGCCCGTCGCCCTCGACGTGGTCGTCCTGCTGGGACTGTTCGGCAGCGTCTTCTGGACCGACGCGGTGGAGGACCGGAACACCGGGTGGCTGCGGCTGCTGGTCACCTTCGCCTGCGTGACGTATCAATGGCACACCTCGGCGGCGGTGGGCGGCGCGGCGGCGCTCGCCGGCGGTGGCGGCGCGGTGGGGCTCCTCGTCGCGGCGGGCGCGCTGGAGGTGGACGCGAGCCTGGTCAGCGGGACGGTGTGGGCGATGCCGGCCGCCGCGCTGTCCAGAGCGGCCTGGATGCTCGTCCGGCACGCGGCCAGAAAGGCCGACCGGACGGCGGCCGAGGCCGTACGGGCGCGCGGCGAGGCGCAGATGGCCACGGCCCTGCGCGCCGAGGAACGCGAGCAGGTCAACTCGTTGCACGACACGGCGGCGACGACCCTGCTGATGGTGGGCATCGGGCAGGTGCGCTCGGACGCCGGCTGGCTGGCCCCGCAGGCACGCCGCGACCTGGACCGGCTGCGCTCCAGCAGCGGGCCGGCCCCCGAGGAGGCCGACCTCGTCGGCCTGCTGCGTGACGATCTCGCCGTCACCCACCTGAACGTGGACTTCGACGGCCCCGAGCGGCTCCGCCTCCCGTTCGACGTCGCCAGGGCGATCACCGACGCGGCGGGTGAGGCCCTCACCAACGTGCGCCGCCACTCCGGCACCGACCGCGCGACCGTCCGGCTCAGCGGGGACGCGCGGGCGCTGGTTCTCGACATCGCGGACCGGGGCAAGGGCTTCTCGCCGCCGGACGTGCCGGGCACCCGGCGCGGCGTGCGCGAGTCCATCAGCGGCAGGATGGAGCGGGCCGGCGGCACGGCCACGATCACCTCCGCCGCCGGCGCGGGCACCCGGGTCCGCCTCGAATGGCGCGCCGGTGCCGAGTGACGCCGTCCTGCGCGACCCCGGCCCGGCCGGCGTGACCGCGCCGCCGCGCACCGTCCTGCCCGCCGGGTCCGGGCTCACCGGCCTGATGCGCGACGTCGGGCGACACGAACCGCCGGACGCGCGCGGCGAAGCGTTGACCGACGACGGCACCGTCTGGATGGAGGGCCCATGGCAGCCGACGAGGTGATCACCGCGGTGATCGTGGACGACCACGCGGCCATCGCCGCCGGCGTGCGCGCGTGGTGCTCCCAGGCCGTGCCGCCGATCGAGCTCATCGACGTGGGGGACCGGCTGGCCGGTGCCTGGACCGGCCCCGGCGCCGAGGCGGACGTGGTGATCTTCGACCTGGAGCTGGTGCCCCGCCGGCCCGACTTCGGCGAGCTGCGCCGCCTGGTCGACAGCGGGCGGCGGGTGATCGTCTACTCCCAGCACACCGACGACGCCACCGCGATCAAGTGCGTGGACCTCGGCGCGCTGGCGTACCTGACCAAGCGTGAGGGCCTCGACCATCTGGTGCCCGCCATCAGGGCCGCCGCGCGCGGCGAGCCCTACACGGGGCCGTCGCTGTCCGGCGCGCTGATCTCCGACGACGCCCCCGGCCGGCCCCACCTGTCGCAGCGCGAGGCCGAGGTGCTGCGGGCCTGGTTCGTCTCCTCGTCGAAGGAGCTGGTCGCGGCCAAGCTCAACATCACGGTCAAGACCGTGGACACCTACATCACCCGGGCACGGGTGAAGTACGCCAACGTGGGACGGGCCGCGCGGACCAAGAGCGAGCTGGTCGGCCGCGCCCTCGACGACGGCCTCATCACGCTGGCCGAGCTGAACGAGAGCCCGCTGTGAAGCCGCGCGCGGGCGAGTGGCAGCGCCGGGGTCAGCGGCGGGAGCGGCCCGCGGGCGGCTTGACCCGCACCCGCTCCACCGGCCGGCTGTCGATGCCGTCGAGCTGCTCGACGATCGTGCGGCGCAGCTCGTCGTAGTCGTCGAAGGAGCAGTCGTTGAACAGGGTGTAGCCGGTCCACATCAGGTTGGCGCACACCTGCGGCGGCACCTGGCCCGTCGCCGCGCCCATGCCGACCAGCGCCACCGAGCCGATGCTGCCGGGCGCCTGCGCGTTCTGCATGTGGATGGCCTGGAAGGCGGCGGCGCAGGCGAGGGCGACGTTGAGCGTCTCGCTGACGTTCTGGGCGGACTGGACCATCGTCGGCGTCGAGATCAGGAACTTCGGGTTGGTCGCCCCGGACGGCACGCACACCGCGCTGCCCACCGGCAGCGCCCCGCCGAACCGGTCGCGGATCGCCCGCTGGACGCGGAGCTGGATGCCGGCGCCGAGGTGCCGCTTGACGGCCGCGTCGACCCCGCCGTCCATGCGGCCCCGGGAGTTGGTGGGACTGACCCAGGCGTCAACGCGCTCGTCGAGGATCGAGCCCTTGTGGATGTCGACCTCGGGGGTGTCGGCGAAGGCCGCCAGCAGCTCCTGCACCACCTTCGGGTTGACGTCGACCAGGACGACCTTGAGCGGCGGCTGCGTGCGGGCAACGGTCATGAATCACTCCGGGCTGGTACGGATCTTTCCAGGGCGACGAACATACCGCGCGGCACCGACAATCCCGGATCTTGCCCGGACCGCCGGTGATCTTCCACCGGACGACGTCGCGCCCGCCTGCTCCATGCGGCACAATTCCCCACAATCCGATCTTGTGTCCGCCGTACCGAGCCGAAAGTCCGAAAGCCGACCATGAGCGACGAGAACGCCCCCACCCCCGCCGACCCGAACGACCCGCTGGCCCTGACCGAGCTCTTCCAGGGCGGCGGCGAGCCGTGGCTGCCGCTGCTGAAGCCGGTCATCGAGGCGCGGCCGGACGCGGCCACGTTCATCGGCGGCGACCGGGGGCCGAACGTCGTGCCCGTGCGGGAGCTGACCTTCCAGGCGCTCAAGCCCAACCCGCCGCACAAGTGGAAGGTCGTCGTCTTCGGGCAGAACCCCTACCCGCGGGCCGAGAGCGCCACCGGCATCGCGATGTTCGACAACACCTTCCACGACTGGGCCGACAGCCAGTTCGGCAAGACCGTCTCCATCCGCTGCATCATCAAGGCGGCGGCGATGTGGAAGCACGGCATCCCCAAGAAGACGCCCATCGCCGACATCCGCAAGCTGCTCAAGCAGCACGACACCGTGCAGCCGCCCGAGTGGTTCCAGGCGATGCTCACTCAGGGCGTGCTGCTCCTGAACGCCGCGCTCACCGCCAGCGGCGACGGGGCCATGGCCACCGACCAGCACACCGCGTTCTGGCGGCCGGTCGTCGAGCGGATCGTCGAGGAGATCCTGCGCGCCAAGCAGGACGCCGCCGAGGAGGACCGCGGCGTGGTGTTCGCCTGGTGGGGCGTGCACGCCCGCGGTCTCAAGCAGGTCGTGCTGCGGCTGCAGCGCAAGTACCCCGACGTCGAGGTACGGCACATCGACCACCCCAACCCGGCGGCGCAGGGCGACATCTTCTGCGACGGCCACCACTTCGCCGACGTCAACGCGGCCCTGACCGCGCTCGGCTCCGACGAGATCGACTGGCTGCCCGCCAAGGGCTGGAACGACGCCGCCCAGCACGGCGGCGCGGACGACGGCACGGCCGAGCGGATGGGCGCCTTCATCGCCTCCACGATGGAGCTGCACCAGCTCTACCTGGAACGACTCGCCAGCGTCAAGGACGAGGGGCTGGACCTGCCGGCGATCACCGGCGTTCTCGACACCCCGATCATGCCCTTCCAGGACTCCGTCGCCCAGGTGGCCAAGCTGCTGGCGGGCCTCGACCGGCACGTCCAGCAGTCGTACCGGTTCGGCGAGAGCCTGCGGGAGGACGCGTCGCGGGGCCTGTCTCCCGACGAGATCGCCGCCCTGTACCTCTACACCTGCGAGTCGGCCTTCTACCGCCAGATCAACGCCACCCTCCGGCACCCCGACCGCACCCGCGTCGTGCCCTACCTGCCGTACCTGCGGCTGCTGTTCTCCGCCATCTCGCGCCTGCCGGTCCGTAGGGAGCCGCTGTGGCGCGGGGTGGCGCTGGACCTGCGGGCGCAGTACCCGCTGGGCCGGACCGTGACGTGGTGGGGCGTGTCCTCGTGCACGTCGAAGCTCGGCGTGGCCCGGTCGTTCCTCGGCGGGCGCGGCAAGCGCACGCTCTTCGAGGTGCGTCCCATCCGCGCGGTGGGGATCCGGGCCTTCTCCGCGTTCCTCGGCGAGGAGGAGTTCATCCTGGCCCCGGGCACGCAGCTCGAGGTGACCGACGTCCGGGCCGAACGCGGCGGCCTGGTCACCGTGACACTGACAGAACTGGACGAACAGCACCTCGTAGCCTGACCGGCGACGGGCCGCTCAGCGGGCCTCGATCTCGATGATGCGGGTGTAGTCGTTCGCGCCGTTCGAGGCCAGGGCGACGATGCGGACGGCGTCCGCGGTGACCGGGGTGAAGTCCGAGCGGACCGTGCCGGAGGTGTTGCCGCGCACCTGCGCGACCGTCTGCCACTGCCCGGACACCTGCGCCTGCACGTCCCAGTCGCGCAGCCCGAACCGGGAGGCGGGGTAGCGCTCGGTGTCCAGGGTGTACAGGTCGACCCGGGACACCTGGCGGGCCCCGCCCAGCGCGATGGAGAGCGTGTCCGGCCAGGTTCTGGCCGTGGCGTCGTTCCAGCCGTTGCCGCCCGCCCAGCCGTTGGAGGAGCGGTCGCCGTCGGCGACGCTGCACGGCGGGTAGTTGGCGTTGGTGTGCTGGGAGGAGGCGGTGACGGGGCGGCGCAGCGCGAGGTTGCCGCCGTTGTCGAGCCCGTCCACGGGCACGACCTCGACCGGCACCTCCAGGGTGCGGGACGGCGTGCTCAGGCGCAGCCCGTACGTGCCCTGTGCGGTGCCGGGCGGCACGGTGACCAGCAGGTTCGCGCCGACCTGGTAGCCGGGCGGCAGGTAGCTGGTCAGCATCGGGCGGGAGGCCGCCAGCGGCGGGTCCAGTTCCACCCGCATGGTGGCGTACGAGGCTTTGCGCGCGTCGCTGCGCATGCCGATCCTGATCTTGGCGGGGCAGGCCGGGTCCACGCCGAGCGGGGCCACCAGCCGGTCCGCGCCGGCCACCGGGACGAGCGCGCCCGTGCCCTTGGAGCGGCCTGGCTCGACCTTGACCGAGAGCGCCGGCGGGGACGGCTCCGGGTCCCGGGCCGCGCCGGACCCGGCCATCGCGCCGGATCCGGCCATCGGGACGGCCCCGACCGCCGCGATGGACCCAACCACCGCGGCGGGTCCGGTCGCGCCCACGACGGGCGAGACCGCGGTTCGGGTGGATGCGGTCGTGGCCGGGGCGGTTTGCGCGAGGGCGGCGGTCAGGGTGGGGG
>NZ_SSXE01000296.1 GCF_021699195.1 Nonomuraea sp. MG754425 | reverse complement strand
GCTCATGTTCGGCCGGGCCAACCTCGACCTACTCCGGAAGATGGCACTCCACAACTGAGTCACCGATCGTGACCACTCCCCAGAGAGTGCTCAAGAGCCCATTTTCTCTGACACACCTCGGTCACCGGCCAGCACGTGGCCTTAACCTAGCCGGGCGGGCCGGCCGGAAGGCCGATGCTGTGCGCGGCGCCGGGCGCCAGCACCGCCGACGGCTGCAGCGGCTGGTCCGGGTCGTGGCGGCGGGGTGCTGGTGGGAACGCACCGGCAGTGGGTGGCGGGATCATGGCGCCTTCGCAGTGAGACGGTGGTCGTGGAACGGGGCGCGGGGTGGCAGCAGTCGGCCGACAGCGGGTAGGGCGTCGCCGGGCGGCCTGGCGCGCAGCGCGTCGGCGTTGTCGGCCAGGTTGACGCCGCCGGTGATGACGGCGTCCAGGCCGCGCGCCGCCTGCTGCTCCCGGCGATAGCCGTCGGTCAAAGCCACGCCGAGGTAGACCAGGCCCGAACCGGGCAGCGTTGACCCCGGTCACCTGACCACGGCCGCTCCGATCAATCCAGCCGTCGATCAGCAGCCGGGTTCGCTGCCGCCTGCCCATCTGAGGTGGGTGGATTCCGGTCAGCAGCCGCCTTCTTCGCGGCCGAGACTCGATGACGCTCGCCATTCGTGCATGCGCACCGCGAATCCGCGCGGGAGAGTGGATCGAGACCCACGTGGATGCGGACCAGCGAGGTAAGTGCCGGGGAGTCCTGTCGAAGCGAGCGGCTGGTGCGCCGCAACCGGCGGGCCATGACGCAAGCTGGTGGGACTCAGGCAGATCGACAGGCCGTGGACAGCTCGTACATGCCTCATATGGGCGTGGTGGCTTCACTTACGAACGCCCAAGACGGGCGACCGGGACGTCACCTTCTCTCGATGATCGGTAGGTACAGCCCGGACGGATAAATCAGTTGCGTTTCGCGCATCGACCAGCCAAGGATCGCTACGGCGAACGGAGCTGTTGACCCACCGGATCGCCGACATCACCGCGCATCTGCGCACCCACCGGCTGGACCATCACAGCCGTCGCGGGTTGCAGATGCTCAACGGTCGCCGACGGCGACTGCTGAAGTACCTACGCGGAACCGACATCGACCGCTATCGACGCCTCATCCAACGGCTCGGCCTGCGTCGATGACACCCGTGCCGGGGGGAACGACAGCAACACCGCTTCCCCCGGCACAAAGCCGGAGGCGGCCTTCAGGATCTCGTTGGCGCGCCGGAGCTCGGTGTCCGGCCGAACGCCGACGTGCAGCGGCTCTACCAGGACATACTCCACGGCCATCGCGGCTCTCCCCTCCTGTCGGGCGTCCCGCGTCAGAGCTGACCCGCGAGGGCCGGGCGTCTCCCGCGCTGCCGCGCCGGCGGGTCTACCTTTTCTGGACACTGCCCCGCCCGGAGGGTCTGCCGGGTGAGCGCCCTGGGGCGAATCCGTGCTTTTCGCTGTCAGTGACCGTGGTTGGCGGTGCAGCTCACGGGAGGTGGTGCGGGCAAAGTGATCGGCTGCTGCTGCCGGTACTGTTCCAGGTCGATGAGGTTCCCGTTGATCGCGTTGCGCCTGTGGAGTTCTGCCCAGTACACCGGGTCGAGGAAGATCGCGGGGTTCCACAGCGGCTGCGTCAGGTCCGTGAGTTGCCCCAGGTACAGCACGGCGTCGGCCAGCCTTCCCAAGGGGAGGCCGCACAGCCGCGGCGCGTCCATGAACTGTCCCGCGTCGGTGGATTCCAGCCAGTTGCCTGAGCAGGGGATCACGGTGCGCCGTGGACAGGTCGCCAGGCGGGGATGGCTGCCGGCCACGATCACGTAGACGTGCTGGCCGGTCTGTTCCTCGATCAGCGGGACTGCGTGGTCGGCGTTCTGCCCTGGCTGCGGCGAGTGCATCACGTGCCCGCTGCCGTAGCAGATCAGTGCCCGGCGTTTCTTGGCGAGCACTTCCCGTTTCACCACTGACGCCATGTGGGCGTCACGTTGGGCGAGAAAGACATCCACTTGGTCTTGGGTGGTGATGTGGGACCAGTCGATCGGCGGATCCCCGAGCAGCACCCGGATCCTTCGCTGCGCGGGCAGCGTCCAGTTGACGGCGCGGACCGTCCGGAAGAACTGTTCACGGATCGGCTGGTCGCCGGTGGCCCCGGGCGACTGCGTGGTGTTCCGCCAGACCTGCCGCAACACGTGGTGGTCGACAGCCGCGCCGGCGACGAACCGGTCGACGATCGGCTGATACAGCGCGTTGCCGAACTCAACGACGATGTCGTCGACCATCTGCGGCAACCGCGGATCTGCAAGCAGCATCTGCTGCGCGTCACCGTGTTCCTGCTGGCCGTGTGACTCACCGATCGCAACGAGGCGGTGGCGCTCGAAGGCCGCGAGCACCGCCTGGGTGAGGTCCTGTGTGGCCGCGCCGGCGCTGCCCGTCGAGCTGCCTGTCGCGCTGCCCGTCGAGCCGGTCGTCAGCAGTCCGCCGGCTGCCGTGCCGGCACCGGTGACGGCGAGGAACCTACGCCGCGTCAACCGTGGATCTCTCATGTCTGGTCCTTCTTTCTGCAGGGGAATGTCGCTCGTGTGACGGACACCGTGCTCACGGGTCGTGCCTGTCGTCGATGCCTTTGCGGGATGGTTGTACGGCACGGCCGGTGTCGGCCGGGTGTCAGCGGCTGACACCCGGCCGACACCGGATCTCTGGCATCGTGAGCCAGTGCGGTCACGCCTGCCGGACGCGGTGGACGGGACGGCACCAGCACCGGGTGAGAGGGAGGACGGTCGTGCGAGTTCTGGTCGTCGAAGACTTCGAGATTCTGGCCAGGACGATCGGGACCGGGTTGCGCCGCGAGGGCATGGCGGTGGATGTCGTTCTCGACGGCGACGACGCTCTGGCCCACCTGGCCGCCACCCGATACGACGTGGTGGTGCTGGACCGCGACCTGCCCGGCACACCCGGCGACGACGTGTGCCGGAACATCGCCGCCGGTGGCGCCGGGTCGCGGGTGCTGATGCTCACCGCCGCGGGCACCGTACGGGACAGGGTCGAGGGCCTGAGTCTGGGCGCCGACGACTACCTGCCCAAACCGTTCGACTTCACCGAACTCGTGGCCCGCGTACGCGCGTTGGGGCGCCGCTCGGCGCCCGCCGTGCCGCCGATCCTCCAGGCGGAAGATCTGACCCTGGACCCCAGCCGGCGGGCGGCCTTTCGCGGCGGACGGCGCTTGGAGCTCACCCCGAAGGAGTTCGCCCTGCTGGAATGCCTGCTCGCTGCCGGTGACCGGGTTGTGTCCACGGAGGAGTTGCTGGAACGGGTCTGGGACGAGGCCGCTGACCCGTTCACCACGGCCGTCAAGACGACGGTGCGCCGGTTGCGGGCCAAACTCGGCGAACCGCCGGTGATCGAAACCGTCCGTGAGGGCGGTTACCGGCTCGGAGTCCCGCGATGAATTCCGCAGTGGACCCAACGGTGACCGGTGGTGCCCGGCGCCACCTGCGTCGGCCGTCCCTGCGCGCGCAGCTCACGACGTTGTACGCCGGCCTGGTTCTGGCCGTCGTCGTCCCGATGCTGCTGCTCGCCGGCTTCCTCTTCGGCAGAGACCAGATCCGCCTCCGGGCCGGGGACGCCGTCCCTCCGCCCGACACGGCCGCCCAGAACGTCGACGCCGCGCTCGCGATCACCGCGATCATCGTCGTGGTCCTCACCGTGCTGACCGCGTGGTGGCTGGCCGGGCGCTTCCTCCGCCCGCTGCGCGCCATGACCGTGACCGCCCAGGAGATCTCAGCCACCAACCTCAACCGGCGGCTCGGCCTGCGCGGCCCGGACGACGAGCTGACCAAGCTGGGGCGCACCCTCGACGACCTGTTCGAGCGGCTGGACTCCTCGTTCGCGGCGCAGCGCCACTTCGTGGCCAACGCCTCACATGAGCTGCGCACCCCGCTGGCCGGTCAGCGCGCCGTACTCCAGGTCGCGCTCGCCGACCCCAAGGCGAGCGAGGCCGGCCTGCGAGCCGCGTGCGAGGAAGCACTCCGCCTCGGAGCACGGCAGGAACGGTTGATCGACGCCCTGCTCACGCTGGCGGAAGGACAGAAGGGCATCGAGCACCGGGAAGTGGTCGACCTGGCTGATGTCACCAACGGGGTGATGCTGTCGCGCCGTGCCGAGGCCACCCGGCCAACCATCACGGTCCAGGCATCACTGGACCCAGCCCCGATCAGCGGTGACCCCGACCTGATCGCCAGCATGATCGGCAACCTGATCGACAACGCGCTCCACCACAACGTTCCCGACGGACACGTCACCATCTCCACCGAACTCACCCATGGTTGCGCCCGTCTATCGGTCGGCAACACCGGCCCAACCATCCGATCGCAGGACCTACGACGGCTGTTCCAACCGTTCCAGCGACTCGCTACCCAACGAACCCACACCGCCGACGGCCACGGACTGGGCCTGGCCATCGTGCAGGCCGTCGCCGAAGCACACCGCGCGCAGCTGACGGCCCACCCCCGCCCCGGGGGCGGCTTGGACGTGACAATACTGTTCGACTGATTCTCCCGCCGACGCCTGCTGCCCCTCACAGCCCGGGGACAACCCCCGCAGCGTTCAAGAACACCCGGCCCCAACAACGAGGCCGGGTGTTCTTGAACGCGGGGGAGAGCGGAAGGGCGATTCGGATGTCACGGGCCGCGGCTTCACCTGAGCGTTACTCGACGTCGGCCAGGCGGCTGGTGTGACCGGCGCAGGGCAGGCGGAAGCGGTAGCCGTAGTTGTCGGCATGGCGGTGGCCTCTCCCAGCACGGCCAGCAGGCGACGCAGCCGGGGATAGGGCACGGCGAGAGCGTTGTCGCGCAGGTACTCGCTGCCCAGCATGTCGAACACGTTCGCCGCGAGGTTGGCGCCCGCCTGCCGACAGGGCGTCCTCGATCGCCGCGATTGTGGTCGCCTCGGTGCAGTGGTGTTCCACCGCCGAAGCCAACCTCGGTCTGGTATGCCGCGATGAACGCCACCGGATGTGGGGGTACCGCGCGTACCGGACGTCGGGCCGGGGATCTGAGGCGGAGCGGTTGCCGGGGTCGGGCCGGTCAGTTCACCAGCACGATCTTCCCGCGAGAGTGGCGGCTCTCGCTCAGATCGTGCGCTGCAGCCGCCTCGGTGAGCGGGAACGCCGCCGCGACCGGCACACGCAGCCGGCCCTGCCCGGCGTACTCGGGCCGGACACCCATGGCCGTGGAGGAGTTGCTGCGCTACTTCACCATCGCCGACGGAGTCACCTCCCGGCTCGCCACCGAAGACGTGCAGATCGGTGGGGTGGACATCAAGGTCGGCGAAGGCGTCATCGTCTCGACCTTGTCCGCCGACTGGGACCCGGTGGCCTTCCAGGACCCGGCCGCACTGGACATCGAGCGCGGCGCCCGCCGCCACCTCAGCTTCGGGCCGCACCAGTGCCTGGGCCAGAGCCTGGTCCGGATGGAACTGCGGATCGTCTTCGACACGCTGTTCCGCTGCATCCCTGCCCTGCGGCTCGCCGCACCGGCCGAGGACCTGCCGTTCAAGAGCGACGCCGTCATCTACGGCCTGCACGAACTCCCCGTCGCATGGTGAGCGGGACATGACGCGAAGCGAAACGACGCCAATCTCTGCGTCGGCTCCGGCCAGTGCGTCCTGACTGAAACGCTCGGTCAGGGCTTGCTGGGGGATGCGTGAAACCATTCCGGCCCATCGGGCAATCAGAGGTGACCGCCTTTCCGAATCGGATGGAGAGCAGTGCGTGACCCAATTACGGATGCCAATGGGGCCGCTGGGATGAGCGTTCCGACCCAGCTGGGCATCGACCTCGATCGGATCTTCGACGCGCACTTCGCCGAGATCCACCGCTACATCGCCCAACGGCTTTCCATCGACGACGCCGACGACCTGGCGGCTGAGGTCTTCCTTGTCGCGGCCAGGGGCGGATACGAATCCTCACTCGGTCAGGTCAGGCCCTGGCTGTACGGCATCGCCACGAATCTCGTCTCCAGGCACCGCCGTAGCGAGATCCGCAGGTGGAAAGCGCTCAGCCGGACATCTGAACGCGAGGCGCAAAGCCACGAGGACGCGACGCTCACTCGTGTCGCGGCCGGAGAGCTCAATGGCAGGCTCACGGGGGCGCTGGCCGGTCTGAACCGTGGTGACCGGGACGTGGTGCTGCTGGTGGCGCTGGGTGGGTTGACCCACCAGGAGGTCGCCGCCGCCCTGGAGATCCCCTACGGCACCGTCGCGTCCCGGCTCAACCGAGCACGTAAGCAGCTTCGCAAGGCGCTAGGCGACGTCAACCCGCTCAAGGAGGCGCACGGTGGATGAGGTCACGATGCTTGCCCAGGCGGTACCGGACGTGCCGCCGCCGTCAGCCGAGACCGTGGCCAGGGCCCGCGCGCGGCTGGCCGCTCGCCAGGCTCCCGCTCGCCAGGCTCCCGCTCGCCGGGCTCCCGCACGGCGGCCTCGCACGCGCTGGGGCTGGACGGCAGGCGCCGCCGTCGCCACCACGGTGGTCGTCATGACAGTGGCCATGCTGGTGTCGAACCTGGTCGGCGTTTCCGAACCCCCGCCGCCGCCCGCGGCTTCCCCGGCCTTCGAGCAGGCGCCGCGTGTCTACAAGGGGCTGGAACGTCTGGCGGGAGCCAGGATGTCACAGTCGGCGACGAAAGTGAGCCTCCGGTTCCGTCCCACAAGCAAGAAGATCACGGTCGTGATCTTCTGCCAGATGCCTGGCTCGATCTTCTTCAGCACTGAGGGAGGGAGCAGCGCTGGCGGCACGTGCGGCCCGGACGGTGCGCTCAGCATGCTCGCGGACAAGGCGTATGAGCCGGGCTGGCTAGGCCGCGAGCACGAAATCACGTTCTGGGTCTTCCCCCCCGATGCGCCCGTCGCGCGCGGACGCAGTTCGTGCCCGCCCGAGGGTGCATGCGAGAGGAAGTACGACCTGTCCAGCGCGAAGACAGCCGACCGGCTGGCCGCCAAACTGGGTAAGCGTCTCGGAGCCTGGTCGGTCGCGGCATACGACGCCCCGGCCGCGCCGACGGTCTCATCCGCCGATTAGGGGTGTTCCCCCGAACGCAACCTTAACCGCCAAGTAGCGCTCAGTAACCGGACCGACGCAGACCGATTGGCATAAGAATCGCTAGCAAGCATCGCGACGTGGGCTAACGCGCCTTCTTCGCGTTATCGCCGCTTGGCTGCCGGACTCATCCCCGGCGTCCAGGCCGAACGGGCCTCAGAACGAACGGCGGTCATCCCTGGTGAGCTGCGGCGGCCTACCTTGAGGCTGGGGTCGCGTTCCAGCTCGATCGGCGGCCGAGGCATACCCAGGCTGCATCAGGTAAAGCAACCAAGACCAGCAGCTACACACTCCGGGTTACAGCTCCGATGGCCTGATCAACCAGTACCGGAGTGCCGCATTGATGGGGTGGATAACCGCAGGCCAGAGGCCGTATCCGGGATTTTCGCACCCTGCGGACCTCGATGAGGGTGGTGGCCGGGCTCGCCGCAAGGGGTGTGGCGAGCCCCGCCCCGGGGGTCACTTCTCGGGCATGAGCACGGTGTCGATGATGTAGACGGTGGCGTTGCGGGTGGGCACGTTGCCGCACACCACGCCGGCGTTGCCGACCGTGTAGTCCTGGCCGGAGCCGGTGGTGGTGACCCTGCCGCCCTGCAGAGTGGTGAACGAGCCGCTCTCCAGGTCGGCGGGTGTCTTGCGGCCGGCGACGACGTGGTAAGTGAGGATGTCGGTCAGCATCTTCTTGTCGGCCAGCACCTTGTCCAGGGTCTTCTTGTCGATCTTGGCGAAGGCGTCGTTGGTCGGGGCGAAGACGGTGATGCCGTCGGCGGAGTTGAGCGTGTCCACCAGGCCCGCCTTCTTCACGGCGGTGACGAGGGTGGACAGGACCGGGTTGTTGGAGGCGGCGGTGGCGACCGGGTCGTCGGCCATGCCGGTGAAGCTGCCTTCGCCGTCGGCGGGAACCGCGGAGCAGGCCGTACCGAACGGCCCATCAGCAGCGGATTCGGTGCCGGTCTCAGGGGCGCTCTCGGTGGCCATCGGCGCGCTGCTGCTGGATGGGACCGCGCCCGCGTCGGCTCCGGTATCGGCGCTGGTGCTGCCGTTGCCGCCGCACGCGGTCAGAGACACGGCCAGGGCCAGCAGGGGCACAGTGGCGGTAAGACGCTTGTTCGTGATCATCACTGTTGGGGGTTCCTTGTCTGTCTGTGTGTTAACAGGTGAAGCAATGAGCAGGTCAGGTGACGTCCGCCGGGTGTCCGGGGCGAGGCAGGCAGCCAGGTCGGTCCGCCCTCAGGCCGACGCCGGGGCTGGCCTTCACGGCGGCGACATCGACACCGTTCTCATGCCCGCCGCTCGGCTACATGGCGGGCATGAGAACGGTGTCGATGATGTAGACGGTGGCGTTGCGGGTGGTCACGTCGCCGCACACCACCCTGGCGTTGTTGATCTTGTAGGTGGTGCCGGAGCCGCGGGTGGTGACCTTGCCGCCCTGCAGGGTGGTGAAGCTTCCGCGCCGCAGGTCGGTGGGTGTCTTGCGACCCTGGACGACGTGGTAGGTCAAGATGCTGGTCAGCATCTTCTTGTTGGCCAGGACCTTGTCCAGGGTCTTCTTGTCGATCTTGGCGAAGGCTTGGTTGGTGGGCGCGAAGACGGTGATGCCGTCGGCCCCGTTGAGCGTGTCCACCAGGCCCGCCTTCTTCACGGCGGTGACCAGGGTGGACAGGGCGGGGTTGTGGGAGGCGGCGGTGGCGACCGGGTCGGCGGCCATGCCGGTAAAGCTGCCCTTGCCCGTGGTGGGCACGGCCGAGCAGGCCGGGCCGAAGGGGCGCCGGGCCGCGCTCGGCTGCGCCGCGGCGGGCGCGGTCACTGTGGTGAGGCCGGTGTGCTGGGTTGAGGCCAGCGCGACCGAGCCGGTGCCGGTCATCGAGACGGCCACAGCCAGGGTGGGTAGCCCGGCAGCGATATGACGGATCTTCATGAGGTACGTCCTTGCTCGTGGTGTGGATAGGTCGTGTTGAGGGGAGCTCAGGTGACGGTCACCAGGACCGAGTGCCAGCCGGTGGCGCCGTCCGGGATCGGCGGGACCCGTTCGGCGGGCTGGGTGTGACCGGTGGCGTCGGTGGCGCGGACTTCGAGACGGTGTTGTCCGAGGGTGGCCTGCCACGTCATCTGCCATTGCCGCCAGGTGTCGGGGCCGGCGGAGGTAGCGAGGTCGGCCTGCCGCCAGGCGCCGCCGTCGACGCGGACTTCGACGGCGGCGATGCCGCGGTGTTGCGCCCAGGCGGTGCCGGCGACGGTGACCGGGCCGGCGGGCACTTCGGCGAAGGGTTTGGGCACCTCGATGCGGGAGGCTGTCTTGATCGGCGCTTGTTCGGCCCAGCCGCGCCGGGTCCAGTACGCTTGCTCGTCGGCGAAGCGGGTGAGTTTGAGGTCGGTGACCCATTTGGTGGCCGAGACGTAGCCGTACAGGCCGGGCACGATCATCCGCGCGGGGAAGCCGTGGGCGGGTGGCAGCGGAGCGCCGTTCATCGCGATGGCCAGCAGTGCGTCGCGGCCGTCCAGCACCGGCTCCAGGGCTGTGGAGGCGGTCCAGCCGTCGGCCGAGCGGGACAGGATCTGATCCGCTCCGGCTTGGATGCCGGCCTCGCGCAGCAGGGCCGCCAGATTCACGCCGAGCCAGCGGGCGTGACCGGCATACGGGCCGCCGACCTCGTTGGACACGCATGTCAGCGTGATGTCGCGCTCGCTCAAGGGCCGGGCCAGCAGGTCGGCGAAGGTCAGCTCGACCGGGCGATCGACCAGGCCATGGATGCGTAGCGTCCATTCCTGGTGTGGCACGCGCGGGACGATCAGCGCCGTGTCGACCCGGTAGAAGGCGTCATTGGGTGTGGTGAACGGGCTGAGGCCCGGCACGTTCAGGTTCACCGCGGCGGGTAGCGGTTTGGCGGGGTCGGCGGGGCGAGGGAGTACGAGGGCGCGGCCGTCGGCGGACGACTGCCGGGCCGAGGTGATCGCCCGCCCGGCCCCACCGCTCAGCACGGCCAGGCCCAACGTCGCGGCCCCACGGGTGAGCAGCGCCCGCCGCTCGGCGCCCCCCATGCGGGCCGGCTGCGCAGTGGAGGGAACGGGGTGGCCGTGTCGCGTGAGGTCTCCCAGCGTGACCCGGCCGGCAGGCCGGGGCCGCAGTGCGCGCCGCGTGTACAGCAGGGCGAACGTCCCGCACGCCGCCCCCACCGCGGCGGGCAGGACGTCCGCCGGTTGTGCCCCCGGCCGTGACAGCGCCGCGGCCCCGGCGAGCGCCGCGAGCCCTGCCAGGGCTGTGATGGCCAGGCGCGGTCGCCGGGGCGCGGCCGTTCCGATGGCCGCGGACGCGACCGCGATCACCCCTGCCAGCGTCAGGAGCAGGACCGGCTTGTCAGCAGCGCCGAAGGTGCGGATGGCGAAGTCCTTCAGCCACGCCGGGCTCAGGTCGATGAACACCGACCCCACCGCGAGCAGCGGACCGGCCTCGGGCCGGCCTGCCAGCGCGGCGGTCAGCTCCGCCCCGCCCAGCGCCAGCGCCGCGGCCAGCACGCCGAAGGCCGCCGATACCAGGGCCGCCGGCGCGGGGGTCGATGCGGGGGACTCCACATTGCGGGCCGGTGTTTCAGCAGTCACATCAGGGCTTCGGAGTCACCGCCGGAACGGATGGGTGCCACTTTCCCGGCAGCGGGTGCCGGCGGGAAGGTCAGGCGGCGGGCATGGCCACTAGCAGCAACGGCGTGCTGGTCGGCTGCCGCGAGCCGCCGACCGGTTCCACCGTCACTCCCACCTGGCCCGCATCGGCCCTGATGGTGCTGAGTACCGGCAGGGTGCCGCCGGAGCTGCTGGAAGACAGCAGACCGGCCGAGGTGATCCGCTCCGGTCCGAGCTGCCACAACTGGTAGACGCGGCCCGCAGGCGGATCACCCAGCCCAGCCGCCCAGAACACCAGCCCACCCTGCGAGCGCGACACCACCACCGTGCCGCGCCCACGCCCGCCACCGGCGGACGACACGGCGGCCGGGGCGGTGACCGCCCGGGCGTCATCCGCGCTCAGCACCGCGGCGATCCGCTGCTCCACGCGCCGGGCCTGCTCCAGTTCCTGACGTGCCTGCACCGTCGTCACGCCGAGCCCGGCCACCACGGCCAGCGCCGCCGCCACGCTCACCGCCGCCAGCCAGGGCCGCCACGCGACACGCCACACCCGCCTCGCACGAGGTTCCGATGGCACCGTCGGCGGCAGCTGACGCACCTGCTCGATCTCGGCCAGCACCCGCTCCCGCAGACCGGGCGGCGGCTCGGCCGCCACCGCCACGCCAAGGCGCGCGACTGTCTCGCCGAGCGTCGCCGTCTCCTGCGCGCACTCGGCGCACCCGGCCAGATGCCGCTCGAAACGGAGCCGCTCGCCCTCGTCGTCGATGGCATCCAGCGCGTAGGCACCCGCCAGCGTGTGCGGGTCGAACCCGCCCTCTGCCGCCTTCATCGCTCCACTCCCAGGCAGTCGCGCAGCCGGATCAGTCCATCGCGCATCCGTGTCTTGACCGTCCCCAACGGCGCCTTGACCAGCTCGGCGACCTCCCGGTAGGAGTAGCCGCCGTAGTAGGCGAAGGTGACCGACTCGCGCTGCAACTCGGTGAGATTGTCCAGGCAGCGGCGCAGCCGCTCGCCTTCCAGCCGGCCCACCACCAGCTCCGACACCTCATCGAAGGACCGGTGCGGCTCCAGCCGCGCGGCCCGCTCCTCCCGGTCCGTACCCGCCTGAGCCGACCGGACCCGGTCGATCGCCCGCCGGTGCGCGATGGTCAGCACCCACGCCATCACCGACCCCTTGCCAGGCTCGAAGCGGGCGGCGCTGCGCCACACCTCCACCAGCACCTCCTGCGCCACCTCCTCACTGTGTGCCCGATCCCGCAACACCCGCAGCACCAGCCCGAACACCCGCGGCGCCAGCACCTCATACAGCCGCTCGAACGCCGCCCGATCACCCCTGCCGACCGCCTGCAGCAACTCCTCCAACCCCGGCGGAGCACCGCCCGGGCGATCCTCACCCACCGGCGACCGGTCACGCGCTCCCATGCAAACCCTCCTGCCCCGGCCGGCCCAACACCAGCCACAACAGCTTCGGAGCCCGCCGCGTACCGGATGGGTGCGCTTCCCTCCGATGAGCTGGTGTCGGGGTCATCGAGGACGGTTCGCTTGGCGATCATCCGGACAGCCTCATCGCCTTCCTGGACCGCGCCCGACTGCTGTACGAGAAGGTCGTAGGTGTGCTCGCGCAGTTTCCAGCGTTCCTCGGTGCGGTCGCAGTCCTCCAGCAGCTTCCGCAGCTTGGCCATCTGCCGGCCTGCGGCCTTCTCGTCGCTGCAGCTGTGCAGGAAGACCGCCGCCTGGCGCAGGGACGCCTGGTACTCGCCGGCGGCCATGCCCTTCAGATCACTCAGGTCCATGCCCTCGCCCGAGTGCAGGTCACTGCAGTTCTTCGGACCGTCGTCGACGAGCTCCTCCTTCGGCTCTTTCGACAGCCACTCGGCATCGATGACGGCCGCGTCCTCCTCGACCCATTCCAGGCCGAGGTCGTCGAGGCCGAGCGCCGCCTTCTCGAGCTCCTCGTGGGCCGCTAGCGGTTCGGGGTAGGGCGCCTGCTGAGCCGTCGTTACCCGGCTCTCCTCCGGCCGGTCTGCGTCGTTGGACGGCGTGGACCCGCCGCCGCGAAGTGAGCCAGGACACGCCGCTTGACCTCCGCTGTTCGCATCGTTCATCTCCAGTCCGTGAGACAACCCCGCCACTGTTGCCTATGATTAGTAGTTGCAAAAGACTTGCGATCATGAGGTGGCATGGCGATCGTCCTGGGCATCGAGACCTCCTGCGACGAGACCGGCGTCGGCATCGTCGCCGACGGCCGGCTCCTGGGCGCCGCGCTGTCGTCCTCGATGGACGAGCACGCCCGCTTCGGCGGCGTAGTGCCCGAGATCGCCGCCCGCGCCCACCTGGAGGCGATGGTGCCGTGCGTCAGGGCCGCCTTCGAGCAGGCCGGGATCAGCCCGTCCGGCATCGACGCCGTCGCGGTCACCTCCGGGCCCGGACTGGCCACCGCGTTGCAGACCGGCCTCGCCGCCGCCAAGGCCTACGCCCTGGCCCTGGACAGGCCCCTGTACGGCGTCCATCACCTGGCCGGGCACGTCGCCGCCGACACCCTGGAGCACGGACCGCTGCCCCCGCGCTCGGTCGCCCTCGCAGTCTCCGGCGGCCACACCTCGCTGCTCCTGCTCGGCGACCTGGCCCGCGACCCGATCGTGCACCTCGGTGATACCCGCGACGACGCCGCCGGCGAGGCGTTCGACAAGATCGCCCGCATCCTCGGCCTGCCCTATCCCGGCGGGCCCGCCGTCGACGCGTCCGCCCGCGACGGGGACCGCGACGCGATCCGCTTCCCGCGTGCCATGCTCGGCTCCGGCTACGACTTCTCCTTCTCTTTCTCCGGCATCAAGAGCGCCGTCGCCAGGCACGTCGAACAGGGGCCGGTCCGCGTACCCGATGTCGCTGCCTCCTTCCAGGAGGCGGTGGTCGACGTGCTCACCCACAAGGCAGTCGCGGCCTGCCTCGCACACGACGTGGACACCCTGGTGATCGTCGGCGGAGTCGCCGCGAACGGTCGGCTGCGGCAGGTCGCAGCCGAGCGCTGCGCCGCCGCGGGCATCACCCTGCGCGTCCCGCCGCCGCGGTTGTGCACCGACAACGGAGCTATGATCGCCGCCGTCGGGGAACTCCTCATCGCCGCGGACACGCCGCCTTCGCCGTTCGACCTGGCGGCCGATCCCTCGGCGCCGCTGACCAGAGCCTCGCTCAGCCCCCGCCGTAGCTGACCACGGAGTACCGATGCCCGACGCCCCACCCACCACCCGGCCCATCACCCTGGTGGGAACACCCGTGCTGCACCGCCCCTGCCGGGCCGTGGAGCACTTCGACGACGACCTGGCCCGGCTGGTCGAGACCATGTTCGCCAGCATGTACTCCGCCCGCGGCGTTGGCCTGGCCGCCAACCAGGTCGGCGTCGATCTTCGCGTCTTCGTCTACGACTGCCCGGACGAGGATCGTGTCTTCCACAAGGGCGTGGTGGTGAACCCGATCCTTCGGCTGCCTGGCCGCAGGGACCGCCGACTCGACGACGACCGCGAGGGCTGCCTGTCGGTCCCCGGCTGCTCGGCCCCGCTGCCCCGTCCCGACCGGGCCGTCTGTGACGGATTCGACGTCACCGGCGCGCCGGTCACCGTGCACGGCACCGGACTGCTGGCACGCTGCCTGCAGCACGAGACCGACCACCTCGACGGACTCCTCTACATCGACCGCCTGCCCGCCGCCGCCCGCCGCGCGGTGCTGGCCGAGCACGACCAGCGCCAGAACGCCCCTGCCTGAACCGGGAGACCCGTTGTGGAAGACGCCCGCATCCACCTCACCCGCGCCCTGCTGGAAGGCACCGGCTGGGTGACCAGGACCCGCGACTTCGCCCGCACCCTCCGCACCGCCGGGCGCCACGCCGGGGATCTCCTGCTGGTCGGCACCCCCACCGACGAGCCCTGGCACATGGCCGCGCACCTGAGCGACGAAGCCCGCCTCGCGGGCCTCCCCGAACTGACACCCACCCTGGTCCGCCACCACATCCCAGTGGGCGCGCCCGCCCACCTCGCCGTCGGACTGAACAGGCTCGAAGCAGCAGGGAAAGGGCAGACGCTGTTCGTCGTCGCGCCCGGAGCAAGCGGCGAGCACGTCCTGGAGCGGGTGGCCGACGCCCGCCGATCGGGGGCGGTGATCCTCGCCATGGAGGACGGCGACCGGGACCTGCGCGACCTGGCCCATGACGCGCTCACCATCGGAACCGGCCGCACCGCCCTGCGTCCCGATGGTCTGCTGATCCCCGAGACGGTGGCCTTCGAGACCGCCCAACACCTGGTCAGCCTCGCGGCGGGAGAGACGCCGGTGACGCTGGGCGGCCGACGCGGCTTCCGCGGCCAGCTGGCGCGGTGGCTGGACGCCGTCAGCGGCCCCACCGAGGCCGAGGACGACCTCGTGCACAGCTGAACCACGCCGGAACAGGAGGGCGGTGAACCTCGGACGGCCGGCACGCTCACCTCAGCAGACCCGCTCGTCCCGCCTCGCAGCTACGGGCCGCCACTGCCGCACAGATTGACCGACGTTGCTGCATATATATTGCAACTGCATTTAGTATGCAGCTATGGGAGCCGACACCCCCGCACGACCCACGAGCCGAGTCATTCTCGCCGCCGAGATGCAGGCCGGCCGCCAAGTCCTGTGCCACGCCCCGCCGATCCGCGCCATCTCCGTGCGCCCGGACGCAGTATCCGGTGGGGCAGAGGCCGCCTTCTCGACATGAAGCCGAAGGACGCCGCGACAGCCTTCGCCAGAGGCGATGGCTCAGGCGTGAACGGCGACATGGAGAAGATCCTGATTCGCCTTGGCCTGCGCCGGACCATTCCCCGCCTGACCATCCTGGAGGTCCTCGCCGAAGCGGGGACGCATCTCAGCGTCCTGCCTCTGCACCGACGGGTGGCCGACACCTTTCCCATGGTGAACCTCTCCATGGTGTACCGGAACGTGACGGTGATGAGCGAGCACGGCGTGCTGCACAGCGTCGAGCACGGCGGGGAGACGCTGTTCGGGCTGGCCGAGACGCCGCATCACCACCTGCTCTGCGAAAAGTGTGGCCTGCTGGCCGAGGTGCCGGCCGACCGGCTCGACCCAGCGCTGGCCTCGGTCTTGAGCGGCGTCGGCTTCGAGATGGACAGCGCCGGCCAACTCCTGCGGGGCCGGTGCCGGCGCTGTCGGCACGCCTCCCGAGACGCGAGATAACTGCGGGACTATTGTTGTTGCGAGCATTGCGCAATTAGGAACTGTGAAGGAGAGACGCCATGGGTGAGTACACCCTTCCCGACATGCCCTACGACTACGCGGCGCTGGAGCCCGCGATCACCGGGGAGATCCTGGAACTGCACCACGCCAAGCACCATGCCGCCTACGTCAAGGGTGCCAACGACACCCTGGAGCGGCTGGCCGAGGCGCGTGACAAGGGTGAGTTCGGCGGGTTGGTCGGGCTGGAGAAGACGTTCGCGTTCAACCTGTCCGGGCACGTGCTGCACACGATTTTCTGGCAGAACCTGTCCCCCGACGGAGGCGACCGCCCCGACGGCGAACTGGGCGAGGCGATCACCGAGCACTTCGGCTCCTTCGACGCCTTCAAGAAGCAGTGATCGCCCGCTACGACGCCGCCACCGGCGCCTAGCCCGATGCCGGCGACGCCCGCCCGGCCCGAGCTTGGTCCGCGGGGCCAGGCGGGCGCCGCCCCCCTCACCATCCGCCTCATCATGCCGCACGAGGTGAACCACGTTCTGACCGCCGTCGCCGAGGCCGCGGGCGAGGTCTTCACCCGCCTGCCATGGGCCGAGCCGCCCAAGAAGGCCCGCAGGGTCGCCGCCCGCTTAGCCGCCGACGCGCACATGCCCGGCTTCACTCTCGCCGCTGC
Organism: Nonomuraea sp. MG754425; assembly: GCF_021699195.1. Taxonomy (GTDB): domain Bacteria; phylum Actinomycetota; class Actinomycetes; order Streptosporangiales; family Streptosporangiaceae; genus Nonomuraea. Next base: position 7,308 of record NZ_SSXE01000296.1, on the reverse strand, counting down.
CCTTCACGGTGATCAGATCCACGGCTTCGCCTACAGCGTGCGCTGTTCCCGGCTCGCCCTCCTCGCCTCCCACCTGCCGCACGGCGACTTCACCCTCAAGGAACTGGCCGTCCTACCCACCGCGCGCGGCTGCGGGCTGGGCATGAGACTGCACGACGCGGTCCTGGCCGCCGCGCCGGCCACATCCTGGTGGCTCGCCACTCACCCGCGGGCAGCCGCAGCCCTGGCACTGTATCGGCACCGCGGCTGGCGAGTAGCCGCGATCCACAAGCACCGGGACCAAACCAGGCTCATCATGCTGCGCGAGGCCGATTGAGGGCCTGCTGTCGCTGACTGACCACATTCCGCTCACACCGACCTGCAAGAGGCCATCGAGCGGCAAGCGAACGGCCAGGGACGGTAATGAGCTGTGATGCGGTGGAGCTACCGCCACTCCGCGCTCTGATGTTGCTCGCTCTTCGGCTGAAGACGTTCCCAGATAACCCCCGCTAAGAAACAGGCCGGATAGATGAGTTCAGCGGCCTGGTGCGGGCCGCACCCGTGCGTCGCCTGGGCCCAGGCCGGCGAAGAGGGAGTCGAGGATCTGGTCGACATACTCATGAGTCAGCGGTTCATGTGTGATGAGGAACTGGAAGTACAGCGGACCGGACAGGATCGCCATCGCGAGGTCCAGATTGAAGCCGGGCGCCAGTTGGCCCTGGTCTTGGGCTCTCTTCAGCCGGGCGACGGTCTTGTTGGCCTGGGGGGCGATGAAGCGCTCGTTGAGCGCGGCGGCGAGCTGGGGGTCGTTCTGGGCCTCGCCGACCAGAGCCTGATACAGGGGGCCGAAGGGGGGCCTGCCTATGAGATCGATGGCCGCGTAGATCTGCTGGCGCAGATCGGCGGTGATGTCGCCGGTGTCGGGGTAGTCCAGATCGGACTCGTGCAGTGACAGCAGCGAGTCGAGCAGCAGGGCTCCCTTGGACGGCCATCGGCGATAAATGGTGTGCTTGCCGGCGCCGGCGCGGGCCGCCACCGCTTCGATGCTTAGTTTGGGGTAGCCGATCTCCTGGCCCAGCTCCAGTGCGGTTCGCATGATGGCCTCGGTCCGGTCGGCACCGCGGCGGTGGGGCGTGTCGGTCATGCCGACACCTTATCGGTACGGAACGTTCCGTGCCGAGCCGGAGACTCAGACTCCAGGGTGAGCACGGGCGGCCGTGCCCACCCTTCCTTTCGGATGACTGACCGGGGATGATCTCTGTGCACGCGATTGCCCAGGGCCGGAGAACAGGCCGTGAAGGTCATCGCGATGTCGCGGTCGGACGCGTTCGCCGCGCACGTGGCGCGGATGACGGCGGCGCTGGAGGAGTGCAGGCATGTCTCAGCGCAGACCGAGCTGGCCACCGCCGCCGACACGCTGCACGGACCTGGTGTTGCGCGGGTCCGGTTGGGCGCGTCCGGCGCCGGGCAGTCGGTCAGGTGCCGGACAGTTGGTCAGGTGCCGGACGGGAGTGGGGACAGGACCAGGCGAATGGCGAAATTGCGGTAGCCGGCGCGTTCGAAGGCGCGGGCCATCGGGACGTTGCCCGCGTCCGTGTCGGCAACGATCCGTTGTACGCCGCGTTCTGCGTGGCTGCGGGTGATCTCGGCGAGCAGGTCGTCGACGTAGCCGCGGCCGCGGTGCTCGGGCACCACGCCGAGGTAGCCGACCACCGGGCCGCCGCTGTTCGCCGACGGCAGCGCGACCCCGGCCAAGGCACCGTCCCCTGTGTAGGCCAGACGCCACCAGGAGCGGTCGCCGGGCATGGAGCGGTAGCCAGCGACGTCCTCGCGAGCCTGCGCGACCGGGTCCATGGTGAGTAGGGCTTCGCGGGTGTGGTGGTCGAGCGTGCCGACGGCCACCCGGCGGAACGCCTCGACGAACACCTCGTCGTCGTCCTCTTCGCGGAACTCCAGCCGGTCCGACGACTTGGGCACCTCGGCTTCGGCGGTCCACTCGTAGCGCAGCCGTTCCAGTTCCTCGGTCAGTCCCGCGCGGCCCGCGGCCGTCCGGCGCCAGGCGATCGCGGCCGCGGGCCGCGGGTCGCCGCGCCAGCCGTTGGAGACGAACACGTGGTAGGCGGGCTTGTCGTCGTAGGCGGCGTGGGCGTGAGCGAGCAGGCCGGCGGCCAGGCCGATGGGGTCGTCGACCGAGGGGTGAACGTAGAGGCAGTCCAGCGCGAGAGGCTTGCCTGCGTCGGGCGAGCCCCACCACACGGCGCGGGCCATGATCTCGCCGTTCTCCTCGGCGACCCAGATCCACGCGTGGCGGTAGTTGCCGGATTCGAGGAAGGACAGCAGCCGCTCAGGATGAGCCCAGCTGATGGACTCATCCACGACGCAGCCGAGCAAGCGGTCGAGTTCGGCCTCGGCCGTGGGACGGAAAAGCACAGGTCCTCCGGAAAGTAGACGTGGACGCGGTGAGCGCCCGTTCGGTGCGGTACATGTCAGTCGCCTCGGTCCGGTCGGCGCCGCGGCGGGGGGCGTGTCTGTCACGCACCTTAACGGTACGGCACGTGCCGTGCTTGACATCAGAGGGCCATCTTGGACATCATCCTATCGACACGGCTCGTTCCGTGCCGATAAGAACGGCCAGGTCACCGCCAGCCGCAAGGACTGCAAGCGGGTATGCACTCCAGTACGAGCGACGCCCCCGGCAGTGAGGCCCGACGTTCCCGCCACATCGCCACCTCATGAAAGAAGACGATTGCGTGATGCCTGTTCCCGCCGACCCAACTGTGGTGCATCCGATGCCGCCCGAGCCGTGCAGCATCAAAGCCGCCTTCGCCGACGCCGGACGCGTGGCTGAGCATCGCCGATCTCCGGCAGGCGCCCCGCCAGACTCCCGGCCCCGACCGCTACCGGATCCAGAGCGCCTACCTGCACACGCCCATCATGGACGCGTTCGACGCCGTCCTCAGCACGCCGACCTCCACCGTCGCCGACATCACGCACTAGGGACCACGACATGAGGCTTCACCATCCCGGCCCGGCCACACCGAGGCCAGAACCTTTGAACATGTTTCTGACGATCAGATCGCGCCAGGAGACGACGAGACCCGCGAGGAGAGTGAACCATGCTGGACGCTGACGTGATCATTGTGGGAGCCGGCCCGACCGGTCTCATGCTGGCGAATGAGCTGCGCCTGGCCGGGGTACGGCCGCTGGTGCTGGAGCGGCACCAGCACCGCCGTGACACTCCCAAGGCCGGTGGTCTGGGCGGGCAGATCTTGGAACTGCTGCGCTACCGCGGCCTGCTGGAACGTTTCGAAGCCGCCTGCCCCGGCCCGGCCCCGGCGCCCCGGTTCCCCTTCGGCAGCGTGCACCTGGACTTCACCCAAATGGCCGACCCGCCCCTGCACGCCCTGCCGCTGCCGCAGCAGCACCTGGAGCGCCTGCTCGGCGAGCGCGCCGCCGAACTTGAGGTGGACGTCCTGCGCGGGCACGAGGTGACCGGCATCAGCCAGGACGACGCCACGGTGATCGTGGACGTACGCGGCCCGGACGGGCTCTTTCAGATGAGCGCCCGCTACCTGGTCGGCTGTGACGGCGCCCGCAGCCGCGTCCGTGCCTGGGCCGGCATCGGCTTCCCGGGCACCGTCTACCCCGAGGTCAACCGGCTGGCCCAGGTCACCCTGCCCGGCACGGTGACCGTACTCGGCAACGGCGATCTCGACGTCCCCGGCTACGGCACCATCCGCGCCGGTTTCACCCGCACCGACCACGGCCTGTTCGGTCTCGGCTCCTCACCCGGCGCCACGAGCGTCTCCCTCTACACCATCGAGGACGAGGGCACCGAGTACGACGACGACGTTCCGATGACCCTGGCCGAACTCCTGGACAGCATCCACCGCGTGCTCGGCGCGCGCCTGCCCCTGGCCGGATCGACCCGGCTGTCCCGCTTCACCTTCAAAGCCCGCCAGGCCGAACGCTACCGGGCCGGGCGCATCCTGGTGGCCGGAGATGCGGCGCACCTGTTCCCGGCCACCGGCGTGGCCATCAACGCCGGCATGCTCGACGCGGTCAACCTGGCCTGGAAGCTGGCCGCCGACCTGCACGGCTGGGCACCGGCCGGCCTGCTGGACACCTACCACGACGAACGCCACCTCGCCGGCACCCGCACCATGTTGCACACCCGGGCTCAGGTGGCGTTGCGGCGTGGCCACGATGTGGCCGCCGAGGCGCTGCGAGAGGTGTTCACCGAACTGCTCGCCGACGAACAACCGTTGCGCCGGATGGGAGCGCTGGTCGCCGGCACGGACATTCGCTACCCGATGCCCGGCACCGGCCATCACCCGCTGACCGGCACGTTCGCCACGGATCTCACCCTGCACACCGATCGGGGCATCACCAGCGTCGCCGAACTCCTGCATCCCGCCCGGCCCGTCCTGCTCGACCTCGCCGACCGCGGGGATCTCCACGAGACCGCCCGTAACTGGCGGCAGCGCGTCGACATCCACACCGCCAAGACCGGCGAGCGGCCGGCCGACATCCTGCTGATCCGCCCGGACGCTCACATCGCCTGGGCTGCGACCATCAACGAACCCACCGACAGCGCCGCGCCCACGCTGCGCGGAGCACTCTCCAGATGGTTCGGAACACCCTGACCACTCTGACGATCAAAGGAAGCCATGCATGATGTCGCCTGTTCCGCCGCCCTGGCCGTGATGCCGCTGATCCAGGTCGCGGAGCGGTCACGCGTCCGCGCCCGACCGGATCAGGCGAGCAGCCGGTCGACCAGCCCGTCGAGGTAGTCAGGGGTGAGCGGGCCCGCGTTGAACAGGACGCGCATGTAGATCGGCGCCAGGAGGTGGTCCAGCACCTCCAGGACGTCGGGCGGGTCCTCGCCGCGGTCGCGGGCCCGGTCGAGCATGGCCTGCAGTTGCCTGCGTCGGTCGGCCAGGAGTTCGTCGCGCGCTTGGCGGCCCTGCTGGCCCTCGCCGGACAGCGCGAGGGCCAGCCGCACCAGCGCCAGGCCGTCGAGTCCGGTGACCTCGCGGGCCACATTGGCGGCGTGGGTACGCAGGTCGCCGACCAGGCTGCCGGTGTCAGGCATCGGCGACCGCGCGTTGAGCCGGGTCAGCAGCACGTCGCTGAGCAGGGCTTGGAGGTTGCCCCAGCGGCGGTAGAGGCTGGTGTCGGCCACTCCCGCGCGGGCCGCGATGTCGCCGATGGTGAAGTTTCCGTAGCCGCGCTCCCTGACCAGCTCGGTAACGGCCTGGTGCACCGCCGCGCGGACCCGGGCGCTGCGCCCGCCGGTCCGCCTGGCCCGCTCCTGCTCATCCATGCCTCCCACCTTAACGCAGCCGAGACTTGCGTTAGAGTCTTCGAGGGCTTACGTTAACGCAGTCACTAGCTGCTTTTAGAGGGGATGTACGTGAGAGCGTTGCTCACCCTGACCTGTGCGGGTCAGTTCATGGTGCTGCTCGACAACACGATCGTCGGCGCCGCCCTGCCCGACATGCAGCAGCGGCTGCACACCGGGCTGAGCGGCCTGCAGTGGATCGTCGACGCCTACGTGCTGCTGGTGGCCATGCTGCTGCTGCCGGGCGGCGTCTTCGCCGACCGGTTCGGCCGCAGGCGGGTGTTCCTGGCCGGGGTGGTGGTGTTCACGGCCGCGTCGGTGGTGTGTTCGCTCGCGCCGTCGATCGGCTGGCTGATCGCCGGGCGGGTGCTGCAGGGCGTGGGGGCCGCGGCGCTGAGCCCTGCGTCGCTGGCGCTGCTCACCGCCGCGTATCCCGCCCCGGGGGAGCGCGTCCGGGCGATCGGGTTGTGGGCCGGGATCAGCGGCCTCGGCCTGGCCGCCGGGCCGCTGGCGGGCGGGATCCTGGTGCAGTCCTTCGGCTGGCCCGCCATCTTCCTGGTCAACGTGCCCATCGGGGCGGTCCTGCTGCTGGCCGGGCTGCGCGTGCTGAAGGAGTCCCGCAACCCGGACGCGCCGCCGATCGACGTCCCCGGTACGGTGCTGTCCGCCGCGGGCGTGGGCGCTGTGACGTACGGCCTGATCGAGGGTGGTTCACAGGGCTGGACCTCGCCGCTGATCCTGGGCGGCTTCGCCGCCGGGCTGGTGCTCCTGGCCGCGTTCGTCGTGGTCGAGGGCCGGGTGCCGACGCCGATGTTGCCGTTGCGGCTGTTCCGCCGGCGGCTGTTCACGGTGTCCAACACGGCGATGGTCGTGGTCGGGTTCGCGCTGATGGGGTCGTCGTTCTTCTTCTCCCAGTTCTTCGTCCACGTCCAGGACACCTCCATCCTGGTCGCCGGGCTGCGGACGCTGCCCACGTCGCTGGCCATGGTGATCGTCAGCCCGTACGCGGGCCGGCTCGCGGCCAGGTACGGCTTCCGCGTCGTCGTCGGCATTGGCCTGGCGCTGGCCGGGCTGGGACTGCTGGCGCTGGGCTTCGTCCACGCCGACACCGGCTACGGGAACGTGTGGTGGCGGCTGGCGGTCGTCGGCATCGGTTTCGCTCTGACCATGTCGCCGCTGACCGGGGCCGCCATCCAGGCGGTCGGCCCGCAGGAGAGCGGCCTGGCCTCGGGCGTCAGCAGCACCACCCGGCAGATCGGCGCCGTGCTCGGCGTGGCGGTGCTCGGGGCGATCGTGCACACGCGGGCGTCCGGCGGAGCCTCCTTCGAATCCGGCCTCAACACCGCCTTCCTCGCGGCGGGTGCCGTGACGCTGGCCTGCGCCGTGTTCACCAGCCTGTGGCTGACCGCGACCCGCACAGCGACAGGCGTCCGGGCCGAACAGCCACAGGGGGTCAGGCAATCAGCGAGCAGTCACTGACAGACAGCTTCTTCCGGCCGCCCATGTCCTGAGCCCCATCCCGTCCCAGGCCAAGCCTGCTCACCGACCCGCTCGCCAACTACTGACGCCAGCGGTTCTCCGAAGACGCGAACCTCCGACCCAGCACTCTTTTCACCTAGGTGTGAACCGCCCCGGCTTTGATGGAGACCTCAGCGGTTGATTGCTAAGCATGGATCTTCTGGGCGGTGCCATCGTCACCCCATGGTAGAGAAGTGCGTTCACGATCTCGCGCATCTCGTATTTGCCCTGGTGACCGCTGACGGAGCGATGCGCGGCCTTCCACGCCGTGATGATCAATTCGCACAACGCCCTCTGAGAACACTGTTTGCGAGAGGCTATGAGAACAGACGCTGGGAATAAACCGGACAGCGCCCAGCGGGTCGGCATGGAGTTGGCCCGGTTTGGTAGACACCTGATCTCTGGGGAACCCTGGTCCCCGGAAGAAGGAGTCTGCAGTGCCAAACAACTATCCGCCGGAGTTTCGC
>NZ_SSXE01000295.1 GCF_021699195.1 Nonomuraea sp. MG754425 | reverse complement strand
ACGGCGGCCCGCCCCCGCAGCGCCCAGGGGACGAGCACCCGCCCCACGCCCAGCACAACGACGCACACGCGATGCCGTCCTCCCCCATGGACTCCGCACCCCCCGGCGTGCCCCCCGGTGAGGGCCAGCACGGCCGCCCCGGCTCCAACCTGAGCCGCGACCCGTCCGACCCGGAGAACCGGTTCGTCACGGCCGGTCAGATCAGCGGTTCCCGCACCCCGCCGCCCGAGCGCCAGCAGGAGCTCTGGAACACCGTCTTCGGCGACAACTACCAGTCCATGGACGACCAGGACCTGGACGACGACGAGCCGGGCAAGCCCATCTGGATCTACGCGCTCGGCGGCTCCGTGGTGATCGCGCTGATCGCCGCGATGTTGTGGGCGTTCCTGTGGGGGCCGCTGGCCAGTGAGGAGCCGTCCAGCGCGGGCCTCGGCGCCGAGCAGAGCGCCTCGGAGAGCCCCCAGGCGAAGACCACGACCAAGCCGGCGACCTCGATCGGACCGCTGCCGAAGTACTCCGGCGACCCCTCGCCGGTCGTCGGCCGGGTCCCCGACGCCGACGCCGGGATCAGCGTCCCGCGTCTGGGCGGCACCTGGCAGCTCGACGAGCGCACCACGGTCAAGGGCACCTACGGCTTCGACACCCGCCAGTACGTGCAGGTGGCGCCGGAACGGTACGCCCATGTCATGTCCGGGCCGCTGTCGCAGCGGCTGGCCTCGTTCTACCAGCAGGACGACCTCGAGCCGGTGATCAAGCAGGTCGTGGTGAGCGCCCGCAGGAACTTCTTCCCGACCGGCAACAAGGTCCGCAAGATCGCCCAGCAGCCGATCAAGGTGGGCGACCAGACGGGGCGGCTGATCGCGTACGCGCTGACGTCGGACACCGAGAAGGCCACGATCGTGACGATGGCCATCAACACCGGGGCCGAGGTGCCGGCCATCGTCTACATCTCGATCCCGTCGGAGAGCAAGCAGCTCCTGCCCGACATCCGCACGGTGATGAACCAGGTCCGGCTGACCGGCCAGTCCTGACCCGGCCCGGCGGCCGGCGCCGGGCCAGGCCGGGCTAGAAGGTGCACTCCATGTGCTTGATCCCGTTGATGAAGCTGGAGTGCAGCCGGTCCGGCCGGCCGCCCTCGATGTTCGGGACGCGGCGCAGCAGCTCGCGGAACATCACCGTGATCTCCCGCCGGGCCAGGTGCGCGCCGAGGCAGAAGTGCGGGCCGGGGCCGCCGTAGCCGACGTGCGGGTTGGGGTGGCGGGTGATGTCGAAGCTCAGCGGGTCGCGGAACACGGCCTCGTCGCGGTTGGCGGCCCAGTAGAACAGCACGACCTTCAGCCCCTCGCGGTACAGGTGGCCGTTCATCTCGAAGTCCCTGGTGACCTTGCGGCGCATGTAGTTCACCGGCGAGGCCAGCCGGACGATCTCCTCCACCGCCCCGGGCGCGCGGCCGTCGACGTCCGCCAGCCAGAGCGCGCGCTGGTCCGGGTTCTTGGTGAGCAGCCGCAGGCCGTAGGAGATGGCGTTCCTGGTGGTCTCGTTGCCGGCCACGACCAGCAGGATGAAGAACGAGCCCAGTTCCTGCATGGTCAGCCGCTCGCCGTCGATGTTGGCGTTGACCAGCGAGGAGGTCAGGTCGTTCGTGGGGTGGTCGGCGCGGTGGGCGGCCAGGTCCTGGACGAGCTGCTGCAGCTCCATGCCGGCGTTGAGCAGCTTCTCGGCGAGCTGCTCGAGGTCGCCGCCGGTGTACTCGGGGTCGAAGCCGCCCAGGATCAGGTTGGAGCGGTCGAAGACGAACTGGTAGTCGCGCTCCGGGATGCCCATCATGTCGCAGATGATCTTCAACGGCAGCCGGGCAGCCACCTCGGTCACGAAGTCGCAGCCGGATCCCTTGGCGACGAGGTCGTCCACGATGCCGACGGCCGCCGCCTCGACGTCCGCCTCGAACTGCTTGATCATCTTGGGCGTGAAGGCCCGCGAGACGATCCTGCGCAGCCGGGCGTGCCGGGGGTCGTCCATATTGATCATGGAGCCGAAGTACTCGGCGAACTCGGCGGGCATGTCGGGGATGTTCGTCGCGCCGCCGTCGCCCGAGCAGAAGACCTCCGGGTTGCGGCTGGCTTCGAGGATGTCGGCGTGCTTGACCAGCGCGTAGTAGCCCGGCCCCTTCGGCGCGTAGGACATCTCCATTTCCTCGAAGAAGGCCGGGGCGCGCAGCGAGCGCAGCCGCTCGAACGCCTCCTCCCGCTCGGTCATGGGCTTGGCCCAGAAGCCGCGGTCCGACAGGTCGAAGTCCAGGACGCTCATGAGGCCATCATTCGAAAAGCGGCCACTTACGTCAATGGGTACGACGTACACCGTACGTACCCACCGCGAGAAATCCACGGCTCCACCCGGCCTCGTCCGCGCAGGACGAGGCCGGTTCAGCGGGCCGGTTCAGCAGGCCGGTTCAGCGGGCCGGGCGGGGTTCAGGAGGCGGGGCCGAGCCAGTCGAGGATGAGGCGGTTGACCTCGGCGGGCCGTTCGAGGTGCAGGAAGTGCCCGGCGTCCGCCACCAGTTCGGCCCGCGACCCCTCGGGCAGCAGGTCGGGCGCGCCCTTGACCAGGTCGGCGCCGAGGCAGCCGTCCCGCTCACCGTGCAGGTACAGGACGGGTCCGGTGATCGGGCGTTCGATGGCCGGGTAGCGGCCGGAGGGCGGTGTGCTGCCGAGCATGGTCCGGTAGTAGCCGATGGCCGCGCTCAGGTTCGCGGGGTCGCCGAGACTGCGGCGGACGAACTCGAGGTCCTCGCCGGCGTCGTAGCCGGGGGACCAGTCGCGCCAGAGGTTATCGAGGAAGCCGGGGGTGGCGGCGGCGCTCTCGGCCAGGCCGGTCTGGAACAGGAAGATGTAGAACGAGCGCTTGAGCTGGTCGTACTCCAGGAAGCCGCCCGCCAGCAGGCCGGGCGGCGGCACCGCCAGCGAGACGGCCCGCCGGAAGCGCTCGGCGGTGACGTAGACGGGGAAGGCGCCCCAGTCGTGGCCGATGACGACGGCGTCGTCCCCGCCGCCCAACTCTTCGTGCAGCGCGCGTACGTCGGCGACCAGCGCGGCCTCCTCGTACGCGCCGTCGGCCGGGATCTCCGTGGGCGCGTAGCCGCGCAGGAAGGGCGCGACCGCACGGTAGCCGCGCTCGGCCAGCGCGGGCATCAGGTGCCGCCAGGTGTGCGCGGTGTCGGGGAAGCCGTGCAGGCACAAGGCCAGCGGCCCCTCCCCCAACGATAGATAGGCGAACTCCACACCATTGGCGTGGATAGTCCTGATCTCCATGACTGCGAAACCTAGCACGCCGGATCCGCCGGGACCGCGCACTTCAGCAGGCGGCTCAGAACGTCCATCTCAGGTGCTTGACACCGTTGATGAAGTTGGACAACAGGAAGTCGGGCTCCCCCACCGCCCGGACGTCCGGCAGCCGGGTGAACAGCTCGCGGAACATCACGCTCATCTCCCTGCGCGCCAGGTGCGCGCCCAGGCAGTAGTGCGGCCCCGGGCCGCCGAAGCCGACGTGCGGGTTGGGGTCGCGGGTGATGTCGAAGGTCGCGGGGTCGCGGAAGATCGTCTCGTCGCGGTTGGCGGAGTTGTAGAAGAGCAGCACCTTGTCGCCCTTGCGGTACGCCGTGCCGTTCATCTCGTGGTCGCGCGTCACCGTGCGGCGGAACTGGATCACCGGCGTGGCGTATCGGACGATCTCGTCGCAGGCCCCGGCGACCCGCCCGTCGAAGTCCGCCAGCAGCAGTTCGCGCTGCTCGGGGTGGTCGGTGAAGAGCTTGAGCCCGTACGCGATCGCGTTGCGCGTGGTCTCGCTGCCCGCCACCACCAGCAGGATGAAGAACGAGCCCAGCTCCTGGGAGGTGAGCCGCTCCTCCCCGTTGACCAGCAGGCTGACCAGGTCGCCGGTGGGCCGCCTGCGCCGCTCGTCGCCGAGGCGGGCGGCCAGCCGGTTGAGCGAGTAGCCGGCGTGCAGCAGCCTGACCAGGCCGCGGGCGACGTTGAGCCGGCCGAAGCCGGGGGCGATGCCGGTGTACTCGGGGTCGGCGTTGCCGAGGATGACGTTCGTCCGGCGCAGCACCAGGTCATGGTGGGTGGCGGGGATCCCCATCATGTCGCAGATGACGCGGACGGGGAGCTGGGCGGCCACCTGGGTGACGAAGTCGCCCGGCCCCTCCTCGATCGCGCGGTCCACGATCTCGGCGGCGGCCCGCGCGAGGTCCTCCTCCATCTTCGACAGGATGCGCGGCGTGAACGCCCGCGAGACGATGCGCCGCAGCCGGGCGTGCCTCGGGTCGTCCATGTTGATCATGGAGCCGAAGTACCCGCTCAGCCAGCGCGGCATGTCGGGGATGCTGTTGGAGCACGGCTCGCTGCTGAACACCGCCGCGTTCCTGCTGGCCTCGGTCACGTCGGCGTGGCGCACGAGGGCGTAGTAGCCGGGGCCGCCGCCGATGAACGGCACGGCCTGCTCCGGCACGAACACGGGGCGCTCCAGCTCGCGCAGCATGCGGAAGGCGTCCATGCGCTCGGCCTGCGACCGCCCCCAGAACGGGATCTGCGACAGGTCGAGGTCCGCGGGCAGACTCATACCAGCGAGCCTACGCAAGTGCCCACTTACGTCAAGTCCGGGCGGCCTTGATCAGGTCGGCGCCCTTCTCGCCGATCATGACGGCGGGGGCGTGGGTGTGGCCGCGGTTCAGCGTCGGCATGACGGACGCGTCCACGACCCTGAGCCCCTCGACGCCGCGCACGCGCAGCGCCGGGTCCACGACCGAGCCGTCGTCGGCGCCCATGCGGCAGCTCCCGGCCGGGTGGTAGAGGGTCTCGGCGCGCTCGCGTACCCACCGGGCCAGTTCCTCGTCGCTCTCCGGCCCCCAGTACGGCGCCATCGGCCCGCCCGCGTACGGCTTCATCGCCGTGGTGGCGAAGACCTGCTTGGCCGCCTTCAGCCCTTCGACCAGCCGCCTGACGTCGGGCTCGGCCGTCAGGTAGCCGGGGTCGATCACGACGTCGGGGCCGTTCAGCCCGACCCGGCCGCGGCTGTCCGGCTGCAGCAGCACGACGCCCACGGTGATCGCGTGGCCGGTCGGCGGGGTCAGGCCGTGGTCGACGAACGGTCCGGGCGCGAAGATCAGCTCGATGTCGGGCGCGGGCTCCTCGGGCGAGGTCCTGATGAACGCGACGGCCTCCCCCACGTTCGTGGTGAGCATCCCGGAGCGCAGGACGAGGTAACGCAGCAGGTTCGCCACCGACTCGGCCTTGCTCAGCGTCACCGGCCGCCGGCACTCGACGACCACGCCGGCCGACAGGTGGTCCTGGAGGTTCTTGCCGACCTCGGGCAACTCGTGCACGACCGGCACCCCGGCCGCCCGCAGCTCGTCGGCCGCGCCCACGCCGGAGCGCATCAGCAGGTACGGCGAGCCGATCGCGCCCGCCGCCAGCACGACCTCCCGCCGGGCCCGGATCGGCGCGCCGCCGCTGTGCTCGACGCCCGTCGCGCGCCGGCCGTCGAACGTCACCCGCTCGACGGTGACGCCCGTGATGACGCTCAGGTTGGGACGCGGCAGCGCCGGGCGCAGATAGGCGTCGGCCGAGCTCCACCGCCTGCCGCGGTTCTGGGTGACGGGGGTGGGACTGTAGCCGTCGTGGGCGCGGCCGTTCAGCTCCGCCAGGCGGGGGTAGCCCAGTTCCTCGCAGGCCAGCAGGAAGGCGGCGGTGGTGACGTTGGGGCTGCGCAGTTCGGAGATGTAGAGCGGGCCGTCGCCGCCGTAGACGCCGCCCCGGTTGCTGCCGACGCGCCGCTCGGCCCTGTTGAAGTAGGGCAGGACATCGTCGTACGCCCAGCCGGGGATCCCCCACTGGTCGTAGTCGCGCTGGCAGCCGCGCACCCACATCTGGGCGTTGAGCGAGGACGAGCCCCCCAGCACCCGGCCCCTGGGCCAGTAGAGCTCGCGGCCGGACAGCTCGCTCTGCTTGGCGGTGGTGTAGTTCCAGTCGTAGTCGGTCTTGAACAGCTTGGAGAAGCCGGCCGGCATGCGGATCTCGAGCTTGTCGTCCTTGCCGCCCGCCTCGACCAGCGCCACCGACACGCCGGGGTCCTCCGACAGCCTGTTGGCCAGCACGCAGCCGGCCGAACCCGCCCCGACGATCACGTAGTCGTAGTCCATGACGGCCTCTCCAAGGGGTGAGTAACTTCCTACTTGCATACTTCACCCAGGGACGACACGTCCATACGCAGTTGTGACCCACGTTTACCTACCGGTCAGTATGACTGTCCTGCTTAGATGGCGCCAAAGGCGAACAAAGGGAGGAAGGCGTCATGCTCAACCTGTCGGTCGTCCTGGAGGACAGCGCCAGGAACACCCCGGACGGCACAGCGATCGTCTTCGGCGACATGCGGCTGCCGTACTCCATGATCGACACCGTGGCGAACCAGGTCGCGAACCTGCTCGTGGCGCGCGGGATCGGCAAGGGTGACAAGGTGGCGCTGGCCTGCCCGAACCTGCCGTACTTCCCGTTCGTCTACTTCGGCATCCTCAAGACCGGCGCGACGGTGGTGCCGCTCAACGTCCTGCTCCAGCCGCGCGAGATCGCCTACCACCTCGACGACAGCCACGCCAAAGCGCTGTTCTGCTTCGAGGGCACGCCCGAACTGCCGCTCGGCGAGCGCGGCAGGGCCGGCTTCGAGGCCGCCGAGGGCTGCGAGCACTTCTTCGTGCTGCCCGCCACGCCGCTGGCGACCGAGTCGGAGTACGGCGAGTCGATCTGGGCGGCGCTCGGCGGGATGTCCGGCGAGTTCGCCACCGCCCAGACCGCGCCCGACGACACCGCGGTCATCCTCTACACCTCCGGCACCACCGGCCAGCCCAAGGGCGCCGAGCTCACCCACCAGAACATGCTGATGAACGCCATCGTCAGCGACCGCATGTTCCCCAGCACCGAGGGCGGCGACACCTACCTCGCGGTGCTGCCGCTGTTCCACTCCTTCGGCCAGACGACCGTCATGAACACGGGCTTCCTGCGCGGCGCCTCGGTCGTGCTGATGCCGCGCTTCGAGCCGGGCGAGGCGCTCGCGCTCATGGCCAAGGAAGGCGTGACGTTCTTCGCGGGCGTGCCGACCATGTACTGGGCCATGCTCACGAAGATCCACAGCGAGGGTGCGGAGGTGCCCCGCGCGCTGCGCGTGGCCGTCGCGGGCGGCGCGTCGTCCCCCGTCGAGGTGCTCAGGGACTTCGAGCAGACCTTCGGCATCGGCATCATGGAGGGCTACGGCCTGTCGGAGACCTCCCCGGTGGCCAGCTTCAACCAGCCCGGCCGGACCGCCAAGCCCGGCACGATCGGCACCCCGATCTGGGGGGTGGAGATGAAGCTCGTGGACGACGGCTGGAAGACGATCGAGGGCGAGGGGCCCGGCGAGATCGCCATCCGCGGCCACAACATCATGAAGGGCTACCACGGCCGGCCCGAGGCGACGGCCGAGGTGATGAACGACGGCTGGTTCCGTACGGGTGACATCGCCACGCGTGACGCCGACGGCTACTACGCCATCGTCGACCGGGCCAAGGACATGATCATCCGGGGCGGGTTCAACGTCTACCCGCGCGAGCTCGAAGAGGTGCTCATGACCCACGAGGCCGTGTCGCTGGCCGCCGTGGTCGGCGTCCCGCACGACTCGCACGGCGAGGAGGTCAAGGCGTACGTCATCCGCACCCCCGGCACCGCGATCACCGAGGACGAGCTGATCGCCTGGGCCAAGCAGAACCTGGCGGCCTACAAGTACCCGCGGATCGTCGAGTTCCGGGACGCCCTGCCGATGACGGCCACCGGCAAGATCCTCAAGCGCGAGCTGCGCTGACTCCCCGCCGGGCCGCGGAGATCGCCGCGGCCCGGTAGCTTGCCGCCTATGCGAGATCGACCCGACGACTTCGACGAAGAACTGCTGCGACCCGCGCTGACCGGCTGGGGCATCGAGGCCACCGGCCTGCGCTACGCCCCGGTCGGCTTCGGCGACTTCCACTGGGTGGCGGCCGACCGGGCCGGGCGGCGCTGGTTCGTCACGGTGGCGGACGTGCGGCGGCGCGACTACGACGAACTCCGCTCGGCCATGGAGACGGCGGCGGCGCTGCGCGAGGAGGCGGGCCTCGAGTTCGTCGTCGCCCCGCTGCGCGCCGCCGACGGGGCCACGCTGCGCCGTCTCGACCGGCACCGCTACGCCTTGAGCGTCTTCCCGTACGAGGAGGGCCGGGCCGGCGACTTCGGCGACGCCCTGCCGCCCGCCGACCGCGGCCAGGTCATCGACCTGCTGGCCGAGTTGCACGCCACCCCGCCCCCGGTGTGGGCCC
>NZ_SSXE01000294.1 GCF_021699195.1 Nonomuraea sp. MG754425 | reverse complement strand
CGACACGAGAGGACCGGCCTGCCGGGGGCCGACGGAACGACCGGGCCGGGCGACGCTTCGCCGCCTTCCGGAGGACGGGACGGCGGCACGGCCGGGCGCGAGGCCCGGAAACAGGGGGTATCACGTTCCGCCATACCCGCGTCCACCGCTGGCCCGGAAAGCCCGGAAAGCCCGGCCGATCCGGGGGCTGTCGCTGGCTCCACGGCTCCGGAAGACGTCCTGGCAGGAGGCCCGATCCCCGGCGACGGCGACGACTACCGGGCCGACGGCCCGTCACGGCACACCGACCAGCAGGCCGTCCGGTATTTCCAGGCGAACTGGGGTCCGGACGACAAGTCGCTGAAACACCTCAAGGACATCCGCAGCGTCGGCGGATATCTGCGCATTTATACGGACCTGCCGGAGTCGGCGGACAACTCCCTCGCCGCCATCGTGCTCTGCGAGCGCGGCCTGACCTACCTGCGCAGCCGCGGAGTCGCGGACCCCGTGGTGTTCGTCCAGGCGGAGTTCGGGGGAAACGGCAACCCGGTGCTCGCCAACATCCTCGGCCCCGCGGACCGGAGCTGCCGCGTCACCTACCCGGCCCCGCGCTGAGCCCTGCTTCTGAGCCCCCTGGGGGTCCGGGTCAGCGGACCCGGACCCGCGTCTTGGCGCACAACTCGCACCGCTGCGTCACGACGCGCCCTATGATCTCGATCGTCACCCAGCGGTGCCGAAGATGGACAAAGCGCACGCGGCTCTCGTACCCGGGGAACGGGGTTGATACGCCGCGTCGCCGATTGATCACCCCTTGGGTTCGAGTCGAAGCGAGATCGAGTTGATGCAGTAACGATCGTCGGTCGGCGTCGGGTAGCCCTCACCGTGGAAGACGTGCCCCAGGTGCGAGTCGCACCGGGCGCACCGCACCTCCGTGCGGACCATGCCGAGGCTGCTGTCCTCGATCAGCCGTACCGCGTCGGACTCGGACGGCTCGAAGAAACTCGGCCACCCGCAGTGCGATTCGAACTTCGTGTCGGATCGGAACAACTCGGCCCCGCAGGCGCGGCACGAGTAGACACCTTCGGTTTTGGTGTCGACGAATTCCCCCGTGAACGGGCGCTCGGTCCCCGCCTCCCTGAGGATGTGGAACTCCTCGGGCGACAGCTCGGACCGCCATTCCGCCTCGCTCTTGACCACCTTGTCCATGACTCAAGCGTACGAGATCCGGCAAAAAGAGATCTCCGCAGGGTGAAGCATCCGTTCTGGGGTGAATTTGCGTCTTTGTAGGCAAGGGGGTGTCATCGCTCCCTTGCCAAGGGGTGGATCATCCGTGGATCCCGTCGAGCGGCACAGCCCACGCCCGTGCTGGCGCCGCTGGGGATCATCACGGTCGGCCGGGTGGCGCGCCAGCGCCCGGACCGGCGGCGGGTGGTCTCGTGGCCCGTCCTGTCGAGCCCTCGGTCCCGCCACCGAGGAGGCTCCGGGACGGGCCCACCCTGCTCGACGGGCGGGTGGAGTAGGTTCGGGGACATGGCATCGCCGTACATAGAGCTCGAGGTGGGGGAGCGGACCGTCAAGGTCACCAACCCCGACAAGGTCTACTTTCCAGCGATCGGCGCCACCAAGCGGGAACTGGTCGAGTACTACGTGAGCGTCGGCGAGGGAGCGCTGCGGGCGCTCAAGGACCGGCCCACGAACATCAAGCGCCACCCTGACGGCGTCCAGACCGAGGCGATCTACCAGAAGCGCATGCCGCCCCGGCACCCCGACTGGCTCCAGTCGGTCACCGTCACCTTCCCCAGCGGCCGCACCGCGCAGTCACTGCGCGTCACCGAGGTCGCGGCCATCGCCTACTGCGCCAACCTCGGCACCATCGACTTCCACCCGTGGCAGGTGCGCGCCTCCGACGTCGAACACCCCGACGAGCTGCGCATCGACCTCGACCCGCAGCCCGGACTGGAGTTCGACGCCGCGCGCAAGGCCGCCTTCCTGACCAGGGACGTGCTCGCCGAACTCGGCATCGAGGGCTTCGTGAAGACCTCCGGCAACCGCGGCGCGCACATCGCCGTGCGCATCGAGCCGCGCTGGGACTTCGTCCAGGTACGCCACGCCGGCATCGCCCTGGCCAGGGCCGTCGAGGCCCGCGAGCCGAGCCTCGTGACCACGGCCTGGTGGAAGGAGGAGCGCGGCGAGCGGGTGTTCATCGACTTCAACCAGAACGCCAGAGACCGCACGGTGGTCAGCGCCTACTCGATCCGCGCCCAGCCGCACGCCCCCGTCTCCACCCCGCTGACCTGGGACGAACTCGGCGACGCCGACCCCCGCGACTTCGACATCCGCACGGTGCCCGCCCGCTTCGCCAAGCTGGGCGACGTGCACGCGGCCATCGACGACCGCGCGTACTCGATCGAACCGCTTCTCGCCCTGTACGCCGAGGACGAGCGCGGCGACCTGCCCTACCCGCCCAACTACCCGAAGATGCCCGGCGAGCCCAAGCGCGTCCAGCCGAGCCGGGCCAGGGACGTGCCCGGGGAGTAAGGCTGAGCGCGCGTACGTCGAGACGCGTACGCCGGTCGAGATCGCCGGCCGACGACGGGCCGGGGGCCGGACACATAGCGTGACCGGGTCATGACGTCCGACCCGAGGCAGGCCCGATGCGACAACGACTCTCCTCCACCGCGTCCGTCGGGGTCGCCGTGGAGACGATCGTCAGCTATCCGAACGTCTTCCACGAGATGACCGGCCCGGCGGGCTTCTCCCCGCCGCTGGGCGCGGTGGCGGCCCCCGCCGGGAGCGTCGCGTGAGGGCCCGGCTCGGCCTGTCCGGGTGGGCCGTGTGGGGGCTGGCGCTGCTCGGCGTGCCGCGCGTGATCGGGCACGACCTGCGGCTGGTCGGCCCGGTGGGCAACGCGTTGCTGGTGTTCGTCCCGATCGCGGTCTGGGCCGCCGTGGTGCTGTGGAAGCGGGTGCCCAACCCGTTCCTGACGCTGCTCGCGGTGGGAGCCGCGTACGGTGCCCTGCTCGGCGTGACGCATCAGGTACTTTGGGCGGAATCGTTCGCCGGTGACCCGCCGAGCCTGGGCGGTAACCTCGCCGGCGCGCTGCCACCGGAGGTGGAGGGGCTGGTGCTGAGGGCGTTCTCCCTCGTCAGCAGCCTGGTGACCGGGGCGGGAGTGGGTGCGGCGGTGGGCGCGGCCGCCTGGGTGATCAGCAAGATCGTGCCCGGCTTCCGGCCGAGCCCACGAGACTGACGGAGGGGAGCGTGCGGGGCGACGCACCGGCCCGTCGCGGGCTCGCGGCCGACACGGGCCTGGCCATGCTGGTCCTGGTGGTGGTCGGCACGGCCATCACGGCCGACCTCGGAGACCGGTCGTCCGGGCCGGGCCCGGCGTCGTACGCGTTCGGCGGGCTGTTCGCCGTCCTGATGTTCGCCCGCCGCCGTTTCCCGGTGGCCACGCTGCTGCTCACGGCCGGGGCGCTGATCGTCTACTACCGCCTGTCCTACCCGCCGATCGGGCTGGCGCCGCCGGTGGCGGCGGCGCTCTACTCGGCCGCCGAGCAGGGCAGGCTGCGATGGTCCGCCGGTACGGCCGGGGCGCTGCTCGTCGTCTCGACCACGCAGCGGATCATGGAGGGTGACGACGTCGCCTACCTGCTCGGCTTCGAGACCATGACCTCGGCCGGCCTCATGGCCACCGCGATCGCGCTGGGCGACAGCGTACGTGCCCGCCGGGGCTGGCGCGCCGAGCTGGACGGGCAGGCCCACGCCGCGCGCCTGGAACGCGAGCGGGAGTCGGCGCGGCGGGTGGAGCAGGAACGTCTGCGGATCGCGAGGGACCTGCACGACCTGATGGCGCACACCGTGTCGGTGATCTCGCTGCACACGGACGTGGCCAGGGAGTCGCTGCGCGACGCGCCCGAGGTGGCCGAGCGTTCGCTGGCCGCCGCCCGCGGCGCGTGCAGTGACGTGGGCCGGGAGCTGCGGCTGACGCTGAGCGCGCTGCGCGCCGGCGACGGCCCCGACGAGGGCCCCGCGCCGGGACTGGACCGGCTGGACGCCCTCACGGCCACGGCCGCCGCCGCCGGGCTCGACATCGACCTGCGCACCTCGGGCCGGCCCGTACGCCTGCCCGCGATCGCGGACGCCACCGCCTACCGGGTGCTCCAGGAGGCGCTGAGCAATGTCCTGCGGCACGCCGGCGCCCGGTCCGTGCGCGTCGAACTGGACTACGGCACCGACGAACTGCTGATCAGCGTCCAGGACGACGGCCGGGGCGCCGGGAACGCCGGAGCGGGAGGATGGGGGCTGACCGGCATGCGCGAGCGGCTGTCGCTCCTGGGCGGCGCACTGCGCACGTCGTCGCCGGTGGAAGGGGGATTCGTGGTGCAGGCGAGCATCCCGCTGGAGGAGCGGTCATGATCCGGGTGGTGATCGTCGACGACCAGCAACTGGTCAGGGAGGGCCTGCGGCTGCTGCTCGAACGCGCCGACGACATCACCGTGGCCGGCGACGCGGGCGGAGCCGACGCGGGCGTCGAGCTGACCGGCCGACTCCGGCCCGACGTGGTGCTCATGGACATCCGCATGCCGGGCCGCGACGGGCTGGACGCCACCCGGCAGATCATGGCCGACCCCGGGCTGCGCCACGTCCACGTCATCGCGCTCACCACCTTCGACACCGACGAGAACATCCAGGAGGCGATCAGGGCGGGGGCGGCCGGGTTCCTGCTCAAGGACACCAGCCCCGAGCGGATGCGCGAGGCGGTGCGCATCGTGGCCGGCGGCGACGCGCTCCTGTCCCCGGCCGTCACCCGGCGCGTCATGCGTGCCGCCGCGGCGAGCGCCCGGCCGTCGGCGGCGGCCCTGCTCGACCGCCTGACGGAACGCGAGCGGGAGGTGCTGGCCGAGGTCGGCGCCGGGCGTACCAACGCCGAGATCGGCGGCCGGCTGTTCATCAGCCCCGCGACCGCGCGCACGCACGTGGGCCGGTTGCTGGCCAAGCTCGGCGCCCGCGACCGCTCCCAGCTCGTCGTCCTGGCCTACGAGACCGGCCTGCTCACCCCCGGCGCCGAGTAGCGGCGGTCGCACCGTCAGCGAAGGACCGCGAGGTCGAAGTCCGCCGTCCGGAGGCTGTCGCCGAGAGAGATCCAGAGCAGTACGAGGGGCTCGACCCCCCGGGCCGCGGACAGGCCGCCGAGGTCGAGGATCCGACGGTGGGTCCAGCCGAACGACGTCGGACTTGGCGGCCTCCTCGTCCCCGCACACGAACACGTTGTGCGGCCCCGGGACCTGCGCGGGTCGGTCATCACCGTGTTGAGCGTCTTGACGACATGGGCGCGGGGGAAGGCCAGTTGCAGTTGTTCGGCGACGCTGCCGGCCGCGGGCACGACCAGCCGGGGCGAGAAGTCCAGCGGGTTGGACACGTCCACCACCGTCTTGCTGTCGAGGTCGGCGGCCCACGTCTCCGGTGCCCCAGCACACGATCTTCGCTGCTTCGTCCCCTGCGTCGACGCGTGGCCCTCGGCGGGCGGTCTGACAGAAGGCACTTCGAAGTGCCCTTGACCCGCTCGCCGGAGGCGCCCCGTGAACCTGACGATCCCTGAGGTGCTGGAGGAGTCCTGCGCCACCCGCCAGGCGCTGGAGCGGCCGGCGGCAGGTGCTGACCGAGACGCTGCGCGGCGTTGGAGGCGGACGGGGCTGGGTCGCCGAAACACACCCCGCCTGACCTCCTGGCGGACCCCGATATTCCGCGGCCTTTCCGGACATCCAGTGTTAAGAACCCTGCACTCAGCGCCAAAGACACCCAGACGTGTCCCGGAGAGAATAGCGGTAAACACGTTGTTTGCCTCTGGGTGATTCGGGGAGATCTGGATGAGGATATTCAGAAAGCGGTTCGCGGCGGTATTGCTGACGGTGGCCGCTGCCACGCTGACGGTGACGACGACGCCGGCGAGTGCCACCGCGGCGAGCGTCAGCGGCTGGACCGCCGCGACGCTCAAGGCGTTCGGCCCTTCGGCGTTCACCTTCAGCGGCACCAGTAAAACCGGCGCGGCCATCAAGTGCATCGGCACGGCGAATTCACCGCATTGGTCCAGTGGCGGGGACAGCGTGATCTACAAAACCCGCGTCACCTGCAACGCGACGGTCATGGTCACCATCGACGGCGCGCTCATGTACGTAGCGGGCGGCTCTCCGGGCAAGCCGGCGGCCGGGCCAGGGCAGCGGGTGGCCAAGTCCACGCAGTCGCAGTGGGTGAGTCCGGGGCAGACCAAAACCTACTACACCCCGAGATCGGACAGCGGCATACACATTCGCAAGTCGGGGACCTATTATGGAGTTTCACGCGGTCAAATTATGGACCCGTGCTGCAGCAACATCGACGGCACCAGTTCGGCGCACACGTACGTGACCGCAAGATGACCACACCGTGAATGGCCGGAGATTACCTCCGGCCATTCACGGATTCACCGGACGCCTTTTCCGGAGATGATATCCTCTGCGCGTGGCAGACGAGGAGAAATGGGTGCCGGACCGGCGCACCCTTCAATGGTGCTTCGGGGCCGCCGACGAGGCGCGCGTGAAAGACGCGATACGCAGAGACGTGGAATCGCGAAGCTCCGGCCTGTCCATCGACTCCGACGTCTACTGGACGCTGGTGGCGGAGGCGGCGATCGAGGCTGTCCTCTATGACCTGTCCGCGCTGGCCGACCAGGAACCGCCGGGGAAGAACATCGAGTGAAGGTCGCCTCGTCCCACCTGCGCCGGGCGCCGAAGTGCTGGCCGTTCGGTTCGGCGTTCTGACGTTCTGGTCAGGTCGGGTTCGGGGTGGCGGTCGGGGCCGGGGCGGTGGCCGGGTTCGGGCCGGGTTCCGGGACGGACTGCTGCAGCGGCGACGCGCTGGGCGGCGGCGGAGGAGGGTTGAGGGAAGTCGCCGGCGGGCTGACCGGCACGGCGACCTCCGTCAGCCCGCCCCCGATCGACGCCGGCGCGTCGGCGCCCGGGCACGGGGGCGCGACGCCGTCGCCCCCGCCGGGCGGGCACCCGGGTGCCCGCCCGGGTGCCGGCGGCGGGCTCGTACGGGCCCGGGAGCCGTGCTTGGGCGCGGCCGTCACCGTGGCGCGGGGCAGCGGCAGCGGGTGGGGCACGTAGGCGTCGGGCGTCGGCCTGCCCGTACCCGAGCCTGGGTCCGAGCCTGTGTCCGAAGCCGGGGGCGCGGCCGGTGAGGAGCCGACGGTGGCGGGCGGGGGCTGCGTATCGCCGCAGCCGGCCGCCGCCACGCCCACGACGACCAGCAGGGCCACGGCCGGCCCGAGCGCAAGCTTCATGGAGGATGACCGCCCGCTTCCCGAGGTTCCTCACTTAGAGGAGCGATGTCGTCGCAGATCGTAGTGCACGGGCGGGCGGCCGGGCAGGCGAACCGTGCGTCAGCGGCGGACCAGCCGGTGCGGGGCCAGCTCGCGGGTCTCGCCCCTGTCGAGGTGGACGATCCGGTCGGCGAGCCCGGCCCGTTCCATGTGGTGACGGAAGTCGTCGAGGGGCGAGCTGAAGAAGGCGTAGTCGTCGTAGTGGACCGGCACCACCGTTCGCGGGTCGATCAGGCCGACCCAGGCGGCGCCCTGCTCGCCGTCCATGCTCACGAGGGGGCCGCCGGGCAGTTTGGCGCCGCCCAGGTGGACGATGGCGAGGTCGACGTCGGGGAAGCGGCGCGGGATCGCGTCCAGGCGGCGATCGAGCAGCGTGTCGCCGCTGATGTGCAGGCGCAGTTCGACCCGGTCGTCCTCGTCGCAGAACTCCAGCATCGTGCCGATGACCGGCGGCAGCAGCGCCTCGGCCGGGCCAGGCGCGTGCCGGGCGGGCAGGGCGGTGACGCGTACGGTGCCGCCGGGGCCGCGCAGTTCGTGCTGCTGCCAGTTGTCCAGTCCCACGCTCCTGCGAAAGCCCCGGCGGCGCAGCCGGCCGGCCGCCGCCGTGGTCGTGATGACCGGCGTGGCCTTGTCCAGGCCCTTGCGCGCCGCCCGGCCCCAGTGAGCGCCGTACGGGTGGGACAGCAGCACCGCGTCCAGCGGCGGCAGGTCCCCGATCTCCATGGCGGGGTCGGTGAGGCGGCGCGACGACAGGCCGTACCCGAGGTACGCCCGCCGGCCACGGGGCCGGAAGTCGGGGTCGGTCAGCAGGGTGAAGCCGTTGTAACGGATCAGCGTGGTGGCGCTTCCGATGAACTGCAGGCTTCCTCTCATGTGTCTCATCCCGGAGGTCGAGGTCGCTGGGCCGGGGAGGCGACGCTCCGCCGGCTGCGGACTTTCGTGCCTTTTGTCCCCCTATGCGGGATTTACCGGCTCTTGAGCACTCTCTGGGGAGCGGTTACCTGGAGTGACGTCGAGGGCAGTCTGAAGACCTCTAGGCAAGCCCGGCTGGGTGGAGATTTGGCAAC
>NZ_SSXE01000293.1 GCF_021699195.1 Nonomuraea sp. MG754425 | reverse complement strand
CCTTGAGTTCGTCCGCCGCCCTGGTCCCGCCGCACGTCGCCCCCTGTGTACGGATCCCGTCAAGATTCGGCCTACGCCCGTAGGGATGGCGTCAAGAAAGGCAATACGGGGCTATTTCGGCGTTTTCCTTGGTCTTGCGTCGCTCATCCTGGGCGGCGGACGAACTCAAGGAGTGGGGATGGCAGACGTCATCTTCGTCGCCCTGACGATCGCGATCTTCGTGGTCCTCGGGCTGATAGTGAAGGCGGTGGAGCGGCTGTGAGCGCCGTCAACGCCACCGGCCTGGTCGTGGTGGTGGCCCTGGTGATCTTCATGGTCGTGGCCCTGTTGTTCCCGGAGCGTTTCTGATGAGCACGACCTCCGCCGGGATGATCTTCATCGTCTCGCTGATCGCCGCGCTGGTCCTGGTGCACCGGCCGCTCGGCGACTACATGTACCGCGTCTACTCGACCGCCCGGCACAACGCCGTGGAACGGGTCGTCTACCGCCTGCTGGGCGTGCGCACCGACGCCGAGCAGTCCTGGGGCGTGTACGCGCGCGGCGTGCTCGCGTTCTCGGTGATCTCGGTCCTGGTCGTGTACGGCATCCAGCGGCTGCAGGACAAACTGCCGCTGAGCGTGGGCATGGAGCCGGTGACCGACCACATCGCGTGGAACACGGCGATCAGCTTCGTCACCAACACCAACTGGCAGGCGTACTCCGGCGAGTCCACGATGGGGCACCTCACCCAGATGGCCGCGCTCGCCGTGCAGAACTTCGTCTCGGCCGCCGTGGGCATGGCGGTGGCGGTCGCGCTGGTGCGCGGCTTCGCCCGCCGCCGGTCCGGCACGGTCGGCAACTTCTGGGTGGACCTGGTGCGCGGCACCGTCCGGATCCTGCTGCCGATCTCGTTCGCCGGCGCGCTGGTGCTGGTCGCCGGCGGGCTGATCCAGAACTTCTCCGGCGTGCACGAGATCACCACGCTGACCGGCGGCGGCCAGGCGATCACCGGCGGGCCGGTCGCCTCCCAGGAGGTGATCAAGGAACTGGGCACGAACGGCGGCGGCTTCTACAACGCCAACTCCGCCCACCCCTTCGAGAACGCCGCCACCTGGACGAACTGGTTCGAGATCTTCCTGATCCTGCTGATCCCGTTCGCGCTGCCGCGTACCTTCGGCCGGATGGTCGGCCAGCTCCGGCAGGGGTACGCGATCCTCGCCGTGATGGGCGTGATCGCGCTGACCAGCGTGCTGCTCACCAACGTCTTCGAACTGTCCGGCGGCGCCACCGTGCCGCAGGCGGCGGGCGCGGCGATGGAGGGCAAGGAGGTGCGCTTCGGCGTCTCGAACTCGGCCACCTTCGCCGCCGCCACCACGCTCACCTCGACGGGGGCGGTGAACTCCTTCCACGACTCCTACACCCCGTTCGGCGGCATGATGACGCTGGTCAACATGATGCTGGGCGAGGTCGCCCCCGGCGGGGTCGGCTCCGGCCTGTACGGCATGCTGATCCTCGCGGTGATCACCGTGTTCGTCGCCGGGCTGATGGTCGGCCGCACCCCGGAGTACCTGGGCAAGCGCATCGGCGCCAGGGAGATCAAGCTCGCCTCGCTGTACTTCCTCGTCACGCCGGTGCTGGTGCTGGCCGGGACCGCGTTCGCGATGGGCTCGCCGGAGCGGCGCGCGAGCATGCTCAACGGCGGGCCGCACGGGCTGTCGGAGATCCTGTACGCCTTCACCAGCGCCTCCAACAACAACGGCTCCGCCTTCGCCGGCCTGACGGTCAACACCCCGTGGTACGACGTGGCGCTCGGCCTGTGCATGGCCTTCGGCCGGTTCCTGCCGATCATCCTGGTGCTGGCGCTGGCCGGGTCGCTGGCCGCCCAGTCGCCCGTCCCCGAGGGCGCGGGCACGCTGCCCACGCACCGGCCGCTGTTCATCGGCATGGTCGTCGGCGTCACCGTGATCCTGGTCGCCCTCACCTTCCTCCCGGCCCTCGCGCTCGGCCCCCTCGCAGAAGGACTGTCCTGACATGTCAACCCCCGTGCTGGAGAAACCGGCGCACCGGAACGGCCGGGTCGGCGGCGGCCTGCTCGACCCGAAACAGATGATCCGCTCGCTGCCGGACGCGCTGCGCAAGCTCAACCCCGCCACGCTGTGGCGCAACCCGGTGATGTTCATCGTCGAGATCGGCGCCGTCTTCTCCACCGTGCTGGCCGTGCTCGACCCGTCGTTCTTCGCCTGGGCGATCGTGGTGTGGCTGTGGCTGACCGTCGTCTTCGCCAACCTGGCCGAGGCCGTGGCCGAGGGACGCGGCAAGGCGCAGGCCGCCACGCTGCGCAAGGCCAAGACCGACACCCAGGCCCGCAGGCTGCGCGACCCCGGCGAGCCCGGCGCCTGGGAGCTCGTCCGGGCCCCCGAACTGCGGCAGGGCGACCACGTGATCGTCGAGGCCGGGGAGACCATCCCGGGCGACGGCGACGTGGTCGAGGGCATCGCCTCGGTGGACGAATCGGCCATCACCGGCGAGTCCGCCCCGGTCATCCGCGAGTCCGGCGGCGACCGCTCGGCGGTGACGGGCGGGACCAAGGTGCTGTCCGACCGGATCATCGTCAAGATCACGCAGAAGCCGGGCGAGAGCTTCATCGACCGGATGATCGCCCTGGTGGAGGGCGCCAACCGGCAGAAGACGCCCAACGAGATCGCGCTGAACATCCTGCTGGCCGCGCTGACGATCATCTTCCTGGTCGCCACCGTCACCATGCAGCCGCTGGCCATCTACTCCAAGCTGGTCAACCCGGGCGTGCCCGACTCCCTCGCGCTGAACGCCGACGGCGTGTCCGGCGTGGTGCTGGTCTCGCTGCTGGTCTGCCTGATCCCGACCACCATCGGCGCGCTGCTGTCGGCCATCGGCATCGCCGGCATGGACCGCCTCGTGCAGCGCAACGTGCTGGCCATGAGCGGGCGCGCGGTGGAGGCGGCCGGGGACGTGTCCACGCTGCTGCTGGACAAGACCGGCACCATCACGCTGGGCAACCGGCAGGCCGCCGAGTTCGTCCCGGTGGCGGGCATCGGCGAGCAGGACCTCGCCGAGGCCGCGCAACTGTCCAGCCTGGCCGACGAGACCCCCGAGGGCCGCTCCATCGTGGTCTACGCCAAGGAGCGCTACGGGCTGCGGGAGCGGGAGATCCACGGCGCCGAATGGGTGCCGTTCACCGCCCAGACCCGCATGTCCGGGGTCAACCTGGACGGCCGGGAGGTGCGCAAGGGCGCGGCCACGGCGGTGATGAAGTGGGTGCGCGACGCCGGCGGCCACCCCACCGACGAGATCGGCCACCTCGTGGACGGCATCTCCGCCTCCGGCGGCACCCCGCTCGTCGTGGCGGAGCGCGGCCGGGTGCTCGGCGTCATCCACCTCAAGGACGTCGTCAAGGCCGGCATGCGCGAGCGCTTCGACGAGATGCGCCGCATGGGCATCCGCACCGTCATGATCACCGGCGACAACCCGCTGACCGCCAAGGCCATCGCCGACGAGGCCGGCGTGGACGACTTCCTCGCCGAGGCCACCCCCGAGGACAAGCTCGCCCTGATCAGGAAGGAGCAGGCGGGCGGCCGGCTGGTCGCCATGACCGGCGACGGCACCAACGACGCCCCCGCCCTGGCCCAGTCGGACGTCGGCGTCGCCATGAACACCGGCACGTCCGCCGCCAAGGAGGCCGGCAACATGGTCGACCTCGACTCCAACCCGACCAAGCTCATCGAGATCGTCGAGATCGGCAAGCAACTGCTGATCACCCGGGGCGCGCTGACCACGTTCTCCATCGCCAACGACATCGCCAAGTACTTCGCGATCATCCCGGCCATGTTCACGGCCGTCTACCCCGGCCTGGACGCGCTCAACATCATGCGCCTGGCCAGCCCGCAGTCCGCGGTCCTGGCGGCGGTGATCTTCAACGCGCTGGTCATCATCGCGCTGATCCCGCTGGCCCTGCGCGGGGTGCGCTACCGGCCGTCGAGTGCGTCCAAGCTGCTCTCGCGCAACCTCCACCTCTACGGCCTGGGCGGCATCGTGGCCCCCTTCGCCGGCATCAAGATCATCGACCTCATCATCCAGTTCCTCCCCGGGATGGCCTGACATGGAACGCCTGCCAAGCTGGCTGCGCCAGCACCTCGCCGCCCTCCGGGCGGTCGCCGTCCTGACCGTGCTGCTCGGCCTGGCCTACCCGCTGGTCACCACCGGCGTCGCCCAGGTCCTGTTCAACGAGCACGCCAACGGCTCCATCGTCCAGGCCGGCGGCAAGGACGTCGGCAGCGCGCTCATCGGCCAGTCCTTCACCGACGCCGACGGCAACCCGGTCAGGACGTACTTCCAGTCCCGCCCGTCGGCGGCCGGCGACGGCTACGACCCCACCTCCAGCGGCGCCAGCAACCTCGGCCCCGAAGACGTCGTGGACGTGCTCGCCGCGCCCGGCACCGAGGGCAAGGAGTCACTGCTCACCCGGGTCTGCGCCCGCTCCAAGGCGATCGGCGAGCTGGAGGGCGTCAGCGGCGCCCGCCCGTACTGCACCCCCGACGGGGTCGGCGCGGTGCTCAAGGTCTTCCCCGGCCGCGCCGTCAGCGTGAACCAGGCGTGCCCGGCCGTCCCCTTCGTCGCCGCGTACCAGGGGCTCCCGGTGGAGTGCGCCCGGCCGGGCGAGGACTACGCGGCCGGCCGCACCGTCCCCGTGCGCGGCGACGTGCGCGCCGTGCCGGTGCCCGCCGACGCCGTGACGGCCAGCGGCTCCGGCCTCGACCCGCACATCTCCGTCGCCTACGCCGAACTCCAGGCCCCCCGCGTCGCCAGGGAACGCGGGCTGCCGCCCGACCGGGTGCGCGAGCTGATCGGCGCGCACACCACCGGCCGCGCGCTCGGCTTCATCGGCGAACCCGCGGTCAACGTGCTCGACCTGAACCTGGCCCTCGACCGGCCATGACCCGGGGCCGGCTGCGGGTCTACCTCGGGGCGGCTCCCGGGGTGGGCAAGACCTACGCGATGCTCGGCGAGGCCCGCCGGGCCATCGAACGCGGCCGGGACGTGGTCGTGGGTCTCGTCGAGACCCACGACCGCCCCCGCACCGCGGAACTGCTGGACGGCCTCGAGGTCGTCCCCCGGACGAGCCTGGTCCACCGGGGCGCGACGTTCACCGAGCTGGACACCGCGGCCGTCATCGCCCGGCGGCCCAGGGTGGCGCTGATCGACGAGCTGGCCCACACCAACGTGCCCGGCTCGAAGCACGCCAAGCGCTGGCAGGACATCGACGAGATCCTCGACGCCGGCATCGACGTCGTCTCCACCGTCAACGTCCAGCACCTGGAGTCGGTCAACGACGTCGTCCAGCAGATCACCGGAGTGCCGCAGCGCGAGACCGTGCCGGACGAGGTGGTCCGCCGGGCCGACCAGGTCGAGCTGGTGGACATGTCGCCGGACGCGCTGCGCCGCCGGATGGCCCACGGCAACGTCTACGCCCCGTCGAAGGTGGACGCGGCGCTGTCGAACTACTTCCGCGTCGGCAACCTCACCGCCCTGCGCGAGCTGGCCCTGCTCTGGGTCGCGGGCAAGGTGGACGACCAGCTCGACCGCTACCGCGCCGACCACGGCATCGAAGGCACCTGGGAGACCCGCGAACGCGTCGTCGTCGCCGTCACCGGCGGCCCGGAAGGCGACACGCTCGTCCGCAGGGCCGCCCGCATCGCCGCCCGCTCGAAAGGCGCCGACCTGCTGGCGGTCCACGTGACCAGCGCCGACGGCCTGGCCGGCGCCGACCCGGCCAACCTGGCCCGCCAGCGCACCCTCGTGGAGAGCATGGGCGGCACCTACCACCAGGTCGTCGGCGACGACATCCCGCGCGCCCTGCTGGACTTCGCCCGCGGCGTCAACGCCACCCAGCTCGTCCTGGGCGCCTCCCGCCGGGGCCGCTTCGCGCAGCTCTTCTCGCGCGGCGTCGGCGTGGAGACCACGGCCCGGTCGGGCTCCATCGACGTGCACATGATCACGCACGAGGAGGCGAAGAAGGGCCGCCGGCGGCCGGCCCGCTCGCGGGCCGCGCTCACCCGCAGCCGGCGGCTGGCCGGGTGGGCGCTCGCGGTGGCCGGCATGCCGCTGCTCACCGCCGTGCTCGCGCCGCTGCGCGAGCTGGTCTCGCTGCCCAGCGAGATCCTGTTCTTCCTCACCCTGACGGTCGGGGTCGCGCTGGTGGGCGGGACGTGGCCGGCCATCACCGCCGCGGTCGGCGGGTCGCTGCTGCTCAACTGGTACTTCACGCCGCCGCTCGGCGAGTTCACCATCAACGACCCGGAGAACCTGTTCGCGCTGCTCGTCTTCGTGCTGGTCGCCGCCGCGGTCAGCACGATCGTGGACATCGCCGCCCGCCGCACCCGCGAGGCCGCCCGCGCCGGGGCCGACGCCGAACTGCTGTCCACGCTGGCCGGGCACGTGCTGCGCGGCGGGGCCGCGGTGCCGTCGCTGCTGGAGCGCATGCGCGAGACGTTCGCGCTGACGTCGGTGACGCTGCTGGAGCGCCAGGGCGAGCCCGCCCCGGACGACCAGGCCGACCCCGGCGCCTGGCGGATCGTGGCGACCAGCGGCGGCGCGCCGTCCACGTGCCCCGGCCACGCCGACACCGACGTCGTCATCGACGAGGACCTGGTCCTGGCCGCCCACGGCGGGCCGCTGGACGCCGCCGACCGCACCGTGCTGGAGGCGTTCGCCGCCGAGGTCGCCGTCGCGCTGCGCCAGGAACGCCTGCAGGAGGCGGCCGAGCAGGCGCGCCCGCTGGCCGCGGCCGACCGGATGCGCACCGCGCTGCTCGCCGCCGTCAGCCACGACCTGCGCACCCCGCTCGCCTCCGCCAAGGCGGCCGTCGAGAGCCTCGGCAACACCGACATCGCCTGGTCGCCGCAGGACCGCACCGAGCTGCTCGCCACCGCCCGCGAGTCCCTCGACAAGCTGGCCCGGCTGGTGGCGAACCTGCTCGACATGAGCCGCCTGCAGGCGGGCGTGCTCGGCGTCACCCCGGAGCCGATCGCCCTGGAGGAGGTCGTGCCCCGCGCCGTGGACGACCTGGGGCCGTCACGGGAGCGTGTCGAGGGTGACATCTCCATCGAGCTGCCCGAGATCCTCGCCGACCCCGCCCTGCTCGAACGCGTGCTGGTGAACCTGATGGCCAACGCCGTCCGCTACAGCCCGCCCGGCGCGCCCGTGCTGATCACGGCGAGCCGGCACGGCGGCCACGTGGAGATCCGCGTCGTCGATCGGGGGCCGGGCATCCCGCCGGAGGCGCACGACCGGGTCTTCCAGCCGTTCCAGCGGCTCGGTGACCGCGACAACCACTCCGGCGTGGGGCTCGGCCTGGCGCTGTCACGCGGCCTGAGCGAGGCCATGGGCGGCACGCTCGTCCCCGAAGAGACACCAGGGGGAGGTCTGACCATGATCCTCACCCTGCCGATCAGCACGACGACCAGCACGACGATCAGCACCACGACCGGCACCACGGCCAGTCTGCCGATCGTCACCAACCGGACGGTGAACCCGTGACCCGCATCCTCGTCGTCGACGACGAACCCCAGATCCTGCGCGCCCTGCGCATCAACCTGGCCGCCCGCCACTACGAGGTCGCCGTCGCCCCCGACGGCGCCTCCGCGCTCAGGGCGGCCGTGGACGCCACCCCCGACCTCGTCATCCTCGACCTCGGCCTGCCCGACCTCGACGGCGTGGACGTCATCCACGGCCTGCGCGGCTGGACCACCGTCCCGATCATCGTGCTGTCCGGCCGGGCCGGCAACCAGGACAAGATCGAGGCCCTGGACGCCGGGGCCGACGACTACGTGACGAAACCGTTCGGCATCGACGAACTGCTCGCGCGGGTGCGGGCCGTCACCCGGCGCACCGCCATCCAGGAGGCCGAACTGGCCACCATCGAGCTCGGCGACCACGTCATCGACCTGACCAGCAAGACCGTCTCCGGCGACGTGCGGCTCACCCCGACGGAGTGGCACATCCTGGAGCTGCTGCTGCGCAACCCCGGCAAGCTGATCAGCCAGCGGCAGGTCCTCACCGAGGTGTGGGGCAGCCGCTTCGTCAAGGAGACCCACTACCTGCGCCAGTACATGGCCCAGCTCCGCAGGAAGCTGGAGCGCGACCCGGCCCACCCCGAACACCTGATCACCGAGCCCGGGATGGGTTACCGGTTCACGCCCTGACCCCGCGCGGTCAGCGGCCGACGTCGCGGCGCATCAGGTCGTCCGGCCGCTCCCGGCGCACCACCGGCCGGGCCCGGCCGCCGGCGACGACGATCACCGGCGGGCGGCAGGTCAGGTTGTAGGTGGAGGCCATCGCGTGATGGTAGGCCCCCGTCGCGGCGATCGCCAGCAGGTCGCCCGCGCGCAGGTCGGCGGGCAGCGGCAGGTTCTCGGCGATGACGTCGCCCGCCTCGCAGTG
>NZ_SSXE01000292.1 GCF_021699195.1 Nonomuraea sp. MG754425 | reverse complement strand
GGGCGGCCGAGCTCAGGCGCGGTGGGCTCGGGCGTGGGGGGTTCAGGCGTGGGGGAGTGGGGCGTGGTGAGGTCGGGCGGTGGTGTGCCGTTCGCCTGGCGGGCCAGGTTGAGGGTGGCCGCGTGCTGGCCGTCGGCGCCCACGGCGGCGGAGGTCGCGCCCAGCAGGACGGTCCGCAGGTGCAGCGGCTGCCCGTCCAGCCACAGGCCGAGCGCGGTGGCCCCGCCTCCGGCGAGGCCGTACTGCAGCGCCTGGCCGGGCACGGTGGTGAGCACGTAGGCCAGCAGCCTGTCCCTGACGCCCGCCTCCGCGCGGGCCACTCCCGCCCGCACGGCGGGGGTGGCCAGGCGGCCCAGCCCGCCGGTCAGCAGGCCGGTCAGCAGCCCCTCGATCGCCCCGTCACGCAGGGCGGTCCCCGCCTGCCGCAGGTCGATGCCGTCCCGCCGGCCGCCGGCGAGCTGGGTGGCCTGGACGAGCAGATCCAGCCCCGCGCCGAGCCCGCCGAACAGGGCCACCAGCGCCAGCGTGGTGTTGCGGATCTGCACCACGCTCATCCGGGCCAGCCGCAGGAACGGCCGGAGCAGCCACCCTCCCTGCGCGATCAGGACCGGGACCGTCACCACCACCAGGACGACGACCAGCGTGATCATCCGCTCGGCGTACTGGATCGCCAGCCCGGTTCCGTTCAGCCGGACCGCCGTGTCGATCAGCGCGGTGACCAGCTCCGAGCGCCGTCCCCCCACCTTCACCCGCACGCGGCGGGCGAACGCCTGCTGGGCCGCGCCGTCCCACCGCTCGCCCACCATCCGGGACGCGGCCCGATCGGCCCCGTCCGTCCCGGCCAGCCGGTGTGCCGCCAGCACGCAGGCGTCAGCCAGGCGGAAGCAGCCCTGGGCATCCCCTTCCGGCAGGTCGGTCCCGGTGACGTAGGCGACGAAGGGCCGCAGGGGGTGGGGAACCTCGATGATCGCCGACCACATCCATACGCTGCTCCTCGCACCTCCGATGACGGGACGACGCGCCGGTCACCTGTTCATGGCGGACCGGCGAGGTCCCGAGCGCGGCGAGGCGTGTTCCGGCCGGCTCGCTGGAGCAGCGTAGTCGCGCGGTTCCCGCCGCGCATCGGCGAGAACTCCACACTTTCTTCGCATTGCCTGCACGACGCGGCCCGCCGCGCGCGGCGACGAGCGCCCTACCCGCGCCCGGCGCTCACGGCGGCCCGCTCCCGCACGCGGGTCTCGGGAGTGGTCACCGCGACCGCCAGCGCCGCGAGGGCCACCACGACCAGGTAGTAGCCGGGGGCCACCGCCGAGCCGGTGACGTCGACCAGCCAGGTGCCGACGAACGGCGCCGTCCCGCCGAACAGGGCGAAGGCCACGTTGTAGCTGATGGCGGCGCCCGTCACGCGGGTCGCGGCGGGCAGCAGCTCGACGAAGAAGGTGTAGCTGCCGCCCCCGTACGTGCACAACGCCGCGGCCAGCAGCAGTTGCCCGATCACCGCCGTGCCGAACGAGCCGCTGGTGACCAGCAGGAACGCGGGCAGCCCCACGACCGCGACCGCCGCCGCGCCGATGATCAGCATCGGTTTGCGGCCGTACCTGTCGGACAGCCGGCCCCCGATCGGCAGCAGCACGGAGAACGACAGCAGCGCCACGGCGTTGGCCGCCAGCGACTGCAGCAGGCTCAGCCCGACGACGCTCTGCAGATAGGTGACGAAGTACCCGACGAGCACGTAGAAGCCGAGGCCGGACAGCGCCATGACGGCGAAGATCTGCCCCAGCCGGGTCCAGTTGCCGCGCAGGCTGCCCCGGATCGGGCTGGACTCGACCGCGTTCTCCCGTCGCAGCTCCTGGAAGACCGGGCTCTCCTCGGTACGGCGGCGGATGTAGATGCCGATCAGCGACAGCGGCAGGGCCAGCAGGAAGGGGACCCGCCACCCCCACGAGGCGTAGGCGGTGTCCGACACCGCGCCGGTGATGCCCATGATGAGGATCAGGGCGATCACCGACGTGGCGGCCGACGCGGCGATCGTGACGCCGATCCAGGTGCCGCGGCGTTCGAACGGCGCGTGCTCGAGCACGAACGACGGCGCGCCGACCGCCTCGCCGCCGGCGGAGAAGCCCTGCGCCAGCCGGCACACCACGAGCAGGACGGGGGCGATGATCCCGGCCGCGCCGTGCGTGGGCAGCAGGCCGATGAGCGCGGTGGCCACGCCCATGCAGATGAGCGTGGCGTACAGGACGGTCCGGCGGCCGGCGCGGTCGGCGAGGGCCCCGAAGAACAGCCCGCCGAGCGGACGCGCGACGAACGCGACGCCGTAGGCGGC
This sequence comes from Nonomuraea sp. MG754425, assembly GCF_021699195.1. Classification (GTDB taxonomy): domain Bacteria; phylum Actinomycetota; class Actinomycetes; order Streptosporangiales; family Streptosporangiaceae; genus Nonomuraea. The sequence continues at coordinate 6,191 of NZ_SSXE01000292.1, read as the reverse complement.
GAAGGCGGCCAGCAGGCCGGTGACCGGGTTCTCGCTGGGGAAGAAGGCGTCGGCGATGGCCACGGCCGAGAAGCCGTAGATCGCGAAGTCGTAGAACTCGACGAACTGGCCCGTGCTCGCGCCGAGCAGCACGCGCCGCTGGGCGGGTGTCGTCCCGTCCGGGCTGATGAAGTCGCGGATCATGGAGGGGTGCATCCTTTCGGCCTGGCGATCAGCCCGCGAAGGCGAGCGCGCGAGCGGGGTTGGCCACGGTGATCTGCGCGATGTGGGCGTCGCTGACGTCCTTGCGCCGCATGAGCGGCAGGACGTGCTCCAGGATGTGCGCGTACCCTTCGCCGCCGTAACGCACCAGGTTGGTCTTGTGGCAGATGTCCTGGGAGATGAGGATCTGGGACGCGTGGCCGCCGTCGATCAGATCCAGGATGTGGTCCACGCGGGTGGCGTCGTTCGGCATGTCGACGGGCCCCAGCGAGTAGTAGCTCGACTCCTGGCCGAAGAGGTCGAACTCGACGTAGCAGCCGCTGCTCGCGATGGCCCGCATCTCCGGCGCGGAGAACACGGTGCGCTCGACGTGGCTCATGATGACCCGCGCCGGATCGACGTCCTCGGCGGCGACGATGTCGAGCGCCCGCCCCGGCGAGCGCGGATCGCGCCCGGGGTGGATCATCAGCGCCGCGCCGGTCTCCCGCTGCGCCGTGCAGGCGGCGCGCAGCACCTTCTCCTCCTGCGGGTGCAGCGGGTGGCTGAGCCCGATCTCCCCGATGATCCCCGCCCTGACCGACGTGCCGCCGACGCCGGTACGCAGGTCGGAGACGATCTCCGCGGCCAGGTCGTCGCGGTCCCTGGCCGCCACGTCGTCGGGATGGTAGTCGCGGTAGTAGAAGCCGCAGCCCATCACGACGTGCACGCCGCTGCGCCGCGACACCGTGGCCAGCCCCATGGGGTCGCGGCCGAGCCCGATGCTGGTGGCGTCCACGATCGTGCGCCCGCCCGCCTCGGCGTAGGGCCGCAGCTCGGCCACGGCGACGTCCACGCTGTCGAGGCGCAGGTCCTCGGAGGGGTGGTGGCGGCGGGTCCGGTAGTGGTTCTCCAGCGTGATCGGCGCGTTGTCGGCCGCCCGCTCGCGGGCCGTGGAGCGGGCCGGCAGCGGGCGCGACAGGTCAGCGAGCAGGTGCTCGTGCGGCTGCGTGTGCCCGAGCTCCGCCGGATCGACGTCACCGAGCACGGTACGGACAATGGACATGGTTTCCTCCCGGCAGGTCAGGCCCAGGCCGGCCGCTGCCCCCTGGGCAGGGCCCGCAGGTCGCCCGAGCGCGCGTGTCCCTCGAAACGCTCGGCACGGGCGGCCCGCCCGCACAGCTCGCCGAGGTAGGCGCTGGCGGCGTCGGTGGTCACCTCCTGGTAGGTGACGGTCTTGAGGTACATGCCGACCCACAGCCCGCCCGTGTAGCGGGCGGCTCCCCTGGTGGGCAGCACGTGGTTGGTGCCGATGACCTTGTCGCCGAACGAGACGCAGGTCCGGTCGCCGAGGAACAGCGAGCCGTAGTTGCGCAGCCGCTCCAGGGCCAGGCGCGGCTGCCTGGTCAGCACCTGGACGTGCTCGCTGGCGTACTCGTCCGATACGGCGAACGCCTCGTCGAGGTCGTCCACCACGATGATCTCGCCGTGGTCGCGCCAGGCCGGCCCGGCCACGTCGCGGGTGGGCAGCTTGGCCAGTTGCTCGTCCACCTCGCGCAGCGTCGCCTCGGCGAGGACGGCCGACGTCGTGACCAGGACGGCCGGCGAGTCGGGGCCGTGCTCGGCCTGGCTCAGCAGGTCCACCGCCACCACGAACGGGTCGGCGCTGTCGTCGGCCACGATGAGCACCTCGGTGGGCCCGGCGAACAGGTCGATGCCGACCTCCCCGAACAGTTGCCGCTTGGCCTCGGCGACGTACGCGTTGCCGGGCCCGACCAGCATGTCCACCCGCGGGATCGACTCCGTGCCGATCGCCAGCGCCGCCACCGCCTGCACGCCGCCCAGCAGGTAGACCTCGTCGGCTCCGGCCAGGTGGATCGCGGCGATCGTGGCGTGCGGCAGGTCGCCGCCGGTGGCGGGCGTGCAGGCGGCCACCCTCGGCACCCCGGCGACCTTGGCCGGCACGATCGTCATGTGCGCCGAGGCCAGCAGCGGGTACCGGCCGCCCGGCACGTACGCGCCCACCGCCCCCACGGGGATGGACCGCTGCCCGAGCAGCACCCCGGGCCGGGCCTCCTCCTCGAAGTCGCGCAGCGAGTGGCGTTGCCGCTGCGCGAACGCGCGCACGTTCGCCTGCACCTCTCTGATGTCGGCGAGGGTCTGCCGGTCCACGCGGCGCAGCGACTCCTCGATCTGCGGCTCGCTCAGCCGGAACTCGGCCGGCGCCCACCGGTCGAGCCGCTCGGAATGGGCGCGGACCGCCGCGTCGCCGTTCCGCCGCACGTCGTCGATGATCTCGGCGGCCACCGTACGAGGGTCCACGCCCGGTGCCGCGGCCGCGTTCGCCGACGCGCCCTTGACTATCCTCCGCATGCCTCTTCTCTCCATGAATATTGCCATCGCTGCTGGTCACAGGGGATTTCCAGGGAGCATATGAGGCGGCATCCCATCGCACAACGGGGGTAACTCCAGTCGAAGCGATAGGGTTTCCCTATGACGTTGCAGCAGTTGCAGGCGTTCCTGGAGGCGCGCAGGGGCGGCTCGTTCACCGCCGCGGCGCGCAGCCTCGGGCTCACCCAGCCGTCCGTCTCGGAACTGGTGCGCCGGTTGGAGGACGAACTGGGCATGGAACTGTTCCGCCGGGTGGGCCGGGGGCTGGTCAGCACGCTCGCGGGCGACGAACTGGCCCCCTTCGCCGAGCGCGCGCTGGCCGCCGCCGATCAGGGCGTCACGGCCGTGCGCGCGCTACGCGACCTGGAAGGCGGCACGGCCACCTTCGGCCTGCTGCGCAACGCGGAGTTCTACGCGCTGTCGGAGCTGGTCCTGCACTTCCACCACCGCCACCCCTCGGTCCGGGTCCGGCTCGTGGGCCAGAACTCCGCCGAGACGGCCGCCGCCGTGCAGCGGGGCGAGATCGAGGCCGGGCTGGTGACGCTGCCGGTGGACAACGAGGGCCTGTCCGTGACGCCGCTGGTGCGCGACGAGGTCGTCTACCTCACCGCGGACGCCGCCCGCGCCGCCACCCCGCGCACCATCGCCGACGTGGCGGACGCCCCCATGATCCTCTACGACGCCCACTACGGCGACACCGACCCCGCGCGCCGCCAACTGGCCACCCGGGCCCGGCTGGCGGGCGTCACCGTCGAACCCCTCATCGAGGTCGAGCACCTCGCCTCCGCCCTGACCCTGGTCCGGGCCGGCGTGGGTGACACGTTCGCCTGCCGGGCGGCGGTCGCCAGCCCCACGTTCCCGGACGGCCTGCACGTGACCCCGTTCGCCGAACCGATGTACGACACGATCGCGCTCGTCACCCGGCGCGGCCACACGCTGTCCCCGGCCACCCGCGAACTCGCCCGCTTCGCCCAGCGGACGCTCCTGGAGCACGCCCGCGGCCCGCGCGGCACCACCACGATCATGACCGCGCGCTGAGCTCAGCCCAGGCGGGACACCCCGTCGAGCAGACGGTCCACGTCGGAGCGGTCGTTGTAGTGCACCAGGCCCGCCCGGACCGCGCCGCCGGAGTCGCGGATGCCGAGCGCGCCCGTCAGCTCCCAGGCGTAGTTGTGCCCGTTCCACACGTTGACGCCCAGCTTGGCCAGGTGCTCGGCGACCTGGCGCGGGGTGCGGCCCGCCACGTTGAAGTACGCGGTGGCGGTGCGCCTGGCGGGCTTGCCGTACACCGTGACGTACGGAAGCTGCTCCAGCCCTTCCAACAGCACCGCGAACAGCGCCAGTTCGTGCGCCTCGGCGGCGGCCATCGAGGTCAGCAGGCGCTCGCGGCGGTTGCCCGTGCCCGGCACCATGGCGGCGAGGTGGTCCACGGCCGCGGTCACCCCGTCGAGGTCGGCGAACGGCAGCGTGCCCGTCTCGAAGCGTTCCGGCACCGTGTCGGGCGAGGAGGCCAGCTTGTCCGGGCGGACCGTCTCCAGCAGCGCCGGGTCGGCGATCACCGCGCCGACGTGCGGGCCCGACCACTTGTACGCGCTCGTCGCGTAGAAGTCGGCGCCCAGCGCGCGCATGTCCACCGGGCCGTGCGGGGTGGCGTGCACGCCGTCCACGTACATGAGCGCGCCCGCCCGGTGCGCCAGCTCGGCGATCGCGGGCACGTCGGGGCGGGTGCCGAGGATGTTGCCGGCCGCGGTGACCGCGACCACCCGGGTGCGCTCGTTGATCAGGTCGGCGTACTGCTCGACCGGCAGCTCGCCGGTGGTCGGGTCCACCTCGGCCCAGCGCACCGTGGCGCCGGTCTGCGTCCAGGGGCGGACGTTGGCGTCGTGGTCCAGCCGGGAGAGCACCACCTCGTCGCCCGGACCCGCCAGCGCCCTGGACAGGCGGTAGGTGAGGGTGGTCATGTTCGGGCCGAGGATCACCCCGTCGGGGTGGCCGCCGACCAGGTCGGCGACGGCGGCGCGGCAGGCGGCCACGATGGCGTCGGAGCGGTGGCTGGCCGGGAAGGCGCCGCCGACGTTGCCGATCCCCGTCCGGTAGGAGGTGGCGATGGCGTCGATCACGGGCCGGGGGGTCTGGGTGCCGGCCGCGCCGTCCAGGTAGGCGTGGCCGTCGGAGAGGGCGGGATACGCGGCACGTACCTCTTTGATGGGGAAAGGCATGATTTGTTCATGCTCAACCTGCGCAGCCTCAACCGTGCCACCCGTAGCGGGCGGCGGCCCGCGCCGCGCCCGGCCCGGAGGCGGTTCAGGCGCAGGTGATCGTGATCGGCGTGGTGGCGACGCGCTGGGAGAAGTCGGGCGCGCCGCCGTCGAGGTTGGCGAACCCGTAGCCCATGACGTGGTAGTCGCCGGGCACGCACGCCACCATGTTGAGCTTGTAGGCGTAGGCCGTGTTGTTCAGGTAGGTCTCGGCGTAGGCCAGGAAGGTCCCGTTGCGGTACAGGGACAGGTACCCGCCGATGTACGAGACGCGCTGGTTGCACGAGACCTCGACGTAGGCGTACACGGAGGTCGTGTACAACTGGGTCGGGTCCGTGATGGTGATCGCGCAGCTCAGGGCCGCGGCGCTCGCGCCGGACGCGGTCGCCGCCTGGGCGGGTGAGGCGGCGAGCACCAGCGCCGCCGCCGCGCCCGACGCGAGGGCGCGCATCCCACGTGGAGGTTTCACGGAGCCATCTCTCCCTACTGCCGGTGGCCTTCCTGAGCGCGCGGACCGCGCACCCGGGACGCCGCGGGAAGCGCCGTCCCGGGTGGGAGAATCACACAATCGCCGCAGACCCGGCAGACCCATTCGGGACGCCACCCCGCGGTGAACGGGCGAATCGCGGTTTCCGCGCGGCCCGTAAAAGGGCGGGGCCGACGCACCGGCCGGTCGCGGGCCGGGCGACCCGGTGCGCCGGGCCGGATCGGCGCGGCGGCCCGGGTGAAACTTTCACCCGGACGGCCACGACCGGCTGGAGTCGACGGCCTGCTGAGGGGTGTCCAGGCCGAGGCCCGGCCGGTCGGGGCGAAGGTTCCGGACGATGACGGAGGCTGGGTTGAGCAGCAGGCTCGCCGTCCTGGCCGTGGCCGGGCAGTGGTGCGACACGCGGTGCACGGCCGCCGCCCGCGCGTCCGCGCCGAGGGTCTCGGCCGCCTGCTCGCGGGCGGAGAGGTGGACGAGGTCGTGCATCCGGTAGCGGCCGGGTCCCGCCGGTTCGAACGGCCGGGCGTCCAGGAGCCGGTCCAGCGCGGCCTCGGTCGAGTGCTCGGGCCGGTCGGCGAGCGCGGCGGTGGCCGCCGGGGTGTGGGTGGGCGTGCCGAGCAGGGCGAACAGGCCGGCGGCGTCCTGGCCGGTGGGCTCCTGCCTGAAGTGCTGGCGGCTGACACCCCGGCCCCGCGGGCAGCAGTGGGCGGACCTGCCGGCTGTCACGGGCGTTGCCGAGGATGATCAGCAGGTTCCGCGTCGAGGTGAGCCTTCGAGCGGACCGGCGTCGGCTTCCACGGGAGACGCCACATTGGGGACGAAACGTGAGCACGAGGACGCGTCGGCGGGCGGATTGGGTGGGCGGGGGCTGGCCGGGG
>NZ_SSXE01000291.1 GCF_021699195.1 Nonomuraea sp. MG754425 | reverse complement strand
GAACTCGGGCGGGTAGTTCCTCATCACCATCAGGGACATCTCTTCCCCTGGACCTCAAGATCCAGTCTCCAAGGTGTCTACGTTCAAGGGGAAAGACCCGCTTGCGTCATAGCCCGCCGGTTGCGGCGCACCAGCCGGTCGCTTCGACAGGACGCCGCCACCCACCTCGGCGAAGCCGAGATCCCGCTACAGCTCATCATGGGCAAGACCCGGCACAAGAACCCCCGCACCGCCGTGCGCTACGTTAAGCCCCGGCGCCGACACCATCGCCAAGGTCACCGAGATACTGGCGCCCCGCCGCCGTACCCACTGACCAACTGAGTGGCAGCCGACCGGAGCTGCAGGAACTCCCGGCACTCAAGCTCGCTGTCTGCCACCTTGGGGCGGCTGGTCCGTCCAGGTGGGATGCGGCTGCTGGGATGGGAAGACAACCACCAGCCCCACGGGCCTGAAGACGGCCCATGGCCGAGATCACTCGGCATAAGGCCCGATGGGCACCGCGACGATCGTCGCCTCGGCGGAAGACCCGGGCACCAGGCGGATGGAGTCTCCTGGCTGAGCTGAGGCGAATTCCTGTGGGTCGGCCGGGCGCACATGGTGGTAGAGAACGCGCCGTTGGACGTCGTCCAGGAGGATCTGCTGCCCGGCGAGGTCCACCTGAACCTGGCTCGTGAGCAGAACGCTGAACTCCGGCTCGGTGGGCGGCGGGCTGCCGGAGGTGCCGCGGGTCATGATGATCTCCGACCAAGTGGTGCGGACTTCCTCGCCGCGCAAGAGCCGCGCAAGGTGTATGAGTTCGCCGATTTGCTCGGGCGTCCTCTCGGCCAGGTCGGGAACGGTCACACGGTGGAAGGCGTGGGTCTGGACGGTGATCAGCGCCTGCAGGAGATCAGCCGTCCAGCGGGCCATGCCCGGCAAGGGCGAGGCATCCACCTCGGTGTCCTCCGGCCGCCAGAGCGAAGTGAGAGGGCGACCGCCGCGCACCGCGACGACAAGTCCGGTGGTGGCGGGGATGTCGGCCACCAGCTGTATCGCCGGGAGCACATCGGCGGGAATCTTGCCGACGACGGAGGACAGGGTCATCCGGACACGGTCGCGATCAGGTCCGTTCAGCCGGAACTGGAACTCCAGGACTCCGGAGCGGTCGGTGCCCGAGAGCCACGTGCCGGGGCCGTCCGCGCCACGCGCGATCTGCACGTCGATCAGGTCCAGCGTGTGAGCCACCGTGTTGTCCGAGGTCAGGAGTCGGATCTCCAGGTCAGGCAGGTTGTTGTTGGTGCCGGTAGGAACCATGAAGCTGAACCGGCCTGGCCCAGGGGAGGCGAACAGGCCCGGTGGCCCGGTCACGTTGGTGACGGTACCGGGCACGTCATGGAAGGGGGCGCCGTAGCGCAGCCAGTCCTCGACCGCCTGCTGCTCGGGAGAGCCGACGGGGACCTCGAGCTGGACGGCAGTGCTGATCGGCCGCAGCGTCAGCGACTCGGCGCATCGGGGCAGCAGCCGCATCAGCAGGTACGACGCCTCGTCCAGTTGCCGGTAGTACACCCAGGCCACCGGCACAGGGCTGTGCAGGTCGGCGTCCCATGCTTGCTCGCGCACGCGGCCGGAGCGTACCTGCACCTCGTAGCGGTAGAAGGGGTCCACCTCGTCCAAGGCGGCGGCCAGGCTGCGCTGCCGGGCGATGATCGCCTGGAGCAGGTCCTCGCCGGGTACTCCTCCGGGCACGTCTCGGCCGCCCTGCAGCACGTCGGCCATCAGCCGTGCCAGACGCTGCCCGCCGTCGCCGAAGTAGTACTCCACCAGCGCGGAATTGCCGGCGGCCATCCCGTCAAGGGTGATGCCGCCCATCCAGTGGGTGTGGATGCCGTGGCCGGTGGTGAGCTGCTCCAGCCAGTCCAGCCGCTCGTTGGTGGGCTCCCAGGGGGTGACTAGTGTCCAAGAGCGCACTGGCAGGACCGGCAGCGTTTCGGCGGCGAAGGTGTTCCAGGAGTTCTCCACGCTGGTCGCCTGCTTGGCCGTGAGCGCGCGACTGTAGCGTTTGACCTGGTAGATGTCGTATCCGTCGGGATTCCAGACCCGCACATCGACGCCCCGGTCGCCGCGGGAGGGCGTGATGCGGTTGCCGTGCGGATACTTGAGCAACAATAGCGCCGCGACGAACTCCTCGACCTTCTCACCGGGTTCGCGCTCCCAGTTCACCGTTGTCATGCGTCATAGGGAAACAGATGCGGGGACATTGCGCCGTGACGGCCGATCAGCCGTCACCTGACCCCAACACGTGGCGTCCCACACCTCCACCCACCGAACCACATGTCGGTGCGCTCACCTGCCAGTAACCAGTACGGTTGCCCCCACACAACGGCCTGCGCGCTGCGCGGGCCGCCAATGTGCACCCTTCATACCGGGGTCACAGTACCTGTTGATCACCTGCTCCGGTGTGGCTACGTTGTGTGAGTGTCTGCGGATTTTGAGGGCGATCGATTTTCTGACGCAATCCGGCTGCTGCTGCTCATCGCGGCCGTGGCCGATCCCATCGGCACTCCGGTTGAGCCTGATGTCCCGGCGAACGCTGTGGCCGTTATGCACGCGGAGAGCCGCCTGCAGAAGCTCGACTTCTGGCTGAGAAACCCCGACTATCTCGCTGATGAGCTGTTGAACGACTACGAGCGCAGCGGCGAGACGATCCTGCTGGACCTGGCGGGTCAGATCCTGGATTCCGACGAGCCCGAGGTGTGCGCGATCCCGATGCTGCGGTACCTGTTTGGAGCGTTCGAATATCTGGATCGGGCGTTAAGCGTGCTGGCCGCCCCGCGCCTGGTGGTCGTCCGGCAGCGCCGAAGCCAGATCCGCGTCATCCAGGACAGCTACTACCTGACCAGCAAGGGCCGTCAAATCGCCGATCAGGCCACCGCCCAGTTCCCCGAGCTGGCCTGGTACACCGAACGGGCACTGCTGGTGCGCGCCTTGGCCGAGGCGACCGGCCACACGGCGCTCGCGCTGCGCAAACGCCAGTACCTGCAGCGTGACTACGCCCAGACGCCGCTGGGAGAGATCATTCCATCGATCGCCGACCGGACGCGGAAGCGCCTGACCGCGCTGCGCGAAGAGACTTCGTGGGGGGCCGTTCATGAGTGAGGACCTGTCCGTACCGTCGGAGAGCGAGTTGCACCGGCGGATCACCACCAGGCTCGGCGACGCCGACCCCGAGGAGGTCACCGCGATCCTCGCCGCACACGGCCTCGATCTGACGCCCCCGCTGCCGGCCCGTCGCGAACTAGTGGTGCACCGCCTGTACTGCGAAGGGGTCAAGCGCACCGGGACCGCTGCGAAGGACGGCCCGTTCACCCTGGACATTCCGCTCGGGCCGGGGCCGTGGGTGATCGCCAGCGAGATCAACTCCGCGGGGAAGTCGAGCGCACTGTGGGCGTTGAGCTTCGCGTTGCGCGGCGAGGGGTTCGCGGGGTTCCGGCGGCCCGAGACGGTCGGCTGGTTCCACTACGTGCGCGCCGATGTCGAGGTCGGCGGGGTGCCGGCGTCGGTCCGGCTCACCTTCGAACGGCCTGGCCGCCCGCACGCGCGTCTTCTGAGCGCCGACACTCTGCCGGCTCTGCTGGCCCTTGAGGGCCGTAGCGAGGAAGGGCCGGGTGTGCGCGTGGTGTCGGAGGCCGAACCGCCCGAGGTCGAGGCGCTGATCGGCCGTTTCATGCTGGATCGGCTCGGCCTGCGCCCGATCTCGGTGTGGACGGCTGAACCGGGCGCGCCGAGAGGAGAGGACGGGCAGCGCGACAGCACCGAGCAGGTGCACGGCTGGCCGAGCTTCTTCTACGCGCTGGCGCTGAACTCGGCCAACGACACCATCCTTCTGGGGCCCACGACGGTTGGCCAGTTGCCAGTGCGGCTCATGCAGTTGTTCCTGGACGTCCCCTACGCCTCAGAGCTGACGCGCCTGGTCACCGCGCGCAAAGCGGAACTGCAGGAGGAGAACAGGGTCGCGCGACGCGCCGACGAAGACACCCGGGCCCGGGTGCAGAAGGCCGAACCGCTGCGCGCCGCGCTGGCCGACGCTCAGCAGCGGCTGCACGGCCTGCGAGAGGCACAACCGGACATCACCGTGTTGCTGCAGGCCGTGGAAGGCGCGGCCGCCCGGGTCGTCGCCTGCCAGGATGCTCATCAGATCGCGGCCAGCCAGTTGGAGGCCGCCCGCAAGAATAGGCTGACCGACCAGCGGGCGGCCCGGCGCGCCCGGCAGAGCAGCGCCGCGCGGCTGCTCCTGGGCGCCCTGGATCCCGAGGCATGCCCGCGCTGCGACCACGACATCGATGATGCCCGCCGGGCCATTGAGGACACCGATCACCGATGCTCCGTCTGTGCCAACCCGCTGCCGGAGGGGCCAGACGATGCGGAGGCGGAGCAAGCGGCCCTCACCCGCATCGACGACCGTCTGGCCGCCTCGCAGGCCGCAGAGACCCTCTCCAAGGCGGCGGCGGATCAGGCCGCTGGCACGCTGGAGCATGCCCGCACAGCCTATGCAGAGGCGACCGCGGCCCTGGCCACGGCGCGGTCCAGCGAAGCGCTCATCCTGCTGGAACAGACCCAGAAGGAGGTGTTCCAGCTGCAGGGCGCGTTGACGCTGGCGGTTGGCGAGGCCGACGGTGCGCTTCCCGCGCTGGCCGCGGTTCTGTCCGAGCCCGCCACCCAGCCAGTCCGGCTGGCCGGGTCGCAGCCGCTCACCGACGAGCGGGTCCTGGCCGTGGCCACCGAGGTCGTCAAGGAGGTCGTCGACACCCACAGCCGGGCTCTGTTCACCGAGCTCAACGGTGAGATCCTTGCCATCGCTCGAGCGTTGGGCGTGACCAACCTCGGCAGCGTCAACCTCAACCTGGCCGGCCACCTGAACGCCATCAAGTCCGGCGCGAGGCACCCTTATGCGTCCTTCAGCCCCGTCGACCGGCTCCGGATGAGAATCGCGGCGGTCGTCGGGATGATCCGGGTCGGACGCCGCCGGGGCATCGTCTCTCATCCCGGGCTCCTGCTCGTCGACGCCCCCACCGCCGATGAAGTCGTCCCCGAAACCGCCCGTCAGGTCATGCAGACCCTCTACGACACCGGCAACGACGTCCCTGGCATACAGATGATCATCACTTCGATCGAGAGCGCCGTCTGGGACATTTTCCCCAAGGACCGTATCGTGACGGGCGTGCACGGCCGCGAACTGTTCTAGGGCCACAACGCCGCCAGGCCTGGCGGTGCAGGAGGGAGGGACAGCATGCACCCCATGGACCAGCGCATCAGCGTGTGGGCACGCAGCGTCCCGGCCGACGCCCGCCGCAACGGGCCGACCCTGACCGACCTGGGAGGCAAGGACGAGGTTTTGGCTGCGGCCGCCTACTTCACCCATGGGCCCTTCCTCGACCACCTCGTTCTGGCGCTCGCCCACCAGTTGGAGCACGAGCCGGGCGACGAGACGGAACTTCACGACCTGCTCCTCGCGGGCCTGGCGGCCACGACCCGGCACGCGGCCTTCGCCGGCGCCGTCGACGCCCTCACTCATCGCCCCGCTCTGGCGCGTGCCCTGGGCGTCCGACTTACCAAGACCCTTTTGCGCCGCCTCACCGACGCCCAGGACGCCGACGACGACCCTGCAGCCGCTCTTATCGGGGCTGAGGCCGCCGACTTCCTCGTCCAGCTGGCGCTGTCACAGACGATCAGTCCCGCCCGGCTGCTGGGCGCCATGGACGAGGTCACCGAGGATCCCGCCGCGCTGCCGATCGAGTTCGCCGTCCGCCTACCCCGGCTGCTGGGCGTCCTGGACGCCCACCACCCCGCGGCCGGCCTGCGCGAGGCCCTGGAGCGGTGCCTGCCCTTCGACCACCTCTTTCGTGACGCGGCCTTCGAGCTCGCGCTGGCCGATATCCGAACCGCGCTGCAACAGCGGGACTACGCCACGATGGCCGACCGGCTTCGCGACTGCCGGCAGCGCTTCACTGACCTCACCGCGGTCGACCCCGACCGCATCGACGCCCAGATCTACCGGGCCGGCATCGACGGCCTGCTGGGCCTGTCCGCCCCGGACGGCCCGCAGCGGGTCGCCGCCGCGGCGGACACGCTGCGGGAGAACCTGCACCGCTACCGTTCCTGGCGGATGCGCACCACGACCCCGTCCTGGGCCTGCGGCCGCCAAGACGACATCACCGCCTGGGCCCAGCTGACGACACTCCTGGACCAGGCGGCCCGGCACATGGGCCACGACGACCCCTGGTACGGCGACGGCCACGACATCCTCACCGCCCTGCTGGCCGCCTATACGGCCCACCACACCGTGCTCGTCCTGACCGGCACCCCGGCCATGCCCGTCGTGGAGATGCTCGTGGCGCCCGTCATCGAGGACACCTTTCTGCAGCAGGAGAACCGCAGGCGGACTCTCGAGTACGCCCTCATCCACGAAGAGGACCTACGCGACGATCCCGCCGCTCAGCACCTGCACGCCGCCCTGTCCGCCCGGTCGACCGCCCTCAGCGGAAGCGATCCCGCCCTTCCTCCGGCCGACCGGGGAAAAGAACGCCGCTGGCGGCAACTCGCGCGCCAGCTCCCCGATTACTTCCCGATCCTCGCCGACCAGACCCCTGACAATGTTCTGGACAAGCTGGAACTCGCGCTCCGTGACAGCGATGATTTCGCCTCCTCGATCGCCGATCCCAAGTACGCGCGGCTGATGAACGGCCTGATCACCCGACTCCAGACCTCCCCGGACTGGATACCCGGAATCGCCGAGCCGTTCCAGAGCCTCCTGGACGCCACCGTCCGCTACGCCTACATGTGCTACGACATCGGCCGGAAGATGGGCGGTAGCTACACCGAGTTTCTGCGGCTGCGCGACAAGGACGGCAAGAAGCAGAAGGTCGATGAAGCGCTCTTCCACCAGCACTACCGGGAGGTCCTCACCTTCTCCGCACTGTTCAGGCAGGTGCACTCCGAAGTCATCGACAAAGGCGGCGGCCGCGCAGACATCCTGTTCACCTTCAATACCGCGCAGTTCAACGTCGAATGCAAAATCGAGGAAGACGACGCGAGCGAACCCGGGCTTCGCACCTACGTGGCGCAAGCAGCCGAATACCAGAACACCAGCGCCGCGTTCGCCATCCTCCTCGCCCTGGACAAGACCGTCACCGCCGAAGGCGCCGTCAACCTGTTCAACAGCATCTGGATCGAAACCGTCCAACGGCCCGGCGAGACCACGCCCTGCCACGTCGTCATCGTGCGTATCCCCGGAGGCCGGGACAACCCCAACCTGCTTCGCCCAGGCCCCTGACGGCCAGACGACGTCGACAGCGCTTGGCGCCGTTTTGGTCCCCATAGGCAATCCCAGATCAAGACCTCGATGGTTATCTGGGTTGCCAAGCGAGGTCGGAACCCGCCTTTCGGCATGGCTGGCCTCTCCAGGCTGCCCGCTGGCGCTTGCCGCTCTGGCGACAATCCCAGCATCCAGCAGCCGCACGTGAAAGCGCTCCTCCTCATCCGGGTTGTCAGAGACAACGCCACCCGTTATCTAGTGTTCTTGAGCGAAGTAGCAGGTTAGCCGCTCGAAGGTCTGTAAGGCACGTCAGGCAAGTAGGCTGCTCGCGTTCGGCGAACGCACGATCCATGTCGGCCAGGGAGGAGGACGACCTGCCGGCAGCACGTGGTCGCGGGTGCACGCGCACGTTGCCGAGCTGGCTGCGGCCAGGTCTCCGGGTACGGCGGGCGAGCGGCACCGCTACCCTTTCGAGCAGTGGGCGCACGGTCCGTCATGGGTCACCCATGGCGAGGACGGCGAGGCGTGGATTGGGCTGTCGGCGCGGCCGCTGGACGGGTTGCCGGACGTGGCGCTGGTGCCGCTGGCTAGTCACTCGCGCGGTCATTCGGGCATGGCCGAGCGGGCGGATTCGGGGTGTTTGCTGCACGCGGGCGACGCCTACAACGCGCGCGGTGAGCTGGAGTGGCCGCCGCGCTGCCCGCCGCATCTGCGGCTGGCGCAGCGGGTGGTGGCCACCGATTACGCGCTGCGGCTGGCGAACCTGAAACGGCTCCGGGAGCTGCCGCGGCTGGTGCGGGTCTTCAGCGCCCACGACGCCGAGGAGCTGGCCGCCTTCTGAGAGCGTCTGAGCAGTGTGTGGCCGCGCCCGCCGCGGGTCGGAGTGCGGGCAGGCGCGCCGGGCGGGGCCGGCTCACTCCTGGGCGGGCGCCTCGGCCAACCCCATCGCCGCCGGATCGCTGCGTTCCTGCCTGGAGATGGTGCCTGACCCGCGGCGGCGACGGCCTGCCCGCTGCTGATCGCCTTGAGCCGGTCCTCCCGGGTGGAGATCCCCCGGGCCGCGAGCGATCAGCTCGGCAGGATCGGCTCCGTGGCGTCGGGTGAGGCGATGCAGGCGCGTCGCCTGCTCACGGTCGAACGCGCTGCCGTCGAGGGAGAGGCGGCGCTTGGTGAAGCAGGCACTGAACGCCTCGGCCGGTGGATCGTCCGGCGGGGCCTGGCCCTCACGGTCGCTGGCGGCCGGTTCCTCGAGCGCCGGCTCTTGGGCGGGACCGGCGGGCGGGCGGCCGGGGCGGGGGCGCGCTCCCCGTGGTCCTCGTGGTCCTGGGCGACCGGCGCGGCCGCCGCGGTGGTGGTGCCGCCGGCCGGGGT
>NZ_SSXE01000030.1 GCF_021699195.1 Nonomuraea sp. MG754425 | reverse complement strand
GGCGGTTGGCGAGCAGGGCGCCGGCCACGATGGCGACGCCGAGGGCGATCAGCGCGGCGACGAGCGCGTAGGACTCGAAATAACCGTCCATGACGCGATGGTAACCCGAACATGCGCGACGGCGGCTGCGAGCCGCGGGTTACCCGCCGTGGTCAAAGTGTCCGGCGCTTTCACACAAAATCGGGGTAAATCGTAAGATCAGAGCCATACTCTGACTTTTATGCACAAGTCGCGATTCTTGGCCGGAATCGCTCTGCTGGCCCTCTCGGCCTCCGGATGCGGTCTGGCCACCGCCTCCCCCGAGAGGGGCGTCATGGTGCCGGCAGAGCCGACGCTGATCGACTTCGTCGATCCGGCGACGGTCGTCGGCCTGTCCATGCAGACCCTGACCGAAGGCCACTCCCTCCGCGGCGGGTACGCGCACATCAACTACCCCGAGTTCGCCGGCGCCACCGCACTGAACGACGAACTGCGCGCCCAGGCCGAGCGGCAGTTGCGCGACTTTCGAGCCCGTACCCGCAATGTCGAGCCCATGAGTCCCCGACCCGAGCTGAACGTGGACTGGCAGCTCGCCGCCGCCTCCCCCGAGGCCGTGGCCGTCCGGTTGCGTACCGGCGAGTTCCAGGGCGGGAGCTGGGGTAACTCCACCCGTACGTCCTGGTTCGACCCGCGGACCGGCAAAGCCGCCGGCTCCACCGGGCTGCTGTCGGGCAAGGCGGCGCTCGAACGGCTCGCGGCCCTGGTCAGGGAGCAGCTCAAGGAGCGCGGGAACGAGGTCAGGAGCGACGACGTGAGGGCCGGGGGCGACGCGTTCGACTCGATGGCGTTCAACCGCGACGGGGACCTGGTGGTCGAGTTCGACGACTGCCAGATCGGGGCGTGCTCGCTCGGCCGGCTGGCCGTGGCGGTGCCCGCCGGGCAGGTCACCCCGCTGCTGTCGGCGCTGGGCCGCCAGGCGCAGACCAGCGCGCGGGAGGCGCGGCCCGCCGGCGACACCCCGCACTTCACCCCGGCCAACAGCCCGGACGCCGTCAGCAACCAGGCCGGGAGCGTGGACTGCGCGACGGCCAAGTGCGTGGCGCTGACCTTCGACGACGGGCCGGGACCGTACACCGGCAGGCTGCTCGACCTGTTGAAGGACGGGCAGGCGCGGGCGACGTTCTTCGCCGTGGGCAGCAACGTGACCGCGCAGCCGGCGTTGCTGCGCAGGATGAGCATGGAGGGGCACCTCGTAGGGAATCATTCATGGGCACACAGGGACCTGTCCAAGCAGGCCAGCAGCAAGATCGCCGATTCGCTCGGGAAGACCGGGGACGCCGTGTCCGCGGTCATCGGGCAGTCGCCGACGCTGGTCCGGCCCCCGTACGGGGCCGTCAGCCAGCAGGTGCGCAACGTCTCTCGTGAGATGGGGCTGGCCCTGGTCAACTGGGACGTCGACACGGAGGACGAGCACGGAGGCAAAGCGGAAGACATCGCGGACCGGGCCGTGCAAGGCGCACAGCCGGGTGCGATCATTCTCATGCACGACATTCATCGGGAAACCGTGGATGCGGTTCCGGACATCCTCACCAGGTTGCGTGGGAAGGGTTACACCTTCGTCACCGTTCCTGAGTTGTACGGCTCTGCGGGGATGCAGGCCGGACGCCTGTACCGGTCGGGGAACGAGCTGCCGGGTAAGCAGCCCCTGACGTAGCGCATGTGTTGGGGGGACGTATAGTTGGCGCTCGTGACCCGAACCGTCCTGTTCGCCCGCCTGCATGTAGACCTCTGCAGGCTCGCGTCCGGACTGTGTCGTCGTTCTCCCACCTCACCCTGACTGACTCCGACCGCGTTTACCCGCCTGTGCGGCATGCAAACGCGTGACCTTCTGAGGATCTAGCATGGAAACAGAGAACGCGCCCGAAGCAACCGCGCATTGGCGCGTCGAGGAGGACTGAGCTGTGACGAAGCAGGTCCAGCAACTCGACCGCGTGATCATCAGGTTCGCCGGCGACTCCGGCGACGGCATGCAGCTCACCGGCGACCGGTTCACCGCCGGCACCGCGGAGTTCGGCAACGACCTGTCGACGCTCCCCAACTTCCCGGCGGAGATCCGCGCGCCCGCAGGCACCCTGCCGGGCGTGTCGAGCTTCCAGCTCCACTTCGCCGACCACGACATCCTCACGCCGGGTGACGCGCCGAACGTGCTGGTGGCCATGAATCCCGCCGCGCTCAAGGCCAACCTGGGCGACCTGCCCAGGGGCGCGGACATCATCGCCAACACCGACGAGTTCACCAAGCGCAACCTGCAGAAGGTCGGCTACGCCGCCAACCCGCTGGAGGACGACTCGCTGGGCGAGTGGCGCGTGCACGCGGTGCCGCTGACCTCGCTGACCGTCAAGGCGCTCGAAGGCTTCGAGCTGTCCAAGAAAGACGCCGAGCGCTCGAAGAACATGTTCGCCCTCGGCCTGCTGTCCTGGCTCTACCACCGGCCGACCGAGGCCACGATCAGCTTCCTCGAGCAGAAGTTCGCCAAGAAGCCCGACATCGCCAAGGCCAACATCGCGGCCTTCCAGGCGGGCTGGAACTACGGCGAGACGACCGAGTCGTTCTCGGTCTCCTACGAGGTCAAGCCCGCGCAGCTCGCGCCGGGCGTCTACCGCAACATCTCCGGCAACCAGGCGCTGGCCTACGGTCTGATCGCCGCGGCCGTGCAGTCGAAGCTGCCGCTGTTCCTGGGGTCGTACCCGATCACCCCGGCCAGCGACATCCTGCACGAGTTGTCGAAGCACAAGCGGTTCGGGATTCGCACGTTCCAGGCCGAGGACGAGATCGCGGGTGTCGGGGCGGCGCTCGGGGCCGCCTTCGGCGGCGCGCTCGGCGTGACGACGACGAGCGGTCCCGGTGTGGCGCTGAAGGCCGAGACGGTCGGCCTGGCGGTCACCACCGAGCTGCCGCTGATCGTCGTGGACGTGCAGCGGGCCGGCCCGAGCACGGGCATGCCGACCAAGACCGAGCAGACCGACCTGCTGATGGCCATGTTCGGGCGCAACGGCGAGTCGCCGGTGCCGATCGTGGCGCCGATGTCGCCGAGCGACTGCTTCGACGCGGCCGTGGAGGCGGCCAGGATCGCGGTGAAGTACCGTACGCCGGTCATGCTGCTGTCGGACGGCTACCTGGCCAACGGCTCCGAGCCGTGGCGCCTGCCGGAGGTGTCCGATCTGCCGGACATCTCGCAGCCGTTCACGACCGAGCCGAACGGGGCCGAGGGCGAGTTCCTGCCCTTCAAGCGTGACACCGAGACGCTCGCCCGCCCGTGGGCCATCCCCGGCACCGCCGGGCTCGAACACCGCATCGGCGGCATCGAGAAGGCCGACGGCACCGGCAACATCTCCTACGACCCGGACAACCACGACCTGATGGTCCGCACGCGGGCCGCCAAGATCGCCGGCATCGACGTGCCCGACCTCGAGGTCGACGACGCCGACGGCGACGCGAAGGTGCTCGTGCTCGGCTGGGGTTCGACGTACGGGCCGATCGCCGCGGCCGTGCGGCGCATCAGGCGCAACGGCGGCAAGGTCGCCCAGGCCCACCTGCGCCACCTCAACCCGCTGCCCGCCAACACCGGAGAGGTGCTCAAGCGCTACGACAAGGTGCTGCTGCCCGAGATCAACCTCGGCCAGCTCGCCCTGCTGCTGCGCGCCAGGTTCCTCGTGGACATCATCAGCTACAACCGTGTGCGCGGGCTCCCGTTCAAGGCCGAGGAGCTGGCCGGAGTCATCCAGGACGTGATCGAGAGTGACTGAGCTCGTGAACGGGAAGGGCCTGTCGCTCATTCCCAAGACCGACGTGAAGCAGGGCCTGAAGGACTTCAAGTCCGACCAGGAGGTGCGCTGGTGCCCGGGGTGCGGTGACTACGCGATCCTGGCCGCGGTGCAGAGCTTCCTGCCCGAGCTGGGGCTCAAGCGCGAGAACATCGTGTTCGTCTCGGGCATCGGCTGCTCCTCGCGGTTCCCGTACTACCTGAACACCTACGGTTTCCACTCCATCCACGGCCGGGCGCCGGCGATCGCCACCGGGCTGGCGGCCAGCAGGCCCGACCTGAGCGTGTGGGTGATCACGGGTGACGGCGACGCGCTGTCGATCGGCGGCAACCACCTGATCCACGCGCTGCGCCGCAACGTCAACCTGAACGTCCTGCTGTTCAACAACAGGATCTACGGTCTGACGAAGGGCCAGTACTCGCCCACGTCCGAGGTCGGCAAGATCACCAAGTCGACGCCGATGGGCTCGCTGGACAAGCCGTTCAACCCGATCTCGCTGGCCATCGGCGCCGAGGCGTCGTTCGTGGCCAGGACCATCGACTCCGACCGCAAGCACCTGCAGTCGGTGCTGCGCGAGGCGACCGCGCACCGCGGCACGTCGCTGGTGGAGATCTACCAGAACTGCAACATCTTCAACGACAACGCCTTCGAGCAGCTCAAGGACCCGGCCGTCCGCGACGACATCACGCTGCGGCTGGAGCACGGTCAGCCGATCGTGAGCGCCTCCAAGGCCGTCGTGCGCGCCGCCAACGGCGGCGTGGAGGTGGTGGCCCGCGACAGCGTGAGCGAGGAGCAGATCCTCGTGCACGACGCGCACAGCCCCGACCCGTCGGTGGCCTTCGCGCTGAGCAGGCTCGACGAACCGGCCTTCGAGCACGTGCCGATCGGCATCTTCCGCCAGGTGGACCGGCCGGCGTACGACGTGCTGATGGCCGAGCAGCTCGACGAGGCCGTGGCGCAGAAGGGCCCCGGCGACCTGAGTGAGCTGCTGCTGGGTGGCGACACCTGGCGCATCGGCTGATTTTTCGCGACTATGCCGGGGTGGCGAAGACGTGGTGGTATGTCCTAGCCGTCGTCGTCGCCCTGGCACTGGTCGTGACGGCCGCGCGGGTGCTGGACGCCCCGGACGGGCAGGTCCCCGCCCCTCCCGCGCAAGCGTCCGCGCCGCAAGACCAGCCGACGGACCCGCCGGGCACGCGCGGGCCGCGGGGCTTTCCCGGCGCGGATGACACCGGCGTGCCGCCCGGCACGCCGCTCACGGACGTCGTCGGCGACCAGACCTTCGCCGAGGACGGCGAGGTCGTCGAGGGCAAGGTCTTCTACGGCTTCGTCGTGGTGACCGCGAGCGACGTCACGTTCCGTAAGTGCGTCTTCCGCGGCGGCCCCACCCAGGACGTACGCCCGCTGCTCGACACCGAGCACGCCCGCGGCACCGTGATCGAGGACTCGGAGTTCCACCCCACCCGCCCCTCCCCCTCGATCGACGGCATCTGGGCCGCCCGCACGGAGATCCACCGCTCGGAGTTCCGCGGCACGGTGGACGGGATCAAGGCCCACACCGGCACTCTCGTCCAGGACTCCTACATCCATGACCTGAGCTGGTTCGCCGCGGACCCCGACCAGGGCGGCGGGCCCACGCACAACGACGGCGTGCAGGCGTTCGCCGGCCAGACGGGCGTCACGCTGCGGCACAACACGATCGACCTGTCCACCACCGAGGACCCGAACGCGGCCGTGCAGTCGTCGGCCGACGAGTTGCGCGTGGAGGACAACTACCTCGACGGCGGGGCCTGCGTCGTCAACATCGACCACACGCCGCTGGGCCGCCCGCTGACCGGCCAGCGCGTCACCGGCAACCGGTTCGGCCGTAATTCGGCGCACGAGTGCCCGATCCTGCTGAGCACGCGGTCCGAGCTCCGGGCCGCGGACGGAAACGTCTGGCACGACACGGGCGATCCCATACCGGCACCCGAGCAACACGACTGAAAGAGGGCGTATGTGGCAGGGGACGCGGGCCCTGGTGACGGGCGCGACCGGTTTCATCGGGGCGCACCTCGTCCGGAGGCTGGATGAGCTGGGGGCGGAGGTGCACGCGGTCAGCCGGCGGGGCCGGCCGGGGCGCGAGCGGTGGCACCAGGCGGACCTGACCGACGCCGCCGCCACCGCCGACCTGGTCGGGCGGGTCCGGCCCGAGGTGGTCTTCCACCTGGCCAGCGAGGTCACGGGGGTGCGCGAGCCGGCCGTGGTGGCCCCGACCCTGGCCGCCAACCTGGGGGCCGCGGTGAACCTCCTCACGGCGGTGACCGGCACCGGGGTCCGCAGCGTGGTGCTGGCGGGCTCGGTGGAGGAGCCGGGCGACGGCCGGGCCCCGGGCTCGCCGTACGCGGCGGCCAAGGCGGCGGCGACCGGTTACGCCCGCATGTTCCACGCTCTGTGGCAGGTCCCGGTGTCGGTACTGCGTGTGGCCATGGTCTACGGTCCCGGCGAGCCGAACCCGCGCAGGCTCGTCCCGTACGTGACGTCGTCGCTGCTGCGCGGCGAGTCCCCCGAGCTGACCTCCGGCACCAGGCTGGTGACCTGGGTGTACGTCGAGGACGTCGTGGACGCGTTCGTCCGGGCGGGGGCGGGCGGCGACGCGGCCGGGCACGTGCTCGACATCGGCGCGCCCGAGCCCGTCTCCATCCGCGACACGGCGGAGCTGATCGCCGGCATCGTCGGCGGCCCGGCCCGGCCGGTCTACGGCGCCGTGGCGGCCCGGCCGCTGGACCGCACGCAGCGTTCGGACATCGAGCCGGCCGCGCGGGTGCTGGGCTGGCGGCCGGCCACCTCTCTGACAACGGGCCTCACCAACACTGTCGAATGGCATGCAAAACATCTGTAACGGTCCATCCCGGGTGGCGATATCACTCCTGGCGGCACTCTGATCAGGGGGCGGGATGCGTGCGGTGACGAACCTGACCGTGCACGGCATCGGCGAGACGACCCGGGAGCTGGATCGGGGCGAGGACACGACGTGGGTGTCGGTCGAGCAGTTCGAGCGGGTGGTGGACGCGGTGGCCGGCCGGCCGGACGTGCGCATCACGTTCGACGACGGCAACGCCTCCGACGTGGAGATCGCCCTCCCCCGACTGCTGGAGCGCGGGCTGACGGCGGAGTTCTTCGTGCTGGCGGGGCTGCTCGGCGAGCCGGGCCGGCTGACCGCCGACGGGGTCCGGGAGCTGGTCGGCAGGGGCATGCGGGTCGGCTCGCACGGCTGGGCGCACCGCGACTGGCGCACGGTCACGGCCGATCAGGCGGCCGAGGAGTTGTCGCGGGCCCATGAGGTGCTCGGCGAGCTGACCGGCGGGCCGGTGTCGCGGGTGGCGATCCCGTTCGGCTCGTACGACCGGCGGGTGCTGCGCCGGTTACGCGGGGCCGGGGTGACCCGGGCCTACACCAGCGACGGCGGCCGGGCCAGGCCGGGCTCCTGGCTCCAGGCGCGCAACAGCCTCCGGCACGACCTCGACGCCTCCTGGATCGGCCGGGTGCTGAGCGGGCCCCCGCTCGGCCGCCGGGCGGGCAAGCTGGGCATGCGGCTGTACAAGCGGGTGCGTTGATGCGCCGGGTCGCGGTCGTCATCGTCACCTACAACAGCGCGGACGTGCTGGAGGGTTGCCTCGGCTCGCTGCGCGCGGGCGCGGAGGGCGTGGAGCTGGCCGAGGTCGTGGTGGCCGACAACGCCTCCAAGGACGCCTCCACCGCCGTCGCCGCGCGGGCCGGCCTGCCGGTCACCGTGGTCCAGGTGGGCAGGAACGCCGGGTACGCGGCGGCGATCAACGCCGGGATCGCCGCCCTCGACCTCGACCGCCTCGACGGCGTCTACGTGCTCAACCCCGACTGCCGCCTGCACGGGGGCGCCGTCGCGCCGCTGCTGGACGCGTTGCGGGAGCCGGGCCGGGGCATCGTGGTGCCGTACATGGTCAATCCCGACGGAACGTTGCAGCCGTCGCTGCGCCGGACGCCGACCGTGGGCCGGGCGGTGGTCGAGGCGGTGATCGGCGGCGGCCTGGCCGGGCGCCTCGGCACGCTCGGCGAACTGGTGACCGACCCGCGCGACTACGCCAGGCCGGGCGCGTTCGCCTGGGCGACGGGGGCGGCCATGCTGCTCTCGCCGCGGCTGATCCGCGAGGTCGGGCCGTGGGACGAGTCGTTCCTGCTCTACAGCGAGGAGACGGACTACTGCCTGCGGGCCGCGGACCTGGGCTGGGCCACCTGGTACGAGCCCGCGTCGGTGATCGAGCACATCGGCGGCGACTCCGGGGTGAACCCGATGCTGGCCTCCATGCTGGTCGTGAACAAGGTCCGCCTGTACCGGCGGCGGCACGGGCCGGTCGCCGGGACGGCGTACTACCTGGCCGTGCTGGCCGGTGAGGCCGTGCGGGCGCTGGCCGGGCGGCGGACGTCGCGGGCCAGCGTGGCGGCGTTGGTGCGGCCCTCCCTGCGTACGACGGCGCTGCCCCAATGAGCGGCGGGCTGCGGGTCAGGGGGTTCGGCGAGCTGACGGCGGCCGACCTGGACGCCTGGGAGGCGGTACGGGCCGGCAACCCGGCGCTGGACAGCCCGTACTTCCATCCCGGTTTCTCGGCGGCGGTGCACGCCAGCGGCCGGGAGGTGCGCGTGGCGGCAGGCGAGGGCGTGTTCGTGCCGCACCACCGCGACGGGCGGCTGCTGCGGCCGGTCGGCTGGCCCGGGGCGGACTTCCAGGGGCCGATCCTGGCCGCCGGGGCCGCGTTCCGGCCGCTGGAGCTGCTGGGCGGCGGCGCGGGCGGCTACGCGTTCGACCATCTCGTCGAGCAGGCCCCCGGGTTCGACCGGTGGGTGGTCTCGCGCCGGCCGTCGCCCTTCCTGGACGTCGCCGGCGGGCTGGCGGGCTATCTGGGCCGGGCGTCGAAGAGCGGCAAGGACAACATGGGGCAGGCCAGGCGGCGGGCCGCCAAGGCCGAGCGGGAGCACGGCACGCTGCGCTTCGAGGCCGACTCGGCCGACGCCGGGGCGCTGGCGCGGGTGATCGAGCTGAAACGGGCCCAGTACGCCGCGACGGGCGCGAAGGACTACTTCGCCGAGCCCGACCGGATCCGGCTGCTGGAGAGCCTGCTGAAGACCCGCGACCCGGCCTTCGGCGGTGTGCTGTCCACGTTGCGGGCCGGGCCGCACCTGCTCGCGGCGCACTTCGGGCTCCGGTCCGGCGGGGTGCTGCACTGGTGGTTCCCGGTCTACGACCCGGCGTACGCGCGGCTGTCGCCGGGCTGGATCCTGCTGCGCGAGCTGGTCTGCGCGGCCCCGGCGCTCGGCGTCACCCGGATCGATCTGGGCCGTGGCGAGGACGAGTACAAGCGGCGGGCCAAGACCGGCGAGAGCGTGGTCTGCCAGGGCCTGGTGACCCGCAATCCGCTGCGGCTGGCGGCGGCGTCGGCGGTGACCCGGGCCAGGTCAGCGGTGCGGGGCATACGTTCCAGAAGAAATCGGTAACGTTCCAATACGCATGCCCGACATATCCGTGGAGGCGGGGGAAATCACGCGCTGCCCTCCACAAGACGGTCCACGGTAGACGGTCCAACGCGGAGGGCGGCTATGCGGATCAGTGTCTTCGGGCTCGGCTACGTGGGGTGCGTCTCGGCCGCCTGCCTGGCATCCATGGGGCATCAGGTGACCGGCGTGGACGTGAACCCCGACAAGGTCGACCTGATCAACGACGGGCAGGCGACGATCGTCGAGGAGCGCATCGGCGAGCTGATCGCCCAGACCGTCGCCGACGGCCTGTTACGCGCCACCACCGACGCCGCCGGGGCGGTCGCGGCCAGCGAGGTGTCGCTGGTCTGCGTGGGCACCCCGTCGGCGGCCAACGGCAGCCTGGCCACGACGTACCTGGAGCGGGTGGCCGAGCAGATCGGCCGGGCGCTGCGGCCGGGGCACGTCGTGGTCTTCCGCAGCACCATGTTGCCCGGCACCTGCGCCGACCTGCTGATGCCGATCCTGGAGCTGTCGTCCGGGCTGCGGGTGGGGGTGGACTTCGGGGTGGCGGTCAACCCGGAGTTCCTGCGCGAGGGCACCAGCGTGCGCGACTTCTTCGCGCCGCCCAAGACCGTGATCGGCGAGTCGGACTCAACCTCGGGCGACGTGGTGGCCGCCCTGTACGACGGCCTGCCCGGCGAGGTCTTCCGGGTCCCGATCCCCGTCGCCGAGATGACGAAGTACGCGGACAACGCGTTCCACGCCGTCAAGATCGGCTTCGCCAACGAGATCGGCGCCGTCTGCCAGGCCATGGGGCTCGACTCGCACCGCGTCATGGACGTGTTCCTGGCCGACCGCAAGCTCAACATCAGCCCCGCCTACCTGCGCCCCGGCTTCGCCTTCGGCGGCTCCTGCCTGCCCAAGGACCTGCGCGGCCTGGTCTACGCCGCCAGGAAGGCCGACGTGTCGATCCCGCTGCTGTCGCACGTGCTGCCGGCCAACGAGGCCCACCTGCGGCGCGCCTTCGATCTCGTCGCCGCGCCCGGCAAGCGCAAGATCGGGATCTTCGGCCTGTCGTTCAAGCCCGGCACCGACGACCTGCGCGAGAGCCCGCTCGTCGAGCTGGCCGAGCGGCTCCTCGGCAAGGGCTACGACCTGCGCATCTACGACGCGAACGTGTCCCTGTCGCGGCTGGTCGGGGCCAACCGGGCCTACATCGCCGAGCGTCTGCCGCATCTCGGCGACCTGCTCGGCGACTCGGCCGACGACGTGCTCGACCACGCCGAGGTGTGCGTGATCGGGTGCCTGGACGCGCCGGTGCTCAAGGCGCTGGCCCGCGCCGGCGACCGCACGATCGTCGATCTCGTCCGTGTCCCCGACGCGGACGCCCAACGGGGCAGAAGGGACTACACAGGCATTGGGTGGTAGAGCGCTCATCCTCGTCGAGAACCTTTCCGTACCGCTCGACCGCCGGGTCTGGCAGGAGAGCACCGCCCTGCGCCAGGCGGGCTGGGAGGTGCACGTCATCTGCCCGCAGGGCACGAAGCAGGACACCGAGGCGGAGGCCGTCATCGACGGCGTCCACATCCACCGCTACCCGCTGCGCGCCGCCACCGGCGGCCCCGTCGGGTTCGTCCAGGAGTACGCCTCCGCCCTGTGGCACACCTTCCGGCTGGCCCGGAGGCTGACGCGGCGCTTCGGCCGGTTCGACGTCGTGCACGGCTGCAACCCGCCCGACCTGTTCTTCCTGGTCGCGCTGGCCATGCGCAGGCGGGGCACCCGGTTCGTCTTCGACCAGCACGACCTGGTGCCCGAGCTGTACCTGTCGCGGTTCGGGCGCGGCCGGGACCTGCTGTACCGGGCCGTGCTGCTGGCGGAGCGGCTGACGTACCGGGCGGCGCACGTCGTCATCGCGACCAACGAGAGCTACCGGCGGATCGCGCTGACCAGGGGCGGCAAACGGCCCGAGGAGGTGTTCGTGGTGCGCAGCGCGCCCGCGGTCGAGCGCTTCCACCAGGTGCCGCCGGACGAGTCGGCGCGGCGCGGCAAGCCGCACCTGCTGTGCTACCTGGGCGTGATGGGCCCCCAGGACGGCGTGGACTACGCCCTGCGCAGCCTGGCCAGGCTCCGCGACGAGCACGGCAGGACGGACTGGCACGCGGTGTTCGTCGGCGGCGGCGACACCTTCGACGCGATGGTGGCGCTCTCCCGCGAGCTGGGCCTCGGCGACCGCGTCGAGTTCACCGGCCGCATCCCCGACGAGGACCTGCTGCGCTACCTCTCGACGGCCGACGTGTGCCTGTCGCCCGACCCGCTCAACCCGCTCAACGACGTCTCGACCATGAACAAGATCATGGAGTACATGGCCATGTCCCGGCCCATCGTCTCCTTCGAGTTACGCGAGGCCCGCGTCTCGGCGGGCGAGGCGGCGCTGTACGCGCCCGCCGACGACGAGTCGGAGTTCGCCAAGCTGATCGCACGGCTCATGGACGACCCGGACGAGCGGCGGCGGATGGGCGAGATCGGGCGGGCGCGCGTGGCGGGCCCGCTGTCCTGGGAGCACTCGAAGACGGCGCTGCTGGCGGCCTACGAGGCCGCCGTGGGGTCGCGATGACGGCTGCCGGCGTCGGCGCCCCAGCCGGTCGCGCCGCGGCGGAGCCTGGCCAGCAGCCGGTCCACCGCCAGCACGGCCAGGTAGCAGGCGGCGTCGAGCGGGCCGACCTCGCGGGCGGCCAGCAGCCGGCCGAGCGCGCCGAGCCGCAACGTGCGGCCCCGCCTGCCGAGGGCGGCCAGTTGCCGGTTGCCCTGACGGACCCGGACCCGCCTGCGCAGGTGGGCGCGGACCGTACGGGGCGGGCACACCACGGATCGGGCCGCGCGCACCACGACGCGCTCGTCGCCGGTGAAGCAGCCGTCCACCCAGCCGTCGTCGGAGATCACCTCGGGCAGGGGGAAGGCCCGCTCGTGCCCCCGCTCGTTGAGCACGTACACGCCGACTCCGGCCAGCGCCCGCGCGGGCGCGATGAGCCGGTCGTGCACCCGGTGCACCCGCCGCACCACGGGGCCGGTGCCGCGCAGGTCCCACTCGGGTTCGGGCGCGCAGGCCAGCACGCCCGGCCGGCCCGCCGCCGCGGCCAGCGCGCGTACCGACCCGGCGTCGAGGCGCACGTCGGCGTCGAGATAGACGCGCGGGAAGACGCGGCAGGCGGCGTCGCCCAGGCGCAGCGCGCCGGCCTTGCCCGGGACCGGCGTCTCCAGCACCCGCACGCCCGGCCGGGCGGCGGCCCGCGCGGTGCCGTCGGTGCAGCCGTTGGCCACCACCACGACGTCGAACTCGCCCGGCGCGACGCCGTCGAGCAGCAGGTCCAGCCCGGCCGAGACGACGGCCTCCTCGTTGTGGGCCGGGATCACGACGCTGACCACGGGCTTCATCAGTCCGCCTCCAGGAAGGACGACACATGAAAGTGGAGCAGGGCGAGCTCGAAGGGGTGCTGCTGTTCACTCCGGCGCCGCACCGCGACGGCCGCGGCCTGTTCACCAGGACCTTCGACGCGGCCGTGGCCGCCGGCGCGGGCCTGGACCCCTTCGCGTTCATCCAGGACAGCCAGTCCAGGTCGCGCCGCGGCGTGATCCGGGGCCTGCACGGGCGCTCCGGCCAGGGCGAGGCCAAGCTGGTGCGCTGCGCCCGCGGGGCCGTCCACGACGTGCTGGTGGACGCCAGGCCGCACTCGCCCACGTTCGGCCGCAGCATGGCGGTGCGCCTCGACGACGAGGACTTCGTCACCCTCTACGTGCCTCCCGGCCTGCTGCACGGCTTCCAGGCGCTGACCGAGACGGCCGACACGTGTTACCGCATCGACAGGGAGCACGATCCGGGCGAGGACCTCGCGGTCCGCCACGACGACCCGGACCTGCGGATCGCCTGGCCGCTCGCGGCGACGGAGGTGAGCCGGCGCGATCTCGACGCGGGGTCCTGGGCCGAACTGCTGCCCCGGCTCGGCGTCCGAGAAAGCGCCTGAGAGGTGGCGGCGATGCGCGGACGTGTTCTCCTGCTCCTCCTGGCCGCGATGGCGCCGGTGGCCTGCCAGGCCGCGCCGCCGCCCGGCCCGCCGCCGCCCACCCGGACGACGTCCCCGCCGCCCGCCATCGTCCGGCCCGACGGCTCGTCCTGTCCCGACCATCCGACGCCCGCCTGCACGGGCGCGCCGCGCGGGCTCCCGTTGAAGCCGGTCCAGCTCGACACGGAGAACGTCGCCTTCCGCGTGCGCACCGCCGGGGCCGTGCTGGACGGCGTGCACATCCCCGGCCACCTGCTCATCCACGCCGACGACGTGACGGTCAGGAACAGCGTGATCGACGGCGACGTGATCAACGCCGACGGCCCGCAGTCGTTCCGGTTCACGATCACCGACTCCACGGTGGGCACCACGGCCAAGTGCGAGCCGCTGCCCGGGATCGGCCAGGACAAGTACCGGGCGACCAGGGTGCTGGTGCAGGGGCACAGCGACGGCTTCCGCGTCTCGGGCGACGACGTGGAGATCCGCGACTCTTACGTCAAGCTCTGCTCGCGGCCGGGCGACCACTCCGACGGCATCCAGGCCTACAACGGCGGCAAGGGCCTGCTGTTCCACCACAACACCGTGGACCAGCGGGAGGCGAAGGACATCACCGCGCCGATCTTCCTGGTGGACGAGAAGTCGGAGGACGTCGTGGTCACCGACAACCTCGTCATGGGCGGGACGTACAGCATCCAGGTGCGCAACGCGCGCGGCAGGCAGGTCGTACGCGGCAACAAGCTGGTCGACAGGTCGTGGGTGTACGGGCCGGTCGACTCCGAGTGCCGCAGGACGGAGTGGGCCGGCAACGAGCTGGTCACCATCGACGCGAACTATCGGGTCACCTCGATCGTCGGCCCGCTGGCCTGCGCGGGAGAGGGCTGACCGGCCGCCGCCCGCTCCGCGCGGGCGGCGCGCAGCAGCGCGCCCGCCGAGCCGACCAGCACGAACGCCAGGCCGGTCGCGGTGTGGAAGGACAGCAGGTCGAAGGTGAACGACCCGACGAGCGGCACGATCAGCACGGCGGCCAGGGTCAGGCCGAGGTCGCGGTCGCCGGGGTCGGCGCTGAGGTGCCGGGCGCGCAGCGCGGCGTAGCAGGCCGTCGCGAAGATCGCGGCGAAGGTGACGGTGCCGAACAGACCGGTCTCGACCATGGACAGGATGTACTGGTTGTCGAAGATCTGGTGTTTGGGGGCGTACCAGGTGCCCAGGCCGCGGCCGAGCCAGAAGTGCCGGCCGATCTGCTGGGCCGCGACGGCGTAGTCGTGCGTCCGGTACTGGATGCTCTCGTCGTGACCGAGGTTGGAGAACAGCCCGGTGATGGCCCCGAGCAGGCCCGGCACGGTGATCCTGATCACGACGAGGAATCCGGCGGCGACCAGCAGCGTGTACCCGCGCCGCCGCCACGACCAGCCCGCGAACAGCACCGCACCCACCGCGGCCAGGCTCAGCATGGCCGAGCGTGACACGGAGAACATCAGGCCGCACCCGATCAGCGCGGTGCACACCCACCAGCGCAGCGCCGGCTCGCCGCGCATGCGGGCCTGGGTGGCGTAGTGCGCGGCCAGCGGCAGCAGGACGGCGCAGGTGACGCCGAACTCGATCGGGTGCCCGGTGGTCGCGGCCACCCGGCGCAGGTCGGCCCGTTCCAGCACGAACGAGTCGCCCTCGCTGCTGTAGCGCAGGATGGGCAGCTCCAGGAACCGGGTCAGGTCGAACGACAGCAGGAACTGCGCGGCCGCGATCACGGAGATCACCGCGCCGCCGACGACCAGCGTCTGGAGCAGGAAGTCCAGCCGCCGCCGGTCACGCACGCCGTCGCAGACCGCCAGCGCGATGCCGACCAGGGCGATCACCAGGACGAACGCGTGGTCGCTCAGGTTCAGCTCGTCGGAGTCCAGGTAACCCCAGGTGGAGAACCCGTAGGTGGCCACCATCGAGGTGAGGTACGCGAACAGCGCCGTACGCACGGGGTTGCGCCCCTTGGCCGCCCCCAGCGTGAGCGTGAACTGCGCGCACAACCACAGGACGGCCGCGCCCAGGCTCACCACGTTGGCCGGGGTGAGCGAGAGCGGCAGGCCCTTCAGCACCAGCCGGGCGGGCACGATCAGCAGCACGGCGGCGAACACCGCGGCGACCGTGGCGCCGTCGGCGCGTCCGGGCGGCGACATGCCCGCGACCGTGCCGGCGCGTCCGGGCGGCGGCGGGCCCGGGGCCGTGTCGGCGGCCACCGCCTAGCTACCCGTCCTGCCGGAAGAACCGGAGGCGCCGGAAGAACCGGAGGAGACCGGGACCGGGTCTTGCTCCGGCCGCCCGGCCCCGGCTCCGTCCGGTGGCCGTCGCCGCAGGCGCCTCCCGGCCCGCCCGAGCGGTCCCGCCAGGCGGGCGCGCAGCGGCCCCGAGAGGCTCTCGGCGGCGAACGACGCGCACAGGGACGCGATCACCCCCAGGCCGAGGGCCGCGGCGGCCGAGCGCAGCTTCCTGCCCTGCTGCGGGCCCGGCGTGGTCGGCGGCACGGCCTCGCTGATCGTGATGTACGTCCCCTCGGGCGCCTGCACCTGCCGCTGGCGCACGTCCAGCTCCTCCTTGACCTGGTCGATGGCCTTGCGCGCGATCCGGGTCGCCTCCTCCGGCGTCTGGCCCTCCCCCTCGACGAACACCAGCGGTCCCGTGGCCAGCGACTCCAGGTTGTTGGTGCCGTTCGTCACCGCGTACGAGGTGGGGCCCTCGCTCGTGACGCCCATCTCGGCCACCATGTCCGGCGTGCTCATGACGCTGATCAGGATGGAGGCGGCCACGTCGAGCCCGTGGTCGAAGTTCAGCAGCGGGTTGACCCTGGGGGCGGGCTGGTCGGGGTCGGGCGGCAGGGTGCCGCCGCCGGGCGGCGCGGTCAGCAGCAGGACGGCGGTCGTGGTGTAGGTGACCGGGATCGTGGAGTAGGAGTAGAAGGCCGTGGCGACGGCCGCGAGGAAGGCGGGCAGGGCGACGTACCACCGCCGTAACAGGACGAGGATCGTCGCCCAGAAATCCACGCGCCCTCCCTCGCGAGTCCTGCCTCATACATGTCGCCGGGAACGGGGTGGAGCGTTACACAAAACCGTGTAACACCCCCTATTGCCGTCCGATATGGAGTACGAGGGGCGTCCATCACCCGGCGCGGGGACGGAGATCACTTTTCATGAGCGCATTGGCCGTCGTCACGCCCACGTACGCGCCCGACGCCGAGCTCTTCGCCCACCTGCACCGTTCCGTCCTCGACCACACCTCGGACGACACCGTGCACCACGTGGTCGTGCCCGGCTCCGACCGCCGCCTGTTCGCCGGGTACGCGGGCCCCCGCTGCCGGATCTGGACCTACGCCGAGATCCTGCCCCGGCGCATCGTGCGGGCGCCGTTCGCCGGCGTGTGGATCGATCCCGTGCGCCCGTGGCCGCCGCTGCGCGGCTGGGTGGCGCAGCAGGCGGTGAAGGTCGCGGTGACGGCCCGGCTCGACGCGAAGGTGGTGCTGGTCGCCGACTCCGACGTCGTCCTGGTCCGCGAGGTCACGCCGGACCAGTTCATCCAGGACGGCCAGGTGTGCATGTTCCGGATGGCCGACGGCGTGCACGAGGCCATGACGGACCACGTCACCTGGCACCGGGTGGCCCGCGAGTTGCTGGGGCTGCTGGGGCCGGCTCCGCTGCCGCTGCCGGACTACGTCAGCTCGCTGGCGTGCTGGGACCCGGCCGTCGTCCGGGCGATGCAGCGGCGGATCATCGAGGTCACGGGCCGCGACTGGCTCTCGGCCTTCATCTCGTATCTGCAGGTCTCGGAGTTCATCGTCTACGGCGTGTTCGTGGACGAGGTGCTCGGGCCCGCGCCCGCGATCAACACCTCTATCTGTCACAACCGGTGGGATCGCACCCCTCTGGACCCTGCCGGAGCCATCGCCTTCGCCGACCTGCTGCCCTCCGACGCGGTCGGAATGATGATCTCGGCCAAGTCGGAGACGCCCATGGCGGCCAGGTCCGCGGCGATCGCGCGATGCTCCCAGATCACCGGACCCGATGGGAGTCATTCGTGAGCAAGCTGGCGGTCATCACCCCGTCCTACGCCCAAGACGCCGAGCTGTTCGCCGACCTGCACCGTTCCGTGCTCGAGTACACCTCAGAGGACACCATCCACCACGTGTTCGTGCCGCCGGGCGACCGCGCGGCGTTCGCCCGGTTCGAGGGGCCCCGCTGCCACGTGTGGATCCGTTCCGAGCTGCTGCCCCGCCGGTACCTGCGGCTGCCGGGGGCCGACCTGTACGTCAACTACCGCCGGCCCTGGCCGCCGCTGCGCGGCTGGGTGATGCAGCAGACGGTCAAGATCGCCTCGGTGGGGCTGATCGACGCCGACGCCCTGCTCATCGTGGACTCCGACGCCGTGCTGGTCCGTCCGACCAGCGCCGAGTCCTTCACCAGCGACGGGCGGCTGTGCCTGTACCGCCTGGAGAACGGCGTGACGGCCGGGATGACGCGGCACGTCATCTGGCACCAGGTGGCCCGCGAACTGCTCGGCCTGCCACCGGCCCCGTTGCCACCGCTGCCCGACTACGTGACGGCGCTGACGTTCTGGGACCCGGAGATCGTGCGCGCGATGCAACGGCGGATCAGCCAGGTGACCGGCCGGGACTGGCTCGACGAGTTCAACGCGCGGCTGCACGTCTCGGAGTTCATCCTGTACGGCGTCTTCGTGGACGAGGTGCTGAAGGCGGACCCGCCGATCAACACCACGATCTGCCACCTGAGCTACAACCACGAGCCCTGGGACGAGGCCACCGCCGTCGCCTTCGCCGACCGGCTGCCGCAGGACGCGGTGGGGATGATGATCTCGGCCAAGTCGCACACCCCGATGGAGGTCAGGCAGGCCGCCATCAGGAGGTGCGCTCAGGTGGTCGAGTCGAGCTGACCGTCGCCGTCCTCGGTCTTCGGCTCGTCGTCGGGCTTGACCACCTGGATGGGTCCCGTCTGCTCCACGGCCAGTTCGTCCACCGTCATGGGGAAGCCCGGGACGGTCGGGTACGGCCGGGAGCCGTTGAGCGCCGCGGGCGGCGGCTCCCCAGCCCCGCCCCGCGCGCCGGGCTGCTCGGCGACGACCTCGGCCCACACCTCGGGCTCCCGCTCCAGCCCTTGTTCCGGCCCAGCTTGGGGCCCGGCTTGGGGCCCGGCTTGGGGCCCGGCTTGGGGCCCGGCTTGGGGCCCAGCTTGGGGCCCAGCTTCGGGCACGGTCTCGGCCTGGGCCCGTGACCAGCGCACGCGCTGGACGCCGTACGCCACGCCGATCCCGGCGACCACGCCGAACACGCCGCCGAAGGCCGCGAGCGTCAGGCGGTCGCCGAGCGCGGCCCTCGGGCCGGACGGCGGCATCACGTCCATGATCCCGATGTGCGTGCTGATCGGGGCGTCCAGCGCCGTCTGCCGCCTGGCCAGCTCCAGCCGCACCCGCTGCTGCGCCTTGCGCATGACCTCCCGCACCGTGGCAGGGTCGTCGCTCTCCACCTCGATGTAGATGAAGGGGCCGTTGGTGCTGATGCCCAGCAGGTCGGCGTTGGTCCGGCCGTCGTTGATGGTCACGGAGGTGGGCCCGCTCTCCGGCGCGCCGACCTCCTTGTAGACGTCGGCCGTGTTGGTGGCCAGGATCAGGATGCCGGCGGTGGTCCGCAACGCGTCGTTGAACTGCAGCAGCGGGTTGGTCAGGCCGGGCTTGCCGGCCGGCTGGGTCTCCAGCGTGCCGCCGGTGGCGGGCACGGTGAGCACCATGGAGGCGGTCGAGACGTAACGGCCCGGCATCAGGAAGTACGCCGCCAGGGCGAGCCCGACGGCCGCGAGAACCACCGGCGGCCCCACGACCTTCTTCCGGGCCAGACCGAGGATGGTCTTCCAGAAGCGCACTATTTCCGCCCCCGTCGACTTTTGTACCGATGCAAACGGGAAATCGCTCCGCTCATCGGACGTGTTACACCAGGCGGGCCATGGCCAGCAGCCTGCGACCGCGATGGGCGATCGTGCGCCGCTGGCGTCGGGCGTACATGCGCAGCACCGCGCCGCGTGCCCGCCGCCGCTGCTCCTCGGTGAGCTCCGCCTCGCTCAGCCATCTCAGCAGCTCCCTGCACTGAAGGGTGTTGGCCAGGCGGGACTGCCAGGACGGCACGTCGAGGCGGCGGGCGATGCGGCCGATCCGCTCCAGCCGCCAGTTGCGGTGCGAGAGCACCTCGGGGACGTGCGCCCACGGGCCCGCCAGGGCCAGCTTGGCCGCGAACACCTCGTCCTCGCGCAGCATGTTGCGCCGCGGGATGCCGGTCGCGGGCCCGCGCCGCAGCAGGCCGTAGAGCGGATCGATCAGGTACGGGCTCTCGTTGAGCAGGCGCAGCATCTCGGCGAAACGTTCCACCGGGTCGTCGGAGCCCAGCCCCGCACCGGTGTACGGGACCGTGCTGACCTGCCCGTCGGGGCCGGTGTAGGCGACCTGGTTGGTCACCAGCACGAGCCGCTCGTCGGCGGCGAAGGCGGCCAGCGCCCGCGAGACGCACGCGGGCTCCAGCCGGTCGTCGTCGCCGATCCACCGGATGTAGGCCCCGCGCGAGATGCGGGCCGCGTGCCGGAAGTTGCCGAGCAGGCCGACGTTCTCCGGATGGCGGTGGTAGACGATCCTGGGGTCGCGGGCGGCCAGGTCGCGGCACAGCTCCTCGGTGCCGTCCGTGGAGGCGTTGTCGGAGATGACCAGCTCGACGTGCGGATGGTCCTGGGCCAGCACCGAGCCGACCACGGCCGCCAGCCGGTCGGCCCCGTTGCGCACGGGCAGCGCGATCGAGACGAGCTCAGAGTGGTGCATGCGCCCTCCTTTGGCGTACGAGTCGCGTCAGCGCGGCGCGCGGCACCACGACGAGCGTGAACAGCAGCAGCCCACCGCCGCCGGCCACGCACAGCTCGGCGAACGCCCCGTCGACCACCGCGGCGAGCCCGGCCATGACGAGGCCCGCCGGCACCGCCCCCACCAGCGGCCTGACCAGCCCCGCGCCGACCAGCCCCACGGGCACCCCCGACCGGTTCAGGGCCACGGCCAGCAGCGGCAGCGCCACGACCACGGCGATGACCGCGTGCGCCATGGCGGCGCCCTGGATGCCGTCGAGCCGCGCCCCCAGCAGCAGCGCGGGCACCAGCGCGACGGCCCAGCACAGGTTGACCCACATGGTCGCCTTCGTCCGGCCGAGCGCGGCCAGGATGTCGGTGATGAGCAGCGTCAGCATGCGCACGGCCATCACGATCGCCAGGAAGCGCAGCACCTGGGCCGCGGGCAGCCAGGACGGGCCGTACAGGAACTCCACGACCGACGGGGCGAGCGTACCCATCAGCACGGCGATCGGCAGCACCATGCCGGCCAGCAGCGGGACGGCCCGCCGCACGCCCTCCCGCATCGACTCGGCGCCCTCCTCGGCCAGGCGCGCGAAGCTGGGCAGCGCGACGTACCGGACGGCGGTGCCGACCAGGCCGGGCACCCAGCTCGAGATGTTGAAGGCGAGCAGGTAGAAGCCCAGCCAGACCGGCCCGAGCACGTCGCCGACGATGACGGAGTCCACGTTGAGCAGCAGGCCCTCGATGCCGAGGCTGACGCAGAGCGGCAGCCCGAAGCGCAGCAGCCGCGCGGCCTGCACGCGGTCGAAGCCCAGTTCGATCCGGACCCGGGCCAGCACCACCACCAGCACCCCGGTCAGCACACCCCCGCTGAGCTGCCCCCAGGCGAAGCTGTAGGCCCCGGCGCCGTTCGCGGCCAGGGTGATGGAGACGGAGGCGTTGGCCACGAACCCGGCCAGGTTGGCCCAGGCCAGCTTGTCCTGCTCGAAGCGGCGCATGAGCGCGGCGCTGCGCACCGCGGTCAGCCCGTAGACGAGGTTGGTGGCCATGAGGATGCGGATCACCCAGATGGCGTCCTCGCTCCCGGCCAGCCGCGCGTAGAACGGGGCGATCACCCAGAACAGCGCGTAGAGGGCGACGCTGGACAGGATCGCCACGACGGTGGCGGTGGGCGCGATCTCCTCCAGCCGGCCCCGCCACTGCACGGTCGCCGCGATCACCCCGGCGTCGTTGATGTAGATGACGAACTGGGTGGCCGCCAGCGCGATCGCGAACACGCCGAAGTCCTCCGGCACCAGCAGCCTGGCCAGGATCAGGCTCATCACGAACGAGCCCGCCTTCATCAC
Source organism: Nonomuraea sp. MG754425 (assembly GCF_021699195.1). GTDB lineage: Bacteria > Actinomycetota > Actinomycetes > Streptosporangiales > Streptosporangiaceae > Nonomuraea. The sequence continues at coordinate 38,366 of NZ_SSXE01000030.1, read as the reverse complement.
CAGGTTGCCCAGCAGGCTCCAGCGCAGGCCACGACCGGCCTTACGGCCGATGTCGCCGACCTCGCTCACGGACTCTCGACCCTCTCCAGCCAGATCTCCCGCCAGAACGGCACGAACTCGCGCGGGCAGTTGGCGTTGTAGACGCCCTCGCAGACGAGGTCGTCGAGGATGATGCACGGGCTCTTCATGGTGAGCATCCGGCCGGTCTTCTCATCCAGGCAGCGCTCGACCCTGGCCCGGACGCGGGCGGTCCTGCCGCAGTAGCGCGCCATCTCCTCCTCGAAGCCCATCCCGCGGTTGAGCAGGTCGTCGTTGAGCGTGTCGAGGATCTCGTCCTTGGACCTGATCCGGACCAGCTCGCCGGGCCGCAGGCCGAGCGTGGCCGTCGGCGTGACCTTGCCGGCCCGGCCCTCGATGAAGCCCCAGCGCAGCCCGCGCCGGATCCACAGGGGGCGCGGCAGGCGCTTCCTGCTGACGTCCTGGAAGCGGTTGAACAGGCCCACCAGGAACGTGCGGACGGTCTGGGCCACGCCCACGTTGCCGCTGCGCACGTCGGTGACGTACTGGCCGAGGTCGCGGAAGGGCAGGCAGGTGGGCGCGGCCCGGAGCAGCTCGGTGGCCTGGCAGGCGTAGCCGTCCGGGCCCTTGCGGGTGTTGGCGTCCAGCAGTTTCAGCAGCCGCTCCTCCGGGATCGCCGGGGCCGCCGGCTCGCCGGGCTCGACCCGTTTGAGCCAGGCCGACTTCCAGTACAGCGAGCAGGCGGTCTGGCAGCCGCCGTGGCCGCCGCCGTCGCACCGCGCGCCGGTCAGGTGCACCGCGTCGTCCATGCGCCGCATGCCGCTGCGGCTGATCGTGTCGCACAGCTTGTGCGCGACCTTGTGCACGGTCATCCGCCGCCCGCAGAAGGCCAGCATCTCCGGCATGAACGGGAGGTCGTCCAGTTCGCCCCGCTCGTCCAGCGTCGCCAGGATCTCCGCCGCGCTCCGCACCTCGACGAGGTCCCCCACCCGCAGATTCATCCGCCCTCTCCCACCCGTTTGAGCAGGCCCGCGGCCTCCAGCGCGGCGGACGCCTCGGCGACCGCGCGGAAGGGCAGGCCCGACCGGCCGGCGACGTCCAGCAGGCTGTGCTCGCCGTCGGACAGGTTCAACACCCATAACATCGCCATTTGCGCTTGTTTCGTGTCACTCCGGCCGCCGAGAGATCCGTACAGGCCGCGCCTGCCGAGTTGCGGCTCGCCGTACGGGCTGAGGTTCTCGTAACGGCCGTCCTGCTCCAGCACCTCGACCGCCGACCGCAGCGCGTCCAGGGTGTCGGCCATGGCCCGCGGCGAGACGAAGTCCAGGTCGTCACCGGAGGTGTGGTACTCGGGGTAGCCCGCGTACGGCGTCCTGGTCAGGCTGCCGACCGGCAGGTCGAAGCCGGGCGAGCAGAACTGCCGCTCGTCGTAGCCGTACGGCGAGAAGTCCACGATCGTGTGCGGCCGCTCGCGCAGCACGTGCGCCATCACCCTGTCGATGGGCGCGTCGCCGCGCCTGCTGCGTTTGTACGTCAGCCCGCCCCGGTCGCCCGCGCAGGCCAGCGTGAGCCCGTGCCGGACCCGCCCGGCCCGCTCCCGGTTGCGCGCCAGCCACGTGATCGCGCCGATCGTGCCGGGCGCGAACAGGAACCGGTAGGTGTGACGCGGGCGCGGCCCGCGCGCCAGCCCGGCGGCCAGGGCGGTGGCGACGGCGATCCCGGCCAGGTTGTCGTTGGCCAGCGACGGGTGACAGACGTGGCACGAGATCAGCACCTCGTCGTCGGTGCGCCCCGGCACGACGTGCTCGGCGTAGGTCAGGTGCCCGTCGGACAGCGTCGAGTCGATCACCACCTCGTACGGCCCTTCGCCCATCCCGTCGAGCGTGTCCTGGCTCAGGCAGAACCCCCACGTCTCGGCGTAGTACGAGGTCCGGTACGGCACCAGCCCCGGCTGCCCGGGCAGCGTGTGCAGGCGGGGCCGCAGCTCCTCCAGGGTCATGGTCGCCGACACCGGCACGCTGTAGCCCACGACGTGCAGGTTGGAGCGTTCGAAGTCCACCACCCGGCGGCCCGCCGGATCCTTGACGTAGGCGTCGCGGATGTTCCACTCCTGGGGGATCGTCCAGTCGAGCACCCGCGTCCCGGTCGGCACCTCGTGCACCGCCAGCTCCAGCAGTTCCCCGACGACGTCCAGGGTGGCGCGCACGCCGTCGCCCGTGATGGAGCGGCACAGCGGGTAGAGCCGCTCCACCAGGGCGTGCATCTCCTCCCCGGTCACGTGCGCAGCTCCTCGGAGACGGTCCCGTCCGTACGCCGGTCGGCCAGCCAGGCCAGCCGGGTGTAGCGCTGCCGGAAGTCGTCGGCGGTCAGCCCGTGGTAGCGGTAGGCGTCGGCCAGCTCGACGGCGCCCGCCTTCACCGTCCAGCGGGCGTGGTAGCCGGGCAGCGCCTCGCGGATGCGGGTGAAGGAGACCCGGTAGGAGCGCGGGTCGGCGCCGGTCTCACCGGTGATCAGCAGCTCCGAGCCGGGCACCGCCTCCACGACGTGCTCGGCGATCTCGGCCACGGTCAGGTTGTTCATCTCGCCGCCCACGTTGAACGCCCTGGCGTGCACGGCCTCGCGCGGCGCGGTGAGCGCGGCCAGGAACGCGTCGGCGATGTCGGCGACGTGCACCAGGGGCCGCCACGGGGTGCCGTCCGAGAGCACCCGGACCTGCCCGGTCAGGTGGGCGTGGCCGACGAGGTTGTTCAGCACGATGTCGGCCCGCAGCCGGGGCGAGAACCCGAACGCGGTCGCGTTGCGCAGGAACACCGGCGTGAAGCCGGCGTCGGCCAGCTCGACCAGCTCGTCCTCGACGCGCACCTTCGACTCGGCGTACGGGGTGACGGGCCGCAGCGGGGCGTCCTCGTCGAGCAGGTCGTCGCCGCCGGAGGCCCCGTACACGGAGCAGGTGGAGGCGTACAGGAAGCGGCGCACGCCCGCCTCCTTGGCGAGCCGGGCCAGCCGTACGGAGGCGTGGTGGTTGATGTCGTAGGTCAGCTCGGGCGCGAGGGCGCCGAGCGGGTCGTTCGAGAGCGCGGCCAGGTGGATCACCGCGTCGATGCCCTCCAGCAGATCCGCCGGTACGTCGCGCAGGTCGACGCGGTGTCCCCGCGGCTCGTCCGGCGCGGGGCCGAGCACGCACGCGGCGAAGAGCCCCGAGTCCAGGCCCACCACCTCGTGGCCGGCCTTGGCGAGCATGGGGGCCATGACCGTGCCGAGGTAGCCCTGGTGCCCCGTGAGTAAGACACGCATGTGCGATCAGCCTCCAGCTAGATCTAGAGCGAGTTTGGGCAGGTAGAACGCCTCGGCGTAACGTGCGTGACACTCGATGCCGCGGATCCTGGCCAGCCCGAGGAACGCCTCCCTGTCGAACCAGGGGCGGTGTCTCTGGGAGGGGTAGTGCTCCCAGAGCAGGGAGATCTTGCGCTCGGCCAGCGCGAGGTCGAGCGGCTGGTACGCGTTGGGCCGGCCGAGGTCGCCGTCCCACTTGAGGATCTCGTAGCCGAGCGTGAGGTGGTCGCGGAAGGCGGTGGGCACCAGCCGCGCCAGGCCGCGGTGGTCCTGGTGCGCGTCGCCGGCCTGCGGGGCGAGGATCAGGTCCGGCTCGGTGCGCATCCGCAGTTCCTCGACCGCGTTCTTGGCGTCGTCCCAGTGGGCCGGCAGCCGGCCGTCGGGCAGTTTGCCCACGGTCAGCCGCAGGTCGGCGCCGGGGCAGAAGGCGGCGAGCGCGTTGTGCTCCTCCTCCTCGCGGGCGGTCCCGCCCCCGGAGAGCACCAGCGCGTCCACCTGGAGGCCGGGGTGGGAGGTGCACATCACCAGGAGGGTCGCGCCCGCGCCGATGGCGAGGTCGTCGCAGTGCGCGGCGAGCAGGGCCACCCGGCGCAGGCCGCTGGGGTAGAGCCGGTTCACGCGTGCTCCCACAGGGCCCACGGGCGGTGGCCGCGCGAGTAGGCGCGGTCCAGTTCCAGGCGCTGGTTGACGGTGTCGGTGGGCCGCCAGTAGCCGCGGTAGGGGTAGGCCATCAGCCGGCCGCGCTTGGCCAGTTCCTTGCAACCGTCCACGAGCAGGTCGCCGTTCTCCGGGATGTGATCGAAGATCTCCTGGCGTAAGACGAAATATCCGCCGTTGACCCATAACGGCATCTCGGTGACGGCGGTGATCTGCCCGACCAGGCCGTCCTCGGCGATCTCCACGCAGTGGAAGGTGCCGGGCGGCGGCACGGCCATCAGCGCGCCCCCGGCCTCCGACGTCTCGAACCTCGTGATGATCTCCGGCAGCGGCGCGTCGGTGAGCACGTCGGCGTAGTTGGCCAGGAACATCTCGTCGCCCTGGAGGTGGTCGCGGACCCGGCGCAGCCGCTCCCCGATCGACGACTCGACGCCCGTGTGGATGAACGAGATCGTCCAGTCGGAGATGTCGGTGGCCAGCAGCTCGACGCCGCCGCCGCGCAGCACGAAGTCGTTGGAGGCGGTCTCCTCGTACCTGAGGAAGAAGTCCTTGATCTGCTCGGCCCCGTAACCGAGGCAGAGCACGAACTCCTTGTGCCCGAAGTGCGCGTAGTAGCGCATGACATGCCAGATCAGCGGCCTGGGCCCGACGAGCTGCATCGGTTTGGGAGCGTCGCCGGGAGCGCCCGTGCGCATCCGGGTGCCGTAGCCGCCGCAGAAGAGGACGACCTTCACACGACCTCCAGAGTGGGGATGGGGAAGACCAGCCGGCCACCCCAGTCGCGGATGTAGGAGAGCTGGTCGATCAGCTCGTCACGCAGGTTCCACGGCAGGACGAGCACGTAGTCCGGCCGGTCGGCGGCGATGCGCTCGGGCGGGAAGATCGGGATGCGCGCGCCCGGCGTGAACCTGCCGTGCTTGTACGGGTTGCGGTCCACCGTGTACGGCAGCAGGTCCGGCCGCACCCCGCAGTGGTTGAGCAGCGTGTTGCCCTTGCCCGGGGCCCCGTACCCGACCACCGTGGCGCCGTCCTCGACTGTGCTGACCAGGAAGCTCAGCAGGTCGCGCCGGACCTTGGCCACCCGCTCGGTGAAGTGGATGTAGCCGGAGATGTCGTGCAGCCCGGCGGCCTTCTCCATGGCCAGCACGTCGGCCACCCGCGGGGACGGGACGCCGGACGGCGCCGCCCACAACCGGATCGAGCCGCCGTGGGTGGTCAGCAGCTCCACGTCCACCAGCGTCAGCCCGCCACCGGCCAGCGCCCGCTGCGCGGAGGCGACCGTGTAGTACTGGAAGTGCTCGTGGTAGATCGTGTCGTACTGGTTGAGCTGCATCAGCGTGAGCAGGTGCTGCACCTCGACGGAGACCAGCCCGTCGTCGGCGACCAGGGTGCGCAGCCCCTCGGTGAAGCCGATCACGTCGGGGATGTGCGCGTAGACGTTGTTGGCCACCACGTAGTCGGCCTTGCCGTGCTCCCGCACGACCGCCCGCGCGCTCTCGGGCGTCAGGAACGCCGTCACCGTGGGCACGCCGCGGTCCCTGGCGGCCTGGCCGACGTTCACCGACGGCTCGACGCCCAGGCAGCGCACCCCCCGGTCCACCACGTGCCGCAGCAGGTAGCCGTCGTTGCTGGCCACCTCGACCACGAACGAGTCCGGCCGCAGGTCGAGCCCCGCCACGAAGGCGCGGGCGTGCTCGACCCAGGAGGCCGAGTAGGAGGAGAAGTAGGCGTAGTCCGTGAAGGTCTCCTCGGGGGTGATCAGCGGCGGGATCTGCGCGAGCCAGCACGACGTGCACACGCGCAGGTGCAGCGGGTAGGTCACCTCGGGCTCGTCGAGCTGCTCGGCGGTGAGGATCCGTTCGCAGGGCGGAGTCGCCCCCAGGTCCACCACACCGGCGAGGTCGGTCGATCCGCATAACCGGCAAGTCATCATTCGCACGCTCCAACAGATTGATATTTCGCGGGGGCCGGTGCTGTCGTTACTGTCAGCCCATGGATCCCCTCGGCATCGATGGCGCCTGGCGCCACACGCCGCCCGTCCACGCCGACCCCCGCGGCTCGTTCTTCGAGGCCTTCCGCGCCGACGCCCTTCCCGGACGGCGGTTCGACCTGGCCCAGGTCAACTGCTCCGTCTCGGCCCGCGGCGTGCTGCGCGGCGTGCACTTCGCGGACGTGCCGCCCGGACAGGCCAAGTACGTGATGTGCGTGTCCGGCAGCATCCTCGACGTCGTCGTGGACCTCCGGGCCGGATCGCCCGGCTTCGGCCGGTGGGAGGCCGTGCCGCTGGACGACGTGACCAGGAGCGCCGTGCTGGTCTCCGAGGGCCTCGGGCACGCCTTCATGGCGCTCAGCGAGCGGGCCACGGTGCTCTACCTGTGCTCCGAGCCGTACGCGCCGGCCCGGGAGCACGCCGTGCACCCGCTCGACCCGGCGCTCGGGATCGCGTGGCCGGCCGGCGTGCGGCCCGTGCTGTCGGACAAGGACGCCAAGGCCCCCACCCTGGAGGAGGCGCTCGGCGCCGGGCTGCTGCCCGACCACCGGGCCTGCCAGGACCTCTACGCCACGCTGCGCCGGGCGGGCTAGGCGGGGCTGCACTGGGGGCTCCTCGCCAGGACGGGCCAGGCCGCGTGCAGCGCCGCGCGCCAGTGCCGGATCGGCTCCCACCGGGTGTGCGCCAGCACGCTGTTGGCCGGCCGCCGGGCCGGGCGGGGGAAGGCCGACGCGGGCACCGGCCGCACCCGCTCCGGGTCCGCGCCCAGCAGCGTGAAGATCTCCTTGGCGAACCCGCACCAGGTCGTCTCGCCGGCGCTGGTGCCGTGGTAGACGCCGGGCGGCAGGTCCGAGCCCGCCAGCCGGACCAGGTAGTCGGCCAGGTCGGCGGTCCAGGTGGGCTGGCCGTGCTGGTCGTCCACCACGTCCACGGCGGGCCGCTCCCCGGCCAGCCTGATCATGGTGGTGGCGAAGTTCGCGCCGTGCGCGCCGTACAGCCAGGCGGTGCGCACCACGTAGTGGCCGTGCTCCAGCACCGCGCGCTCGCCCGCCAGCTTGGTCCTGCCGTAGGCGTTCAGCGGGCCGGTCGGCGCGTGCTCCGCGTACGGCGGCCCGGCCGCCCCGTCGAAGACGTAGTCGGTCGAGACGTGCACGAGCCGGGCCCCCACCCGGTCGCACGCCTCGGCCAGCCAGCGCGCGGCCTGCCCGTTGACCGCCAGCGCCTCGGCCTCGTGCGTCTCGGCGTCGTCCACCGCCGTCCAGGCGGCGCAGTTCAGCACCACCCCGGGGCGGTAGGCGGAGACGAAGTCGCGCACCGCGCGCCGGTCGCACACGTCCAGTTCGGCCCGGCCGAGCGCGAGCACCGGCTCGCCGGTCAGCGCGGTCCGGTCGAGGACGTCGGCGGCCAGCATGCCGCCGGCCCCCGTGACGAGCCACCTCATGCGGCCTCCCGGCCTGAAGGGAAGGTCAACTCCGCCACCGGTCCCGGTGCTCGGCGTACCAGCGGACCGTGTCCTTGAGCCCCTGCTCGAACGGGATCTCCGGCCGGTAGCCGAGTGCCCGCAGCTTGGAGTCGTCCAGCGAGTACCTGCGGTCGTGGCCCTTGCGGTCGGCGACGTACTCGACCATGTCCCAGCCCCGGCCGCAGGCTTCGAGCAGGCGGGTGGTGAGCTCCTTGTTGGTCAGCTCGGCCGTGCCCGCGATGTGGTAGACCTCGCCGGGGCCGCCCCGCTCGGCGACCAGGCGGATGCCCGCGCAGTGGTCCTCGACGTGGATCCAGTCCCGTACGTTGCCGCCGTCCCCGTACAGCGGCACCTTCCTGCCGCGCAGCAGGTTCGTGACGAACAGCGGGATGAGCTTCTCGGGGTACTGCCGGGGCCCGTAGTTGTTGCCGCACCGGGTGATCGAGACGTTCATCCCGTACGTGACCGCGTAGGCGCGGGCGATCAGGTCGCCGCTCGCCTTCGAGGCCGCGTACGGCGACCGGGGCCGCACCGGGGCGGCCTCGTCCCACGAGCCGATGTCGATGGAGCCGTACACCTCGTCGGTCGAGACCTGCACCACCTTCGGCACCCCGGCCTCCAGGCACGCCTGCAGCAGCGTCTGGGTGCCGAGCGCGTTGGTGCGCATGAACGCGGCCGGGCCCTCGATCGAGCGGTCCACGTGGGACTCGGCGGCGAAGTTGACCACGAGGTCGTGGCCGGGCACCACGCGCGCGAGCAGGTCGGCGTCGCAGATGTCCCCGTGCACGAACTCGTGGGGCGCGCCTTCGAGGTTGGCGCGGTCGCCCGCGTACGTCAGCTTGTCCAGGACGGTGACGTGCGCGTCGTGGAGGTTCCGGACGAAGTGGGAGCCGATGAATCCCGCGCCACCCGTCACCAGAATTCTTGTCATGAACTGATCTGTACCTTGCTGTGATCGCCCAGTACGAGACGGTGGGCTCTGGGCGTGTTGGGCGCCGGGGTGACCTCGACGTCATGTCCGATCAGCGAGGACTCGATCCGGCCGACGCCGGCGATCGAGGCTCTGGGCAGCACGATCGAGTACTCGATCTCGCTGCCCGTGATGGCGCAGGAGGCGCCGATGGAGGTGTACGGGCCCACGTAGCTGTCCTGGATCCGGGCGCCGCCGCCGATGATCGCCGGGCCGACCACGCGCGAGCGTTCGACCACCGCGCCCGGCTCGATCGCGACGCGGCCGATGAGCTCGCTGGCCGCGTCCACCCGCCCCTCGATCCTGGGCTCGACCGACTCCAGCACGAGCCGGTTGACCTCCAGCATGTCGGTGACGTTGCCGGTGTCCTTCCAGTAGCCCGAGATCACCGACGACTCGACGCGCCGGCCCGACTCGATCAGCCACTGGATCGCGTCGGTGATCTCCAGCTCGCCCCGCCACGACGGTTTGAGCTCCGCCACCGCCGCGTGCACGGCCGGGCTGAACAGGTAGACGCCGACCAGCGCCAGATCGCTCTTGGGCCGCTCGGGCTTCTCCTCCAGGCCGATCACGCGTCCCTCGGCGTCGAGTTCGGCCACGCCGAACTGGCGCGGGTCGCCGACCTCGGTCAGCAGGATCTGGGCGGCCGGCCGCTCCTCGGCGAACCTGTTCACCAGGTCGCTGATGCCGCCCACGACGAAGTTGTCACCCAGGTACATGACGAAGTCGTCGTCGCCCAGGTAGTCGCGGGCGATCAGCACGCCGTGGGCCAGCCCGAGCGGGGCCTCCTGGCGCAGGTACGTCACCTGGAGCCCGAACGCCGAGCCGTCCCCCACGGCCGCCTCGATCTCCGCGTGCGTGTCCCCCACCACCAGGCCGAGCTCCTCGATCCCCGCCTCCGCGATGGCCTCCAGCCCGTAGAACAGGACCGGTTTGTTCGCGACCGGGACCAGTTGCTTGGCCGAGGTGTGCGTGATGGGCCGCAACCGGGTGCCCGCCCCTCCGGCGAGCACGAGTGCCTTCACCTCTAGTACGCCCCTTCTCCACGGGTGACGACGGACCAGGTCTTCCACAGGATCTGCAGGTCGAGGATGAGCGACCAGTTCTCCACGTACCTCAGGTCGAGGCGGACCGACTCCTCCCACGTCAGGTCGGAGCGCCCGCTGACCTGCCACAACCCGGTCATGCCCGGCTTGACCATCAGGCGGCGGCGGACGTCGGCCCCGTAGGCGGCCACCTCTTCCGGCAGCGGCGGACGCGGGCCGACGAGGGACATCTCGCCGCGCAGGACGTTCAGGAGCTGGGGGAGCTCGTCGAGGGAGTACTTGCGCAGGAAGGCGCCGACCCGGGTGATCCTTGGATCGTTCCTAATCTTGAACAGCACTCCGTCGAACTCGTTCGCCTCCAGCAGCGCGCCCTTGAGCCGTTCGGCGTCCACCACCATTGTCCGGTATTTGAAAACACGGAACTCTTTGCCGCTTTTGCCGACTCTTGTCTGGTAAAAGAACGCCGGCCCCGGGCTCGTCAGGCGGATCAGCAGCGCTATCCCCAGCAGCGGCAGTGCCAGCACCAGCAGCGCCAGCCCGGCCACCACCCGGTCGAACACGCTTTTCACGAATCCGCGCATGCCGTCGAACTCGGGATGCTCCACATGTAGCAGCGGCATCCCCGCGACCGGCTTGATGCTGATCCGCGGCCCGGCCACGTCGAGGAGCGCGGGGGCCACGAACAGGTCCGTACGCGCGCTCTCCAGGCTCCAGGCCAGCCGGCGCAGCGCCGCGCCGTCCAGTTCCGGGCAGGCCAGCACCGCCACCGCGTCGGCCCGCTCCCGCTCGACCACCCCGGCCACGTCGCCGAACGAGCCCAGCACCGGGATGCCGTCGAGGTCCACGTCGATGGAGCCGTCGGGCAGGCACGCGCCCACCACCCGCATGCCGTGGTACGGCTGCCGCCGGAACTGCACCACCAGGTCGAGAATCGACTCCCGGTGCCCGACCGCGATCACCTGGCGCATGTAGTCGCCCACCGCTCTCCTCCGGTGGAGCCGCTTGCGCATGCGGTAGCGGTAGTACAACGTCGTGAGCAGGGCCAGCGGCAACATCGCCATCACGAAGCTGCGCGCGATGGCGGCCTGCGTGGCGTAGGCCGTGATGGCCACGGTCGCCATCAGCCCGGCGCCGCCGTTGAAGACGGCCTTGAACTCCTCCGTTCCCTCGCCGTTGGCGCGCTGGCGATACGCGCCGCCCATCATCAGCGCGACGGGCCAGGCGATGACGAGGCCGAGTCCCAGCAGGAACTCGACCAGCGGGACGTACGCGCCGGCGATCAGCCGCAGGCCCAGCACGCAGACGCATGCGAGCAGCGCGCACACCGTGTCCCCGGATAACAGGAGCCGTAAGTACGCACGCGTCCAGATGCTCGACGCGCGGCGCGGCACGGCCTCGAGGAGCACGACGACGGACTCCCCAGTCCCCACCCTCATAGCACCACCCTGACAACTCTGTGCACCGCGATAACTGGACGTTCCTTGAGCCACATGGGTTGACAAGTCCCACGCACAACAAGGGCGGCGGCCCCCACTAAAGAGTAAAGATCGATTCCGGCATGAGGAATACCGGCAATTGTCCACATTCGGACGATTGTCAGGCCCTCCGAGGGCTTGACGGAACGGTCCACAAGTGGCAGCAGTTCAAGAGGTGAAATGGGGTATTTACTGCGACATTTCCGCAGGTTGCCGTTATGTGAAGCAGCCCGGCGCGGCTAGTCGTACTCGAGGTCGGGCAGCGCCGACGGCGGGTCGGGGCTGCGCCAGACGACCACCACGCCGTCGTGCGCCGAGTCGGCGGCCAGGGTCAGCCGGTCGAGGTCGAAGTCGGGCAGGTACCGCAGGCGGGCCAGAAACGTGGCGTCGGTGGCCGAACGCGGCACGACGCAGTTCTCTCCCTCGCGGTCGAGCAGGATGTAGTGGACGTCTTCCCCGGTTTCGGTGACGACACGGACCTCCACCACGTCCTCCCACGCGAGGGCTTCGACGCTACCGTCCGCATAGTGACGAGTGACGCCCTCTTCCGTGACGTACACGTAGGAGTCCGGCATCGGATTGCCGTGCATGGCCGCGATTCTTGCGAGTTACCGGCCGGTCCCGCAAGGGTTCGCGCTCAAAGGTGCCCGCGCACCCGGCCGTCGCCGCCCCAGGAGTGGCCGAGATGGGCCTCGACCGCGGCCCTGGCGGCCTCCTCCGGCCCGTTCGCGATGGCGTCGAGCAGTTCGCGGTGTTCGCTGACCAGTACGTCCCGATCCTTGTACACCTCGCGCAGGCGCACCAGCCCGAGCCGCGTCTCGGCGGCCAGCACGCCGTAGAGCCGCTCCAGCCGGGGGCTGCCGACGGCCTCGATGAGCGCCTGGTGCAGCGCCATGTGCTCGGCCACGGTCTCCGACCAGGGCGCGTCCGCGGGCAGCGCGGCCAACCGGTGCAGCGCCGCCTCCGCCCCCGGCACCGCCCGGCCGGTGACGGCCCTGGCCATGAGATCTTCCAGGGGGCGACGGACGTACATGAGATCTTCGAGGTCCGAAAGCGTCACTTCCGGGACATAGGCACTGCGGTTGCGCTCACGTCTGAGCAGCCCCTCGTGAACCAGGCTCGCCAGCGCCTCCCGCACGGTCGGACGGGCGACGCCGTAGGAGGCGGCGATCTCCTGCTCGGGCAGCGCGGTGCCGGGCGCGATCTCGCCGGACAGCACCCTGCCGCGCAGGGCGTCGGCGAGCGCGCCGACGGTGGAGACGGGTCTGAGCGGCAAGGTCACGGTTGGGACTCTAGCTCTCTTTCCGGCAGCCGTCCGTTTTCCGCTTTTCGTTCACGTACGCTCCCCTTTTCGGGTACGGCCACCACCGCCAGGCTCAGCCCCAGCAGGACCAGCCCGGCGATCGAGACCGGGGCCAGCCGCTCGCCCAGCACCACCAGCCCGAGCAGCGCGGCGACCGCCGGCTCGGCCAGCGTCAGCGTCGCGGCGGTGGCCACGGGTGTGCCCCGCAGCCCCCGGCCGTACAGGAAGCAGGCCAGGGCCGTGGTCCCGAGCCCGAGGTAGAGCACGGCGAGCAGGGCCCGCGGCTCGCCCAGCCACCCGACCCCGCCGACGGCGAGCACCGGCACCATGAGCACCGCGGCCCCGCCGAACAGCACGCCCATGACCGCGTTCGACTCGCCGCCCCGGCCGATCGCGCGGGCCGCGATGACGGCGTAGAAGGCGTACAGCAGCCCGCCGAGCAGCGCGAACGCGATCCCGGACAGCACCTGCGCCCCCGCGTCGGCGCCGCCGCCCACGATCAGCGCGGCGCAGCCGCAGATGGCCGCCGCGGTCGCCGCCGCCCACCGCCCCGACGGCCTGCGCCGGTGCAGCACCCAGACCAGCAGCCCGGTGAACACGGGGCCGCTGCCGATCGCGACGACTGTCCCGATGGCCACCCCGGTGCGGGCGACAGCCGCGAAGAAGCAGAGCTGGTACCCGGCCGCCGCCACCGCGCCCAGCACCAGCGCCGGCGTGATCACCTTCCTGATGCCGGCCCCGGCGACCACCAGCAGCACCGCGCCACCGATCACCAGACGGGCGGCGGCCAGCGCCACCGAGTCGGCGGACACCAGCAACCCGGCCGTGCCCGCGGTCCCCCAGAGCATGGCGGCGCCGACGACGGCGAGCGGTCCATTTCGCATGCCCTCATTGTCAGACAACCAGACATCGTTCGTCTAGTTGTCCGACAATTCTTCCACCATCTCCCCGATCAGCCGTGCTGCCGGCGCCGCCACCTCCGCCGCGTAGTCGTCGAACACCGCCAGCCCGTCGCGCAGATCGCGTACGCTCCGCCGCGACAGCTCCAGCAGCCTCTCCCCCTCCGACTCCACCGCTCCTTCCACCTGAAAGGCGTCGCCGGACGCGGAGATCGAGACCTCGAAGCGCACCTCGCGGCCGTCGGGCAGGGTGAGCGCGGTGCCGACGCGGGCTCCGGCGGGCGGGAAGAAATAGGAGTAGTGCTCGCTGCGCGCGAACGGGTGGCGTAATCCGGCGAGAATCTCCGACGCCCGGCTCAGGGCCGCCAGCAGCCCGGCCGCGGCGCGGCTCTCGCTGTCCACCCGCCACAGGCTAGTTCAGCGGCCCCCTCACTGGCCAGGCGGCCCCAGGGCGAGCCTCGGACGAGCTTTTAGGCGGGCGTGCCACCGAGAGACCCTTGGACGGGCCCGGTCGGGCCCGGGTTGGGCTCAGTCGGTGGCCAGCCGGGCGTGCCGCTCCACGTCGTAGCGGACGCCCTCGGAGCAGAGCTTCCCCCGCTCGATCCCCTCCGGCAGGAACCCCGCCTTCGTGGCCACCCGGCACGACGCCGGGTTGTTCGTCCGGTGCCCGAGTTCCAGCCGGAACAGCCCGCGCTCGTCGAAGGCCCAGCGCGCCAGTAACCGGGTGGCCGCCACCGCGACCCCCCGCCCCCTCGCCTCGGGCACGACCCAGTACGACACCGACCCGGTGCCGTGCCCGTCGAGCCGGGCCACCGCGACGTTGCCGACGACCCGCTCCTCATCGACCCCCGGGACGTCCCCCTGAACCGTCACGGCGAAGGCGTGCCCGGCCCCCGCCCAGGAGGCGATCCACCCCGAGGCGTCCTTCAGCGTGACGACGGGCCAGGGCGCCTGCCCGCGCAGGTCGGGCACCTGGAAGGCACGCAGCACCGCGGGCGCGTCGTCCGCGCGCCACTCCCGCAGCCGGACGTCCATGAGGGGCATATGTCAGAGATTATCCGGATTGCACTTTCTGCCCGAGGGGATGGGTCGCCTCGAAGTCGGCCACGAGCTGCTTCGGCGCGGTCAGGCACCACGCCTCGGCCGTCAGCTCGAACAACTCCTCTGCGTCGATCTTGTCAAGGTGCACCACCACCCACCCGAAGCGCCCGGCCGTGAACTGCACCTCGAACACCTCGGGCCGCTCGGTGACGAGCGCGATCTGCTCCTCGATCGTCGCCTTCAGCCCGACGGTCTCCGTCTGCTCCCACAGGTAGCCGAAGCCCTTGCCGTGCACCTTGATGCCGATCCACTCGCCACCGTGGTTCGTCCGGACTCCGGGCAGCTCATCCAGCGACTGCAGGAACTCATCGACGCTCACACCCATGCCGCCTGTGTACCAGAACGCACCGACACTTCCGGCCACCGGGCGGCCCGGCTCACTCGTAGTAACGGACCTCGATCACGTTCCCGTCGAGATCGGGAAAGTACATGGTCTCGGGGGCGATGCCCCGTGCGCCGAACGAGTTCGTGCCGCTGCCGGTGATCTCCACACCGTGCTGCTTCAGCCGCACCTTCAGCGCGTCGAAGTCCTCCCTGCCGACCGCCAGGCAGAGATGGTTCACCGGATGCCCGGCACTGCCCCCGACGCCGGTGCCCTCGTCGACGCCGCGCATCGCCTCGTACGCCATCAGATCGAGGATGGTCTCGGGCGAGATCCGCACGCTGGGAAAAGGCGCCTTCCCGTCGCGAAACTGCTCGGACCGCACCCCGGGCAGGCCGATCACCTGCTCGTAGAAACCCAGTGACGCGAGAGGATCCGCGACCCAGCAGACGAGATGGTCAAGCCGTGCGTGCATGAAACACCTCCGCTTTGCTACCAATATCCGTTGCCCCCACCCCCCTGTCCACAGCGGGTTTCGAACGCCGCGCAACGGACTCCCGTTCGCAAGGACCGGTTCACCGCCGGTTCCCGCGAAAAACACCGCGCGGGGATGTCAAGAACGCGCGGGCGGCTCCGACCTCACCCCGGAAGCGACGACACGGGAGGTAGTGAGATGGGCAAGGTCACCTGTGACATGGCGATATCGCTCGACGGCTTCGCGGCGGGCCCGAACCAGAGCCTGGAGCGGCCGTTCGGCGACGGCGTGGGCGATCGCCTGCACCGGTGGATGTTCGAGGAGGCCGAGCGGTACAGCGCGGTCATCGAGAGCATCACCGCCGCCGGAGCCTTCATCATGGGACGCAACATGTTCGCCCCCGGCCGGGGCGCCTGGGACCCGGACTGGACCGGCTGGTGGGGCGAGGAGCCGCCGTACCACGCGCCGGTCTTCGTCCTCACCCACCACCCGCGCGAGCCGCTGACGCTCAAGGGCGGCACGACGTTCACCTTCGTCACCGACGGGATCGAGGCCGCCATGGCGCAGGCGCGCGAGGCGGCCGGCGAGAGCGACGTGTCCATCGCCGGCGGCGCACAGACCGTGAACCAGTACCTGGCGGCGGGGCTCATCGACGAGTTGCGCCTGCACGTCGCGCCGGTGACGATCGGCGGCGGCGAGCGGCTGTTCGACGGCGTCGGCGCGCTGGCCCTCGAACCCGTCGGCAGCCCGTCGGGCAGCGACCTCGTCACCCACCTGACGTACCGGGTGACGCGATAGGGAAACGCTGCAACCCGGTCACCCGCAGCAGGTCCAGCGCCGCCGCCTCCGGGCTGCCGGGGGCGGCGGAGTACACCAGCACGGTCTGGTCGGTGTCGGGGAGTTGGAGGGTGTCGCAGTCGAGCGTGATCGTGCCCAGTTCGGGATGGTTGACGCTCTTGGACGCCGTCCGCCAGGTGGCCGAACGCGCCTCGCGCCAGAGCTCGTCGAACACCGGGCTGCCGCCGCGCAACTCGCGGATCATCCGCGCGAGGTCGGGATCGCGGGGGTAGCGGGCCTGGGCGGCGCGCAGCGTGCCGACGGCGGCCCGGGCGGCGGCGTCGTCCTCGCCCGGGAGCGCGGCGGCCTGGCAGCGGCTGCTGCCGAGGAAACGTTGCCAGATGAGGTTGCGGCGGTGCCGGGGCCAGGCCGACATGTCCCCCTGCAGCGCCGCCGCCAGCGGATTCCACGCCAGGACGTCGCCCTTGGCCGACAACACCAGCACCGGCAGGTCCGACATGCGGTCGAGCAGCCGCAACACGCTCGGCCGGACGATCGTCCCGACGCGTCCCGGCTGCGGCGGCTCGTGGCCGGCGAGCCGGAACACCAGGTCGCGGTCGTCGTCGTCCAGCCGCAGCGCCTGCGTCAGCGCGCCGACGACCTGCGCGGACGGCCGCGCGCCACGCCCCTGTTCGAGACGGACCACGTAGTCGACGCTCAGCCCGGCCAGCAGCGCCACCTCTTCCCTGCGCAGCCCGCGCACCTGCCGGCGCGTACCGGCGGGCAGCCCGACGTCGTGGGGCTGGAGGCGGGCGCGGGCCGATCGGAGCACTGCGGCGAGTTCTGCGCGGTTCACCCTTCGATCCTGCCTCCGCGGACGCCGCCGGGGGTGGTACCACCCGTCCCTGGCGGTGGCTCGGGCCCTCCCGCCAGGATCGGTCCATGGCAGAGAAGAAGACGGTGGCCCTGGTCACCGGAGCGAACAAGGGCCTGGGCCGGGAGACGGCCCGCCGCCTGTCGGGCCTCGGCTGGCGGGTGTTCCTGGCCGCCAGGGACCGCGAGCGCGGCGCCGGAGCGGTGAAAGAGCTGGCGGGGCTCGACGTGGAACTCGTGGAGCTCGACGTGACCTCCGACGCCTCCGTGGCCGCGGCGGCACGGGACGTGGCCGAACGGGCGGGCCGCCTGGACGTCCTGGTCAACAACGCGGGAGTCGGCGGGCCGCCGCTGAGCCCCGCCGACACGGACGCGGGCCCGCTGCGCGCGCTCTACGAGGTGAACGTGTTCGGCCCGGTACGCGTCACGCGCGCGTTCCTGCCGCTGCTGCGCAGGTCGGAGCTGCCCCGCGTGGTCATGGTGTCCAGCGCGCTGGCCTCGCTGACCCACGCCGCCGACCCCGCACGTCCCGAGCACGGCTTCCTGGCCATGGACTACGCCTCCTCCAAGACCGCGCTCAACATGATCGTCTCCCAGTACGCCCGCGCGCTGCCCGGCTTCAAGGTCAACGCCGCCGATCCGGGCAACCCCGCCACCGACATGAACCACCACACGGGCGTCCACACCGTCGAGGAGTCCGCCGAGGTGATCGTCCACCTCGCCACCCTGGACCGCGACGGCCCGAGCGGCGGGTTCTTCGACCGTCACGGCAGCGTCCCCTGGTAGGAATGACGAGATGACCAAGATCCTCACGATCGGGCTGCACCCGAGCGCGATCGACTACACCGATCACCCCGGCCTCGACGAGGCCACCCTCACGGCCAGGATCGAACAGGGAGAGGCGGCCCTGCGCGCGGCCGGCCTCGACACGACGGCCTGCCTCGTCCCCGCCGACCCGGACACCGCCGAACAGACCGTCCGCGACCACCTCACCGACGGGCCCTTCGGCGTGGCCATGATCGGGGCAGGCGTCCGCATGGCCCCCGAACACACACTCCTGTTCGAACGCCTCGTCAACCTGCTCATCACGACGTCACCAGGCATCCGCCTCTGCTTCAACACCACCCCGGAGACAACTCTCGACGCGATCCACCGCCTGCTGTAACACGCGTTCCCCAGTCCCCGCCCACGAGCCGCCGAGAACGTCATCCTCCACGTCAAGCGACCGAGGAAGGCCCAAGAATGTCATGGCTCAGATGCCCAGCTCTTGCCCCAGCGCAGCGAGTTCGTCGGCCGCGGTCCGGCGTTCGGCGTCATCACGACGCTTGTATTCCTGGAGATCCTCGCACTTGATTGGGCGGTGCTTGCCGATCAACCGGAAGGGAATCTCTCCCGTCTCCAGAAGTTTGATCACATACGGGCGCGAGACGTTCAGCATGTCCGCCGCTTGCTGTGTCGTCAGCTCAGCATGCGACGGAGTCACCGTGACTCCGCGCCCTTCGGCCGCTTGGGCAAGGATGAAGGCAAGCAGAGTCACGGCTTCACGAGGCAGGATCAGGGGGTCCTCGTCCCCGTGCTCACCAACGACATGTACGGTCGGCTGCTCGGGAGACCGCATGAGGTAATCCTTGATCCGGCCTACCGCGCGACCGGCTACCTCGGCATCGATGCTTCCCGGCTGAACTCGCTTGGCCTGCACGTCAGTCATGAGCCACCTCCTCTTCGCAGTATCGGCAACAGACGAAATAGACGCAGGCAAAATCGCCAGCGGCTTACGGCCAGGCCGAGAGCCAGAACCCGGCAGGTCTACGCCCCGCCGGACACCGGACGAACGCAGCAGGCCACCCCGGTCCCGCCTTCGTCAGGCTCGATGGGGAGCACTGTGCGCACGGGATACGACGCTGGATGCCGCGTTGGGACAGACCTCAGCGACCTGCACCGGTAGCCCGGCCCACCGGCCACCAGCCCGAGGGCAGGTCGTTCGGTCTCCGAGTCCACCACCATCCGGTCTCGCGCCCCTCCGCGAGAGGCCGCCAGTACCGTCCGAGCTCAGCGCCGATCTTGCAATCCCATTAGGCGATTTATACAGGCGTTGCCGGTTATAGCGCTTCGCTTCAGGCCGCAGCTCGGCCATGCCGGCAACCGCTCACGGCTGGCGTTCGGGTAATCCATGCTTTCCGCATCCAACGGAGTTAGGATATTTCCCGAACACCAAGGGACTGGAGAGCACCGATGGAGGCGAGGCCGCAGCCTCAGGACGAGGTTGAAATTCTGCGGGCCGGAATGGCTGTGCTGGCCGACCGGCTGCCGGCCGGGTGGGGCGTCCAACCGCTGAGCCACGGACCCGCCGACGCCCTCTGGAAGGTGACGGCACCGGACGGAACCTCGGTCGTGCTGGTCGTGGCAGCCAAGCGCGCGGTGGAGAGACGTGACACCGCAACGCTGCTCCAGCAGTTGACCGCCGCGGCGGACGAGCATCCGGGCAGCCATGGGGTGGTCGCCTCCCGATACCTGTCGCCGCCCGTGCGTAAGCGGCTCTCGGAGGCCGGCCTGTCCTACATCGACGCGACGGGAAACATCACCCTGAACGTCTCTCGGCCCGGCCTGTACGTCGCGGATCGAGGGGCCGACCATGATCCGTGGCGCGGTCCAGGAAGACCGCGCGGAACGTTGAAGGGCACTCCCGCGGCGAAGGTCGTGCGTGCGCTGCTGGACCACGAAAGATCATGGGCGATCCGTGAGCTGATCGACGTCGCTGACGTGTCCACCGGGTCGACCTACCGGGTGATCGAGTTCCTCGAGAGCGAGAACCTGGCGACACGGACCGGTTCGGGCGCGGTCGTCGTTCCCGACTGGGTCGCGCTGCTGCGGCGTTGGAGCGAGGACTACGGGTTCGTCCGAAACAGTCGGGTCACCAGGTGGATAGCACCGCGAGGGCTGCCCAACCTGATGCGTCGGGCGGCTGACCATCCCACCCGGTACGCCGTGACCGGGACTCTGGCCGCAGCCAACTGGGCCCCCTATGCCCCGGCCCGCTCCGCCATGATCTACACGACGGACGCCGAGCACACCGCCCGGCTCTGGGATCTTCGCCCCGCTGACGCCGGAGCGAATGTGATGTTGGCCGAGCCGGAGAGCGACGTCGTCTTCATCCGTACCAGCACCGACGCTTCCGGCCTCACGATCGCGGCACCACCCCAGGTCGCCGTCGATCTGATGACAGGCCCTGGACGCAGCCCCTCCGAAGCCGAAGAACTCATTGGATGGATGACGCGACATGAATCCTCCTGGCGCGAGCAGTAGCGACATCCTCGTCCGATCTCGGTCCGCGCTGCTCGATGCGCTGGCCGCGTTGGACGCCCATCGCGACGCCGTGATCGTGATCGGAGCCCAGGCCGTCTACCTGCGTACTGCGGGAAGTCCGGTCGCACTCGCCGAGACGACGAAGGACAGCGATCTCGCGCTCGACCCGAGGGTCCTGGAGGATGATCCGCTTCTGGAGCAGTCCATGGGCCGCGCGGGGTTCTACCGCGATCCCGTCGGCGGACAACCCGGAGCGTGGCTGAACCTCGCGGGCATTCCCGTCGATCTGATGGTGCCCGAGGCACTCGCCGGAGCAGGTACGCGGGGCGCCCGCATCCCACCGCACGATCGCCACGCCACCCGGCGCGCTCGAGGTCTCGAAGCCGCCGTCATCGACAACACGATCATGGACGTGGCCGCCCTCGACCCGGCCGATGCCCGCGTTTATCGAGTCAGAGTCGCCGGGCCCGCAGCCTTACTGGTGGCCAAGCTCCACAAGATCGCCGAACGGGTCTCGGTGCCCCACCGGCTGAACGACAAGGACGCACACGACATGTACCGCATCCTCATCGACGCCGACACCGCCGAACTGGCCACCGCCTTCAGGCTCCTGGCGCGTGACTCGATCAGCCGTGACGTCACCGAGCAGGCGGTCGAACATCTGGCGACCCTGTTCGCGCCAGGGCCGGACGCGCTCGGCTCAACGATGGCCGGACGCGCGGAAGAGGGAATCGGCGAGCCCGAGACGGTTGCTCTGGCGACGTCTCTGCTGGCTGCCGACCTCGTGCAGGCACTGGAGCGCACCTGAGCCCCGGCCGAGACGAGCCGCATCGTATGCCCTGGCCGCCCCGGGCTCGGACAGCCGTCGGTCACGGAGACCAGCCCAATCGGTCCGCTCGGTCATCCCCACTCCTCCTCCACCGAGCGCGCCTCGTCCTTGCAACGAGACAACGCCCGCAGCTTGCCACCAAGCTGTGGCGTGTAAGGCTCTCCCAGCAGCGAGCCTTCCGCCGCCAACAGATCAATGGAGAAAGCCGCTCGCGCGAAGCGCTCCACTTCTGACCACGGGCCAATACGACCGTTCTCCGTAAGCAACCTCTTTGAGCTGGGTAAACGGTTTATGGTGAAGAAGTCGCGCAACAGAAAAGGGGCTGATGATATGGCCGATTTGGACTGGAATCCCGAACCAGCGGCCACCCCGAACAGCGAGCACACAGGCTATCGAATAGCGAAAGCACGCAATCTCCGAGGGTTCACGCAAGAGGGCCTGGCCCTGCGGGTGAATGTGTCACGCAGCCTCCTCTCCAAGGTCGAGTCGGGCGCGAAGCCCGCCACTCCGTCTCTGGTCGCCGCCGTGGCGAGAGCGTGCGCCGTTGACCCGGCGGAGATCAACGGACAGCCGTACCGAGGTACCGACAAGAACAGCGATGCCGTACATGCGACCATTCCGGCGATTCGGATGGCTCTGGCATATGTGGATATCGCCCCCGAACTCGAAGCGCGCCCCCGGACGCTGGACGAGTTGCGCACGGAGATTACCGAACTGCGCAAGCTCCAGAAGGCCGCTTCACATGTTCGTCTCGGAGCGCGTCTGCCCGCCGTCCTGGAAGAGCTGACCGTCCACGTCATGGAGTCGGACGCCGCCCGCGCCTGGCGGTTGCTCAACCGCGCCCAAGCCCTGGCCGGGTCGCTGGCCCGACGACTGGGTTACAACGACCTTGCTCAGGTCATCGTCGAACGGACTTCGGTCTCCGCCCAGCACGCCGAGGACGAGCACCTGCCCTGCCTCGTCTCACTCGGAAGGGCAAGGCTGCTCATGACGCTAGGCGCCTGGGACGTCGCGCTCAAGATGATCAAGCAGACAGCGAGCAAGGTTGACCAGGACAATCCCGTCTCGACGGAGGTCTTCGGCTCCCTTCACCTCAGTGCCGCCATCACCGCCGCACGAGCCGCCAAGGCTGCGGACGCGTGGGAGCACCATGGCACGGCTACGGACGCTGCGGCGCGGATCAGCCCACGCGACCGCCGCGACCCCTACGGACTTCAGATGAACCCTCAGAACGCTGCCATCCACGGTTGCGCGGTGGCCGTCGAACTGGGCGATGCCGACGAGGCGATCAAGCTGGATCGTGAACTCAACCTAGGGGGACGGGGTGTCGGCGGTGAGCGGCGGGCGCACCACGACCTCGACATGTCCCGTGTCCATCTCTGGGGTAATGATCACGAGAAGTCCCTCAAGCGCATCCTGCACACGGAACACATCGCGCCGCAGATGGCACGGTTCCATCCCTCCGCCAGAGAGACCGTGCGCCAACTCCAACGCAGCTACCGCAAGCCTCCCGAGTCATTGCGCTTGCTGGCAGGCCGCATGGGCATATAGGCGCCAGCCTGTCAAGAGGGCTCGTGCGCACCAGACGTGCACACTGGCCCCCTTCGCCGTTCCTACGGTCGCAGTGATGCGAGACCTACTGGTCTTCGCCTCGCGAACATCGAGGCTGCGACCTTGGAGGACGTGTGAGACGGCGTACGGCGTCGATCGGCGGAGCGAATCGAAACGATCCACGATCACAAGCAAGCTTCGGAATCTGGGACCCTGGTCAGCGACGCGCCGCATGGGAGCTGGACCGCTCAGAATCCCGGTGGGTCGTGTTCTACGGGCCGTACACCCGGCAGTTCTATGCCATTGCCGCGTGGCCCTCTCCGTGCCCGCTCGTCCTGAACGCCGGCGACATCGCGACATTGCGGGAGCTCATGCACGAGGCGGAGGCCGCGTACACCTTCACTCAAGGTCCGAAGAGGGCATGAGGGCACGCGACACGTGGCGTCAGAAAGGGAGTCGCGTTCTGATCGCCAGTATGGAACACAGCCCGATGACGACACGGGCGCTCGGGCCATCGGTCATTGGCCACACCGGCGTGGTCATCGCCGTCATGCGGAACGGTCGCCTTGCCTTCGTCAGCCTTGATGGAGAGCCCTGTGATCTCCCTAAGGCCATACGACGCTGGATGCTGCATTGGGATGACCTCACCGAACTGCACCGGTAGCCCGTTGAGCCGAGGCTGAGGAACGAAAGCCCTGGACCGTCGATCGCCCCCAGCCGGATACGAAGATCAGCCCGGCTTTGGCGATCATGAGGCCGGGCTGAAGTAGGGCGCTCCCAGCATGTACACCCGACCGCGGCCGGCTTGGCCGCTCCCGCCGGGACGGGCCCCAGGCCGCATGCCCGGCGGGAAGGGCGGCCGCTCTGCCGCCCGCGCGGCAGTGTCAAGCATCATCCGATGCCAAAGCGTCAAGCATCAAGTGAGACCAGACACACACCTAGAGCCCCATTAGCCGCCTGACCAGGCACTTAGCGTCTAGAGGCTCCTAATCTCGCCGGGCTCCATCGGGCCAGATCACCCGGACGGGCATCTCCCGCCGCCGCGCCTCGGCCACCACGTCAGCAGTGCCGCCATAGCCTCGGGCAGGCTGCCCGTCCCAGACGGCGAACAACACCTCGGCGTCGTCCAGCATCCGCGCACTGGCCGTCATGTGCGATTCCGAGGTGGACTCCACAAAGTCCAGCCTGTGAGTCCGGACCGCCCGGCCCAGCAACTCGTCGTATGCAGCACGGCACTCACCCGGCAGCCCGTCCCGGTACTCCGTGGCCGGGACCACAGCCTCCAGCATTCCACCGAGGTCGAGTACCGCGCGAGCGAAGATTTGATCAGCCCCGTCCGCCAGGCAGGACAACCCGGTCACGCCGGGGCGGTACTCCGCGAGCGCCTTACGTACCGCCCCGTCGATCAGTACGGCGGTCTCCTCCGGCAAGCCGCGATGGCCGGACACAGCGATGCGAACCATGATCCCCCTAGAAGAAGAGTGGCGTGAAGACGCTCGTCGAACAAGCGCAGAGTGCTGGACACCAGCCCGGCATACGATCGGCGGAAGTTCTTGACCCGGTGCAGGACACGCTCAGAGCCATACGTCGTCTCCACAGTGAGCGCGTTGGACGCCAGATACAGCGCCTCGTCGTATCGCCCCGACATGGTCTCAGCCGTCGCCACCTCCGTCATGAGCACACCCCGCTGCTTCGCACCAGGCTGGGCCGACGAAAGCGACTCGTTGAAGGCGGCAACGGCTTCGGCCGGCCGCTTGAGCCGTACCATCACCAGGGCGCGATAGCCCGCCAGCTTGGCGTGATCGAACGGGAACACCCACGGCCAGGGCGGTGCGGCGGCCCGCTCACCAGCCCGGACCGCAGCCTCGGCCGCGCTCAACGCCTGAAGCGCTGCCGCCTCGTCTCGCGCGCTCGCATGGCCGAGCGCTTCGAGACTCGACAGCCACGCGCGGGCGATGGCCGGTGGCCGTTCACCGATCTCCCGCCGCGCCCTCGCCAGCAGATTCAGGCCGATCAGCGGATCATCGGCGTCGATCTCGAACGCGGCCAGACTGCCGATCATGTACGCCGCCAGCAGCGCATGGTTGGCCTGTCGAGCGCAGTCGACGGCGCGTCGGTAGTAGAAGCGCGCCGAACCGGTGTCCTGCATGTCGGCATGCACCCAGGCCGCGAAGCCTACCGCCTCACTCAGACCGGCCCGGATCTCGTCAGCATGCGCAGATCGCGACGCACGGCCGAGAACCCGGCTCGCGAGATCGACCTGCGCCACGGCCGGCCGAGCGAGTTCACGCGCAGGCGTGACAGCCTCCAACCGACGCTGGGCGCCGGTGATACTGCTCAGCGTGGCGGCCGTCGTCTCGTCCACATCCGGACGCTTGGGCAGGGCCACGCCCGCCAGCGCAGTCAACGCCAGCGCCTTGCCGAAATCTCTGCGCTTCGTCGGATCGTCATCCCCTCGGACTCCGAATCGGAGCAAGTGAAGCGGCACCCCGATCTGGATGGATATCTCCCGAACCTGGTCCGCGGTGAGCGGCTGACGGCCACGCAACACCTTGGACACCCAGCTCTGGGAGTAGCCAACCGCCTCAGCGAGCTGGCCCTGCGTCCAACCGCGCACTCGCCGCACCTCTTCGAGAATGGTTGGTAGATCTCACTGGGCCAGAGCGGCGGCCACGACTGGCCCGGACCAGAACTGCGGCGGTATCTGGCTCACAACGCTAGGTTAAGCCGCCGCCCTCGGCCGTACCGATATTCGTGACGGGAATAGGCGTACCACCAGCAGCACTAGGCCGTTCACCTGCGGTTTCGTGACGGCAACGCTCAGTACATGAACGAACTGCCGCCCCCCTTGGCCGCCGCACAACAACTGGCCGCCGTCCTTGAACCCGAGCAGGGCACCCCTTCACCCAACCGGCCCGCGCCGCCCACCGAGTCGCCCTCCGCTACACGCAACTGCGCATGTCGCATCCGCTCTCGTCACTGATCGCCGGAGCACAGCCGTGCCCCTGACCGTGCAGCAAGTGCTCAGCAGATTCCCCGGCTGGCAGATCACCGACATGTCCGGCGGCTGGGTCGCCATACGAGTCACCTTCGTGCCCAAGAACAGCGGCCTCTCCAACGTGCGTTGCGGAGAGACCTTGGAGGAGTTGGCCGGGCATCTACAGGCCGAGATCAGGCACCAGAAGTCACGGGCATCGGTAGCAGATAACTCGATAGCAAGCTGACCAGGAGCGAGGATCTCCATGTCCGGCTGCGGATACGTTGCGGCAACCCGAGCTTCCGCTCTTCAGGCGCACCAATCACCCTGATCGGATGCCGGATGCCGTGGTCAGAGGGTGGTGGACGGTCGTCGAAGTGAGCCCGTGTGCGGGGACGTTGCTGTCAGGGCTGCTGTCATCGCGCTTGCGGGATCATGACCTTCGTCCGCTACTGTCGCCCGAGTCGATCTACCGGCAAGCGGGAGAACGGAGGGGCCGTCGTGGCGCAGACACCTCATGCAGAGATGCACCTCCTCGCAGGTGCACTCCGCGCTGGGGCGGTCCTGGCCGCCTCCGGGCCGGTCATCCTGAAGACCTCCAGGATCAGCGCGGCAGAGCTGAACGTCGGGATCTGCCGGGGAACCGACTCCGTCGTTCCCTTCCTCATGACGACAAGTCCATGGTGGCAACTGCTCTCGTGGGCCGAACTCCTGCTGCCGGTGATCCTGGCCGGTCTCCTGCTGCGCGCCTCGCCACGGACCACGCCCTTCGGGGTCGCGGCGATCTGCGCCGTCCTCGCGTTCCGAGTGTTCGCGATCTTCCTCCCGCCCAGGACCCACTCCCTCACCGACCAGTCCCTTCCCGTTGACGGGCCCTGGCCGTCGATCCTCTGTTACGCCGTGGCTATCGCCGCGCTGCTCCTGGCGGCTCGTTCGCCCCTGCCTCCGGCGCGGAAGGGAGCCGTGTTCTGGGCGGGGGCCATCGTGGCGGCTGCGTGGACGGTCGGCCGGCTCTCTCTCCCGAGCGGTGAGTCCACCTCCTTCGGCTGGTTCGCTTACACACCGCCTGCGGAGCTGTTGTGGAACCAGCCGGGGGCGTGGTCCTGCAAGGCTGACGTGGACGGCGTGCTGATCGTGCTCATCGCCTTGGCTGCGGCGGCCGGCGGCGTCATGGCGGGCCGGACCCGGCGCCTGGTCGCGCTGGGGATCGGTGCGCTCTTCGTCTTCGCCACCTTCGAGGGATTCGCAGCGATTCTCATCGTCGTGGGCAGCAATTACCTCACGGACGCGGCCATGATGATCCGATGGCACTTACTGGTTGCAGCGGCGCTCGTCATCGCGACCACTTTCCAGGATCGAACACCATCGACAGATCCTGAAAAGGCTCACCCGCTGTAGAGGCAGACCAAGAAACGGTGAAGACGAAGACCCTTCCTTCGTCCCGCGCATATCCCGCGAGGCCGAGTCAGTCATGATCGCTCTGTGTTGTTCGTCGTTGAACCCCGCCGTCGCCGTACTGCCCCGTAGGCAAGAAGAGCGAGACCCGTCAGAGCCAGCAGGGCGCCGGCCGTCATTGCACGGAGGTTCAGCAAGTCCGCACGGGCGATGGCCTCGGCTTGCTCCTTCAGCAGTTCCGGCGTCGGGTCCTGGTAGGGCAGATAGGTCCCCGCGGTCGCCATGCAACTGGCAACCGGTAGCAGGAGTCCGCCGCAGATGGCTAAGACCCCGATCATCCTTCCGCTGGTCGTCACGGGGCCAGGCTACCGAGTAGCCGCTGTCAGCTTGGGAACTGCACGGATCACCGCACGTGAGGGCTCTGAGCTGGGTGGAAGTCCAGTTGTGAGTGACCGTGGCTGACCCCTCGTCGCCCTGTCTAATTGCACGGCGATCAGCCCGTGGCCTGGAGCTTCCCGCGCGACGCGCGCACCCTGCCCGCCTGATCATCCCGTCTGCCGTCGACCCGTCGGGCAAACCATTGCGGAGGCTCAGCGGGCCTATCAAGTCCCGCGCCGTCCGGGACCGGCCCCCAGGTCGCATGCCCGGCGGGAAGGGCGGCCGCTTTGCCGCCCGCGCGGCAGTGCGCAGCGCCGACGCCTTGACCCTGTACCGAAGATTGTCGCCGGATCGGCTCCGTGTATCAGCATGCGCTCATGAACGGCTCATGCCGTAGGCAGCGGCCACATCACAGGCCAGCTCTACCTGTCCCCGAAGCACCTCGTCCACCACGCCGTACACCTCGACCGAGATCACCGTGCCGCCCACGGCCTGCGCCAGCTCCAGGTCAAGCCGCCCCGTCTCACCGACGAGCGGATAGCTGTGCCTGCCGTTCTCCCGTTCATCGTCGGTACCGGTCAACCCGGTCTCGACCGCTTGCCAGTCGAGGTCATCGAACTCGGACTCGACGAGCCACGTGAGGATCTCGCAGAAGACCCTCACGTTTGCTTCCTTGATCCACCCAGCGTGGATCAGACCGGGCCGATCACGCCTCACCGGACGTCAGCCCGACCGGGCAGGCGACGCCTGTTCCGCCGATTCCGCAGTACCCGTTGGGCACTTGTAGAGGCATTGCTGGTGGTAGCGCTCTGCTTCAGGCGATAGGTGCGCGACCTAATGAGGCTTGGACCGGTACTCAGCCCACGTGTCGACCGCCTCTTCAAGGTCAAGAGCGGCAACATCCTCACGCGCCATCCCGACCGTGTAGATCAATCGGTCTGCGAGCCAATCTGGGACGGGTTCCCTGGGAGATGCTTTCTCCACCCGAATGTGATCGGCCAGCGCGCCGAGGCGTTCGATCACCTGGCCGAGCTGGATGATCTCGGGACGGCCTGCACCCGCCTCCCGGACCCTCGCCGTCGCCTCCTCGTACACTTCGGCGTCGGCACGTTCACCGACAGCCCACACCTCGCAGATCTCCACCGACTTGTCCTCGGTGATGCGGTAGACGACACGCCAGGTGTTGCGACCGACCACCAGCTTCCGGAAACCGGTCAGTTCCCCGCCAAGCGGATAACCAGCTTCAGGGTTGTCCAGCAGGAGAAGGATCTTCTTGAGCACCTTGGGTACCGCGTCTGGGCCGATCCGCCGAAGGTCGTCGACTGCCGGCGCCGTGAAGGCGACGTCGGACACGATTCACTCATCGTCCGGGATGGCGGACAGCGACTCGCGAGTATGCCCGAAAGCGGCAAGCACCTCATCGAGTGAGACCCGCTCCCCCGTGTCCGTAACCGACCGGGCGAGCACCAGCGCCAGATCACGCAGATCAGCCGCCGCCTCCTCCAGCTCATTGAGCCGGCGGATGCTCACCACGGCCGCCACTGGCTGACGCCGACGGGTGACCACCAGATCGGTCCCCTGCTCCGCATCAGCCACTAGGCGGGCAACCCCTCGCTGGGCCGCCTCTGTGACGCTCAGCTCAGTAGCGTCGTGCAGAACAGTCATATATGAACTGTATATCTATCTGCACAGAAGTGCGATGCCGTGGGCCCGCGTTCGGCTCACGCCTCGCCGGACGTCAGGCCTACCGGACAGGCCACGCCCGTTCCGCCGATGCCGCAGTATCCGTTGGGAACTTTAAAAAGATACTGCTGGTGATAGTCCTCGGCGTTGTAGAACGGCCCCGCGGGGGCGATCTCCGTGGAGATGTCCCCGTAGCCGGCCGCCTTCAGCACCCGCTGGTACGACTCCCGTGACGCCTCGGCCGCCTGCTGCTGCTCCGGCGAGTGGTAGTAGATGGCCGAGCGGTACTGGGTGCCGACGTCGTTGCCCTGGCGCATGCCCTGCGTCGGGTCGTGAGCCTCCCAGAAGATCTTCAGGAGGTCCTCGTACGACACCTGGGCGGGGTCGAAGACGACCCGGACGGCCTCCGTGTGGCCGGTGAGGCCGGTGCAGACCTCCTCGTACGTCGGGTTGGCGGTGTAGCCGCCCTGGTACCCGACCGCGGTCGTGACCACCCCTGGCGTCTGCCAGAACGTACGCTCGGCGCCCCAGAAGCAGCCGAGGCCGAAGTCGGCGATCTCCAGGCCCTCCGGGTACGGCGGGGCCAGCGGCGCGTCGAGGACGGCGTGCCTGGCCGGGACGGGGATGGGGTCGGGGCGGCCCGGGAGCGCGTCCTCGGGTCGGACCATCGATGTCTTGTTACCGCCGAACAGCCAGCCCATAGCCCTACCTCCATAGGTCGGTTCAAGCCTACACACGCACCAACACTTAAGGATGTCTACACATTTCCGCTTAGTACCCAAGATTTGTGTTTAAAGGTGGTAAGGCCCGACAATCTGATACATGCCTGACCTCCGGCGTGGCGTGTTCTTCGGGATCGCCGCCTACACCATGTGGGGGCTGTTCCCCCTCTACTGGCCGCTGCTACAACCCTCCGGAGCCGTTGAGATCCTCGCCCATCGGATGGCGTGGTCCCTGCTCGTCGTCGCCGCGGTGCTGATCGTCCGGCGGCACTGGTCCTGGGTCAGGGAACTGGCCCGGCAGCCCGCCAAGCTCGCCCTGCTGACCGTCGCCGCCCTCGTCGTGACCGTCAACTGGGGCACCTACATCTACGCCGTCAACGCCGGCCACATCGTGGAGAGCGCGCTCGGCTACTTCATCAACCCGCTGGTCAACGTGCTGTTCGGGGTCGCGCTGCTCCGTGAGCGGCTGCGTCCGCTCCAGTGGGCGGCCGTCGGCTTCGGCACGGTGGCGGTGCTGGTGCTGGCCTTCGACTACGGACGTCTGCCCTGGATCGCGCTCGTCCTGGCCTTCAGCTTCGGCCTGTACGGGCTGATCAAGAAGCGGGCCAACGTGCCGGCCACCGAGAGCCTGGCGGTCGAGACCCTGGTGCTGCTGCTCCCGGCCCTCGGCTACCTGGGATTCCTCCAGGTGACGGGCGCGGGAACGTTCGCCCAGCAGGGCGCGGGCCACGCGCTGCTGCTGGTGGGAGCCGGGGTGATCACCGCCCTGCCGCTGCTCTGCTTCGGGGCCGCGGCCATCAGGATCCCGCTGAGCACGATGGGGCTGCTGCAGTACATCGCGCCGATCCTGCAGTTCGCGTGCGGGGTGCTGGTCGCCAAGGAGGTCATGCCGTCCAGCCGGTGGATCGGCTTCTCGATCGTCTGGCTGGCCCTGGCCCTGTTCACGTACGACAGCCTGCGGGCGGCACGGAAGACCCGTACCGCCCGCAGAGCCGCCGAAGCGGCGGCCGTCGCCCCGGCGGCTCAGCCGGAGCGCTCCACCACGTAGTCGCACAGCGCCAGGAACGCGTCCTTGGCCGGGATGTCGGGCAGGCCCGAGATGTCGGCCCGGGCGCGGTCCACCCAGGCGTCCAGCTCCGCCCGCGCCCGCGCCATCCCGGTGTGGGCGCGCAGCAGCGTGAGCGTCTCCTCGACGTCCTGCTCGGCCACGGGGCCCGACAGCAGGGCCGTCAGGCGCGGGGAGTCGCCGGCGGCCAGCGCGTACAGGACGGGCAGGGTCTTGACGCCCTCCCGCAGGTCGGTGCCGGGCGTCTTGCCCGACTGGGCGCCGGTCGAGGCCACATCGAGCAGGTCGTCCCCGAGCTGCCAGGCCACCCCGATCGCCTCGCACGCCCTGCTGAGACGCTCCACCACGTCCGAGGGAGAGCCGGACAGCAGCGCGCCGAACCGGCCGGAGGCGGCGATGAGGGAGCCCGTCTTGTCCGACAGCACGCTGAGGTAGTGGCCGATCGGGTCCTCGCCGGCGCGCGGGCCGATGGTCTCGCGGATCTGCCCCTGCACGAGACGCGAGAACGTCTGGGCCTGGATGCGGATCAGCTCGGGACCGAGGTCGGCCAGGATGTCCGACGCCTGGGCGAACAGATAGTCGCCGGTGAGGATCGCCACGGTGTTGTCCCACCGCGCGTTGGCCGACGCGGAGCCCCGGCGCACCGAGGCCTCGTCCATGACGTCGTCGTGGTAGAGCGAGCCGAGGTGGGTCAGCTCGATGACCACGGCGCCGGGCACGACACCCGGCGCCGACGGGTCGCCGAACTGGGCGGCGAGCAACACCATCAAGGTACGGAACCGTTTGCCACCGGCCTCGATGAGGTGCTTGGACGCCTCCGTGACGAAGGCGTCCTCGCTCTCCACCGACGAGCGCAGCAGCTTCTCGACCGCGGCCAGCCCGGTGGCCACGTCCTGCGCCAACCGTTCGTCCGCAATGGGAAGGTCAACCACGGGAGGCGCAGACATAACGAGATCCCCTTGTCTCTATCTGATGAACAGGCCGCTGGCAGCGTCGTTGGCGACGCCGAGCACGGACTCCGGGTAGAGCCCCACTCCTACGGTAACCAGCAGCGAAAGAGCGATGACGGCCACGGTCCCCATACTGGGCACCGCGACGGCCGGGCCGTCGGCCGCCGGCTCGCTGAAGAACATCAGCACGATCACGCGGACGTAGAAGAACGCGGCGATCGCGGAGGCGATCACACCCACGACGACCAGGCCGGCCATCCAGCCGCCCATGGAGTCGCCGAACTGCGTGCCGCTGTCCAGCGCGGCGGCGAAGACGGCGTACTTGCCGAAGAAGCCGCTCGTCAGCGGGATACCGGCGAAGGCCAGCAGGAAGAAGGCGAACACCCCGGACAGGACCGGCGCGCGCTTGCCCAGCCCGGCCCAGCGGGACAGGTGCCCCGCCTCGCCGCCCGGGTCACGCACCAGCGTCAGCACGGCGAACGCGCCGACCGTGGTGATGCCGTAGACGGCCAGGTAGAACAGGACCGCCTTGAGCGAGCCGACGTTCTGCTCGGCGCTGCCGAACGTGGCCATCACACCGACCAGCAGGAAGCCGGCGTGCGCGATGGACGAGTACGCCAGCATGCGCTTGATCTCGGTCTGCGTGATCGCCAGGATCGAGCCGACGATCATCGTGAGCGCGGCGACGCCCCAGATGACCGGCCGCCAGTTCCAGTCGAGGTTGCCCAGACCCACCCAGAACACCCGCAGCACGGCGCCGACGGCCGCCACCAGCGTGCCGGAGGCCATGAGAGCGGTGATGGGGGTCGGAGCGCCCTGGTAGACGTCCGGCTTCCAGGCCTGGAACGGAGCCGCGCCGATCTTGAACAGCAGGCCCACGCCGAGCATCGCCAGCCCGATCAGCAGCAGCGGGTCGAGCGAGGCGCTCGCGGCCATGGCCTGGTTGATGCCGGGCAGCGAGACGGTGCCGGCGTAGCCGTACACCATGGCGGTGCCGTACAGGAAGAAGGCCGAGGAGAAGGCTCCCAGCAGGAAGTACTTCATCGACGCCTCCTGCGAGAGGAGGCGACGCCTGCGGGCCAGGCCGCACAGCAGGTACAGCGGCAGCGACATGACCTCGAGGGCCACGAACATCATCAGCAGGTCGTGCGCGGCCGGGAAGAGCAGCATGCCGCCGACCGCGAACAGGACCAGCGGGTAGACCTCGGTGTGGCCGGAGCCGCTGTCGTGCTGCTCGGACTCCTCCTCGTCGGCGCTGCCCGGCACGGCCGCGGCGGAGGCCACGAAGTGCCCCTCGTCGTTGATCAGCAGCACACAGACGAACGACAGGACGAGGATGACGCCCCAGATGAACAGCGAGGGCCCGTCAACGGCGAGCGCCCCCATGGCGGAGGGCTCGGTGGACACCTGGCCGCGCACCGTCTGGACGAGCACCAGCGCGAACGCGCCGGCCAGGCTCAGCAGGGTGAGCGGAACGTGGATCGACTTGCGCAGATAGCGCGGCGCGAACGCCTCGACGAGCACGCCGATGATGGCCGCGCCGAAGACGATCAGCAGCGGCGCCAGCGTGCCGTACTCGATCGTCGGCGCTTCGACGGCGGGGTTCACTGACCTGTCCCCTTCTCAGCGATGGTGGAGGTGGGCACCTGCACGTTGGTCAACGTCTGCTGCACAGACGGGTTGATCACATCGAGCAGCGGCTTGGGGAAGAAGCCGAAGCCGATGATCAGGGCGACCAGCGGAGCCAGCACCCAGACCTCGCGGGCGTTCAGGTCCTTGAACGCCTTGACCGGCTCGGCCGTCGGCCCGTTCATGGTGCGCTGGACCATCCACAGGATGTAGACGGCCGCGAGGATCACGGCGACCGCGGAGACGATCGCGGCGACCGTCAGCGCGCCGGACCCGTGCGCCTGGCTGGAGTACGTACCGATCATGACCATGAACTCGCTGACGAAGGACGACAGGCCCGGCAGCGAGAGACCGGCCAGACCGGCGACCAGGAAGAAGCCCGCGAGCAGCGGCGCCACCTTCTGCACGCCTCCGTAGTCGCCGATGAACGGCGAACCGCGTCTGGCGATGAGGAAGCCCGCCGCGAGGAAGAGCGCGCCGGTGGCGAAGCCGTGGTTGACCATGTAGAGCGCCGCGCCGGACTGGGCGACGGACGACATGGCGAACACGCCCATGACGATGAAGCCGAAGTGCGAGATCGACGTGTAGGCGATGAGCCGCTTCATGTCGGTCTGCCCGATGGCCACGATCGCGCCGTAGACGATGCTGATGACCGCCAGGACGATGATCGGCATCGTGAACGCCTTGGCGGCGTCGGGGAACAGCTCCAGGCAGAAGCGCAGCATGCCGAACGTGCCGACCTTGTCCAGCACGCCGACGAGCAGCACCGCGGCGCCGGCCGGAGCCTGGGCCGCCGCGTCGGGCAGCCAGGTGTGCACCGGCCACAGCGGCGCCTTGATGGCGAAGGCGATGAAGAAGCCGCCGAACAGCCACTTCTGCATCGCCGGGTCCTGGATGGCCCCGACGAGCTCGGGGAACATGAAGGTCTGCTTGCCGGCGACGTAGTACAGGCCGATGACCGCGACCAGCATGAGCAGGCCGCCGAACAGCGAGTACAGCAGGAACTTGACGGCCGCGTAGGAGCGCTGCGCCCCGCCGTACGACCCGATCATGAAGTACATCGGGATCAGCATGGCTTCGAAGAAGACGTAGAACAGGAAGATGTCGGTCGCCGCGAAGACGCCGATCATCATCGTCTCGAGCACGAGCAGCAGCGAGAAGTACGTCTTGACCGACCGCTTGGGCGTGATCAGCGTGCCGTCGGCGGTCTTGACGCCGTCGGCGTCGTGCCAGGAGGCCAGCACCACGATCGGCACCAGCACCACCGACAGCGCGATGAGCACCAGGGCCACGCCGTCCACGCCGACCCCGAACTTCACGCCGAAGCTTGGGATCCAGTCGAACTCGGCCTTGAACTGGAAGCGTTCGCCGCCCGGCTTGAACCCGGCGGCCACGACTCCGGTGAGGACCAGCGTCAGCAGCGAGAACAGCAGCGCTACCTGCTTGGCCAGCTTGTCACTGCCCTTGGGAAGCAGGGCCACCACGATGGCGCCCACCACGGGCACCGCCATGAGTATCGGAAGCCAGGGTGACATCAGATGTTCCCAACGAGGAGCAGGGCGCCGGTCAGCAGGGCGGCGCCGATGAAGATGGACAGCGCGTACGTTCTGGCGAAGCCCGTCTGGAGTCGCCGAAGGCGCCCGGAGCTGCCGCCGATGCCCGCCGCCAGGCCGTTGACCAGACCGTCGATGCCGCGGTTGTCGAAGAACACCGCGATCCGGGTCAGCCACTGGCCGGGGCGCATGAAGAGCGACTCGTTGAGCGCGTCACCGTACAGGTCGCGCCGGGCGAACGTGGTGAGGAAGGAGCCGCGCGGCTGCACCGACGGCACCTCGACCCGGCCGTACTTCATCCAGGCGATGATCGCGCCCACCGCGACCAGCGCGAGGGTCGCCAGACCCGGCGTGCTGGTGAAGTGGAACTCCGGCAGCGCCTCGGGCCTGCCCACCGCGGGGGCCAGGAAGAGGAGCAGCCGGTTGCTGAGGATGAGGTAACCACCCAGGACGATCGAGCCGAGCGACAGGATCATCAGCGGCACCGTCATGACGGCCGGCGACTCGTGCGGGTGGGCGTCGTCGGCCCAGCGCTTCTCGCCGAAGAAGGTCATGAAGATCATCCGCGACATGTAGAAGCCGGTGATGCCCGCGCCGAGCACGGCCAGCCAGCCGAGGACCGGCTGGTGGTGCACTGCGGTCTCGATGATGCCGTCCTTGGTGAAGTAGCCGGACAGCAGCGGGAAGCCGATGATCGCCAGGTAGCCGATGAAGAACGTGGCGAAGGTGATCGGCATGTACTTGCGCAGGCCGCCGTACTTGCGCATGTCGACCTCGTCGTTCATGCCGTGCATGACCGAGCCGGCGCCGAGGAACATGTCGGCCTTGAAGAAGCCGTGCGTGATCAGGTGGCCGATCGCGAAGGCGTAACCCGCCGGGCCGAGGCCCGCGCCGAGCATCATGTAGCCGATCTGCGACATCGTCGAGCCGGCCAGGCCCTTCTTGATGTCGTCCTTCGCGCAACCGATGATCGCACCGGCGAGCAGCGTGGCCGCGCCGACGATGGCGACGGCGAGCGCCGCGCCCGAACCCTCGGGGAAGAAGAACGCCCCGGAGCGGACGACCAGGTAGACACCGGCGGTGACCATCGTCGCGGCGTGGATGAGGGCCGAGACCGGGGTCGGGCCCTCCATCGCGTCGAGCAGCCAGGACTGCAACGGGAGCTGCGCCGACTTGCCGCACGCCCCGAGGAGCAGCAGCAGCCCGATGGCGAGCATGGTGCCGTTCGTCTGGCCCGGCGTGATCTGCTCGCCCAGCCCCTGGAAGGTCAGGGTGCCGAACGTGGTCCAGATGATGAACATGCCGACCAGCAGACCGAAGTCGCCGACGCGGTTGACGACGAACGCCTTCTTCGCCGCTGTCGCCGCCGACGGCTTGAACTGCCAGAACCCGATCAGCAGGTACGACGCCAGACCGACGCCCTCCCAGCCGATGAACAGGCCCACGTAGTTGTCGGCCAGCACCAGCAGGAGCATCGCGGCCACGAACAGGTTCAGGTAGGAGAAGAACCTGCGGCGGTGCTCGTCATGAGCCATGTAGCCGATCGAGTAGATGTGGATCAGCGAACCCACACCGGTGATCAGCAGCGCGAAACAGATGGACAGGGGGTCGATGAGCAGCCCCATGTCGACCATGCCGGGGATGAACTCGTACAGGTGCACGGCCCGGCGGCGCTCCTCCTCCCCGAACCCGAGCAGCTCGAAGAACGCCAGCACCGCCACGACGAACGAGGCGAGGGACATGGCCACGCCCAGCAGATGGCCCCAACGGTCGGTGAACCGGTTGAACACCAGCAGGATGAACGCCCCGACGAGCGGGAAGGCGATCATCAGCCAGGCGTTGCCGATCACTCCACCGGTGTGCTGGACGATCTCAGCGATTTGAGATTCCACCAGTCACCTCTTAGTACTTCAGCAGGTTGGCGTCGTCGACCGACGCGGACCTGCGGGTTCGGAAGATCGTCACGATGATGGCCAGGCCGACCACGACCTCGGCCGCGGCCACCACCATCACGAAGAACGCGATGATCTGGCCCTCCAGGTTGCCGACCTGCCTGGAGAAGGTGACGAAGGCGAGGTTGCAGGCGTTGAGCATGAGCTCCACGCACATGAACACCACGATCGCGTTGCGCCTGATCAGCACGCCGAAGGCGCCGATGGCGAAGAGCAGGCCGGACAGTACGAGGTAGTGCGTCGTCACTTGGTCACCTCATTGCTCTCGGCGTCCTGCTCCGCCTCGGTCGGCGCCTCGTCGGCCTCGGCCGTGGCCTTGAGCGCCTCGGCGAGCTTCGGGTCCTTGGGCAGGTGGTCGTGCTCGACGTCGTAGCGCGCGAGGTAACGGTTGACCGAGGACTCGGCGACGGAGCCGTCCGGCAGCAGGGCCGGCATGTCGATCGCGTTGTTCCTGGCGTACGTGCCGGGGCCGGGCAGCGGCGAGGGGCGGTCGCCGAGGAAGCGGGCCCGCGACAGGTCCTTCTGCGTGGCCTTCTCGGTGACCTTCTCGCGGTGCGCCAGCACCATCGCGCCCAGCGCCGCCGTGATCAGCAGCGCGGAGGTGATCTCGAACGCGAACACGTACTTGGTGAACAGCAGCAGCGCGATCGAGCGGACGTACCCGCCCGTCCCTGTCGCCTGGGCCAGTCCGGCCTGCGGCGCGAAGACCACGTTGCCGATGGCCAGCACGATCAGCGCGAGGAAGCCGGCGCCCGCGATGAAGGCCCAGAAGCGCTGCCCCTTGAGCGTCTCCACGAAGGAGTCGGAGGAGTCCACGCCCACGAGCATGAGCACGAACAGGAACAGCATCATGATCGCGCCGGTGTAGACGATGATCTGCACCGCGGCCAGGAATGGCGCCTCCTGCACGGCGTACAGGACGGCCAGGCAGAGCATCACGGTGCCGAGCATCAGCGCGGAGTACACGGCCTTGCGGTTGAAGACCATGCCGAGCGCGGCGCCGACGGACACGACGGCGAGCACCCAGAAGGTTATGGTCTCACCCATTGGTCCGTCCCAGCCGGTAGTAGTCCTCTTCGGTCTCACCGAGCCGCATGGGGTGCGGCGGCTGCTCCATGCCCTGGGTCAACGGCGCGAGCAGCATCTCCTTGGTGTAGATGAGGCTTTCGCGGTTGGTGTCGGCGAGCTCGTACTCGTTGGTCATGGTGAGCGCGCGGGTCGGGCAGGCCTCGATGCACAGGCCGCACAGGATGCACCGCAGATAGTTGATCTGGTAGGTGCGTCCGTACCGCTCGCCGGGCGAGAAGCGCTCCTCCTCGGTGTTGTCCGCGCCCTCGACGTAGATCGCGTCGGCCGGACACGCCCAGGCGCACAGCTCGCACCCAATGCACTTCTCCAGCCCGTCGGGCCAGCGGTTGAGCTGGTGACGCCCGTGGAAGCGAGGAGCCGTGGGCTTCTTCTCCTCCGGGTAGTTCGTCGTGACGGGCTTCTTGAACATCGTGTGGAAGGTGACCCCGAAGCCCTTGACGGGGTTCAGCCAATCAGTTAGTCCCACTGGGAATCTCCTTGTGCTGCACCCCGTGGTAGTGCGGCAGGTCGAGCGGCGGCACAGGGAAGCCACCGGCCGTCGGCTCCTCGGACAGTTGCTCGAACTCGGCGTCCACCTGTGCCTTGCGC
>NZ_SSXE01000290.1 GCF_021699195.1 Nonomuraea sp. MG754425 | reverse complement strand
GCTGGGGGAGTTCGCGGTGGGCGAGGTGGAACGGCTGGCCGGCGGGCGTCCGCTAAGGGGCGCGGTAGGCGTCGCCGACCTGCACCGGATCGCCTGACCTGAGGAGGGGACCATGACCACGGCCTGCGGAGCACCGGACGAGCGGCTCGCCCGGCTGGTGCGCGAGATCCACGAGGAGGCGCGGCGCGCCCGCGCCACCCCGGCCCCCGAGCTGACCTTCGGCCTGTGGCGGCGCTTCGCCGACACCGGCGACCGCCTGGCCTACGAGCGCGCCTACTTCGAGCGCCGCCGGCGCCTGGCCGCGCTGGCGCTGGCCGCGCACCTCGACGACCGTCCCGACCCGGCCCTGGACGACCTGCTGTGGTCGGTGTGCGACGAGTACGCCTGGGTGCTGCCCGCCCACGAGCCGGGCGATCGCCCGCTCGACGCGTCCGTGGACCTGTTCGCCGCCGAGACCGGCCACGCCCTGGCCGAGATCGTCACCCTGCTGGCCCGCCACGTCGACCGAAGGGTCCGCGACCGCGTGCGCGAGCAGGTGGACCGCAGGCTGCTGCGCCTGCTCGACGCGGACGCGGCCCCCATGGGCTGGGAGTCGAGCCGGCACAACTGGGCCGCCGTCTGCGCGGGCGCGACCGGCCTGGCCGCCCTCGCCCTCGACTCGCCCCGGCTGCCCGCCCTGCTGCCCCGCCTGAGGCGGGCGATCGCGACGTTCCTGTCGGGCGCGGGGCCGGACGGCGCCTGCCTGGAGGGCCCCGACTACTGGGCCTACGGCTTCGGCTACTTCGTCTACCTCGCCGAGGCCCTGCGCGAGCAGACCGGCGAGGACCTCCTGGACGATCCGCACGTGCGCGCGATGGCCGCCTACCCGGCCCGGATCGACCTGGGCGACGGCGTCCGGGCGGCCTTCGCCGACTCCTCCGCACGCGGCGCGTACCCGGCCGGGCTGATCTGCCGCCTGGCCGATCGGCTCGGGGTGCCCGTGCCGTCCGCCGGCGACCCGTCCTTCCACGACGACGCCGGCTACCGCTGGGGGCACCTGAGCCGCACCCTGTGGTGGACGCGGGAGCAGGCGTCCCCGGCGCGCGCGGAGCCGTGCTCGTACCTGCCGGACGCCGCGATCGTGGTGGCCAGGGGCGCGGGCACGGCCTTCGCCGCGAAGGGCGGCCACAACGACGAGCCGCACAACCACCTCGACGCCGGCCACTTCGTGCTGCACGCGCACGGGCGGACGGTGCTGGACGACCTGGGCGCCCCCGAGTACACCCGCGACTACTTCCGCGAGGGCCGCTACGACGTCCCGCAAGCCTCGGCCGAGTGGCATTCGGTCCCGCTGCTCGACGGCGCCGCCCAGCTCCCCGGCCGCGAGCGCCGCGCCGAGGTGCTGGAGTGCGTCACGGCGGGCGGGGCCGTCACGTTCGCGCTGGACCTCACCGCCGCGTACGCCGGCCCGCACCGTCTCACCCGGACCTTCCACTGGCGCGCCGGGACGCTGGAACTCGTGGACGCCTTCGACCCCGCCGGCCCGGACGTGCTCGTGGAGGAGCTGTTCGTGTCGCGGGTGCGCCCGGTGCTGCGCCCCGGCCTGGTCGCGTGGGGGCCGGTCGAGCTGCGCGTGCCGGCGGGCTGGCGGGCGGCGGCCGAGAAGCGCGAGGTCCGCGGGCACGACGGCGCGGCCGAGACCGTCCACCGGGTCCGGCTGACGGCCCGCGTGCCCCGGGGCGAGCACCGGTTCGTCTTCACCACCGACCCTCGCGGCGGGGTGTTCAGGACTTGACGGTCTGCTGGGCGGGCGTCTCGTCCTCGGCGGGCCCGGCGGCGTGCCTGGCCTGGTGGCGGCGTCCCGGCAGCGTCATGGTGATCAGCGCGGCCGCCAGCGCCGCGCCGCAGCCGATCAGCATCCCCGTGCGGAAGCCGGCCTCGGACGGCAGCGCGTGCCCGCCGAAGTCGATGGTGAGCTGCGACAGGACGAGCCCGATCACCGCCGCCGACACGGTGGTGCCGATGGAGCGCATCAGCGTGTTGAAGCTGTTGGCCGCGCCGGTCTCGGACAGCGGCACGGCCCCCATGATGAGCGCGGGCATCGAGCCGTAGGCGAAGCCGACGCCGATGCTGATGACGCACGAGATGATCAGCGTGCCCCAGGTGGAGCCGAGCAGCGGCATGGACAGGCCGTACCCGAGCGCCATGACGAGGCTGCCGACGATCAGGGTGACCTTGGGGCCGCGCGCGGCCGACAGCCGGGCCCCCACCGGCGAGATGATCATCATCATCAGGCCGGCCGGGGCCATCCACAGGCCCGCGGCCAGCATCGACTGGCCCAGGCCGTAACCGGTGGCCGCCGGGAGCTGGAGGATCTGGATGACGATCAGCGACTGGGCGTACATGGAGAAGCCGACCACGATCGAGGCCACGTTCGTCAGCAGGACCTGGGGGCGGGCGGTGACGCGCAGGTCCACCAGCGGGTCGCGGACGCGCAGCTCCCACCAGCCCCACGCCGGCAGCAGCACCACCGCCGCCGCCAGCAGGCCCAGCGTGGTGCCGCTCGACCAGCCCCAGTCGGCCCCCTTGGAGACGCCGAGCAGCAGGCACACCAGACCGGTGCCGAGACCGAGCGCGCCGACCAGGTCGATGCGTCCCTTCGCCCTGGCGGGCGTGACCGGCACCAGCAGCCAGATCAGCACGGCCACCACGAGGCTCAGCACGGCCGAGCCCCAGAACAGCACCCGCCAGCTCGCGTACTCGGCGACCGCGGCGGACAGCGGCAGGCCGAGCGCCCCGCCGATCCCCATGGACGAGCTCATCAGCGCGATCGAGGGCCCCAGCCGGTGCGGCGGCAGCACGTCGCGCAGTGCGCTGATGCCCAGCGGGATCATGCCCATGCCCATGCCCTGCAGCCCCCGCCCGATGATCATCGGGGTCAGCGATCCGGCGAACGCGCAGATGACGCAGCCCACGACCAGGGGCACCGAGCAGATGAGCATCATCCGGCGCTTGCCGTACAGGTCGCCCAGCCGGCCCATCACCGGCGTCGTGACGGCTCCGGCCAGCAGCGTGACCGTGATCACCCAGGACGCGTTGGAGGCCGTGGTGCCCAGCAGCGACGGCAGCACGCCGATCAGCGGCACGACCAGGGTCTGGGAGAGTGAGGCGACGATGCCGGCCACCGCCATGACGGTGACGATGCCATTGGAGCGTGTGCCGGATTCCGGCTCTTCCACGCGGATCCCCCCTGTACTCGCGATGTTGGAAGCGACGTGCACTCTACACATAGTGTGTTACATGCACACATTGTGGGGGTTACACGGGATAGGCTGCCCCCATTCGGACAGAAGAAGGACCGGCATGGACAAGCTCACGCACCTGATCGAGTACGAGACCATGCTGCTCGGCCAGCATCGTCACCTCGACCGCAGCGCGTACATCCTGCTCAGTCGGATCCGGATGGAGGGCATGATGTCCATCGGCCAGCTCAGCGAGGCGTTCGGCCTCGACGTCTCCACCCTCAACCGGCACACCTCGGCACTGCTGCGGGCCGGCCTGGCCGAGCGCATCCCCGACCCGCAGGGCGGGATCGCCCGCAAGTTCCGCCTCACCGAGGAGGGCGAGCACCACCTCGACATCGAGCGTGCCAGGAACATCAACGGCCTGGAGAAGGTGCTCGCCGACTGGACGGCCGACGACGTCGCCGTCTTCGCCGCCTGCCTCAAGCGCTTCAACACCGACATCGAACGCCTCGGCGGACGCCCCTGGCCCCGTCCGGACCGCGCGACCGGCAGGACCAGGCAGAACACCGGCGTGTAGGGGTGCGCCCCGCGGGGTAGCCGTGGGCGCGTGAGTCACGAAGAGGAATTCGGCTTCGCCTTCGAGGACCGGTACCGCCCGCTGCTCGCCGCGCTCGGCATCCGTCCGGGCACCTGCCGGCTGACGCTGGGCGACGACCTGCTACGGGTGCGGTTCGGGCCGTGGCTGGTGCTGTCGCCGCGCGCCAACGTGACCGGCGCCGAGCCGTCCGGGCCGTTCTCGCCGCTGAAGGCGATCGGGGTGCGCGTCTCGCCGGCGGACGGCGGGCTCACCTTCGGCAGCAGCACCACGCAGGGGGTCTGCGTCTCCTTCCGCCGCTCGGTGTCGGGGAGCGAACCGCTCGGCGTGCTGCGCCACCCGGCGCTGACGGTCACGGTCGAGGACCCGGCCCGCCTGATCGGCCTGCTCACCCCGGACCTGGTGCCCGCCACGGCGTCCTGACCGGCCGTGATACGGGAACGGATATCGGCCGGACCCCGACCGCGCTATTGGACATCGCATGATCACCTCTGCTTTGCTCCTGGTCTCCGACGGACGACCGAAACAAGGACGATCTGACATGCGACTCAGCCGTGCCGCCGCCACCGTGCTGCGCGCGACCGCCCTGGCGATCTCCCTCATGGGCGGCGGCGCCCTGACCACCGGCGCGGCCCCGGCCTCGGCCGCGGTGCCGGCGATCCCGGCCGAGGCCAAGGCCAGGAAGGAGCTGCGCGCTCTGGAGGCGGCCTTCAGGGGCCGCATCGGCGCGTACGCCGTGGACACGGCCACCGGCAGGACCGTGTCGTACCGGGCGGGGGAGCGCTTCCCCATGCTGTCCACGTTCAAGGCGCCGCTGTGCGCGGCCGTGCTGCACCGGGCCCGCACCCGCGAGCCCGGCCTGCTGAACCGGCGCGTCACCTGGACGGCCGCCGACATGACGCCCAACTCGCCGGTCACCGCCAAGCACCTCAAGGACGGCCTGACGGTCTCCGAGCTGTGCGTGGCGGCCATCACCCAGAGCGACGGCACCGCGTCCAACCTGCTCATGGACCTGATCGGCGGGCCCGCCGGGCTGACGGCCTTCTTCCGCACGCTGAAGGACCCGGCCTCCCGCATGGACCGCCGGCACCCCGCGCTCAACGACTGGACCCCCAAGGACCGGCGCGACACCACCACGCCCGCCGCCATGGCCGGCGACCTGCGCGCGCTCGCGACCGGCGGCGCGCTGCACCCCGAGGACCGGCGGCAGCTCGTCTCCTGGCTGCGGGCGAGCAAGCTCGGCGCCGAGCGCATCCCCGCCGGACTGCCCGGCACTTGGACGATCGGCCACAAGACCGGCACCAACTCCGACGGCTTCGGCGGCGGCAACGACATCGCCGTCATCTGGCCCGGCAAGGGCGCCGCGCCCATCGTCATGGCCGTCTACACCAACCGCACCCCCGGCCTGCCCACCGACAACGCGACCATCGCCAGGACCGCCACCGTGCTGGCCCGCGCCCTCGGCACACGCTGATCGGCGACCTCGATCAGGCCGACGCCCGGCTCTGCGGCCGGACGATCGGCCTCACACCCGTGCGGCGCCCCGTCCCGCACGGGCGTACGCGGCCGCCGCGCGGCTCGGCGGCCAGAGGTCGCCGAGCACGGCGTGGGCCGCGCGCCGCCCCGAGACCAGCGCGCCCTGGAGCGAGCCGGTGTCGCGGTGGTCGCCGCACACGTACACCCCGGGCCGCACCCGCACCGGGCGGCGCAGCGGGAACGGCGGCGGCATCGCGGGCAGCGCCGCCGCGATCGGGTACGTGGCCACGTGCTCCCACGCGGTGGTGTCGCCGTAGATCTCGGTCAGCCGTTCGCGCACCCGGCGTTCGTCGGTCGTCACGCCCAGGACCGACGTGGAGACGAGCGCCCGCCCGTCGGCGGAGTACTCCGGAGCCGCGTCCGTCAGGACGATCGTGTCGGCGATCACCCCGGTGGCGTCGATGACCTGGATCGGCTCCCGCAGCGGCGAGCGGGGCGCGGCGTGGTAGAAGGTGGTCACCGCGCGCATCGGCGGCACCTCGATCTCGGGCAGCAGCCGCCCGGCGGACTCGGGGTCGGCGGCCACCACCACGGCCCGGCCGCCGATCGCGGTGCCGTCCGCGAGCCGCACGCCGTCGGACGCGACCTCGCTCACCCGGGCGCCGACGGTGACGGCGCCCGGCGGC
This sequence comes from Nonomuraea sp. MG754425, assembly GCF_021699195.1. Lineage (GTDB taxonomy): Bacteria > Actinomycetota > Actinomycetes > Streptosporangiales > Streptosporangiaceae > Nonomuraea. Next base: position 2,689 of record NZ_SSXE01000290.1, on the reverse strand, counting down.
AGCCGGTCGGCGAGCAGGCGCGGGATGCGTCCCATGCCGAGCGCGGGCACGCCGATCGTGCCGCGCGCGAACGAGCGCCAGAACAGGTGGAAGACCCGGCTGGAGGTCTCCAGGTCGCGTTCCAGGAGCACCCCGGCGAGGAACGGGCGCATCAGGCAGTCGATCATCCTGTCGGACATGCCCCAGGCGCGCAGTTCGTCGTCGGTACGCCGCTCCGGCCCGGCGCGCAGCCGCGACGCGGGCACGGCCATGTCGCGGGCGGTGACGGCGGCGAGCGCCGCCAGGTCGCGGGGCGTGCCCAGGCCGGACAGCGGCCCGCTCAGCGCGTGCAGCGGATGCCGCCACGGCAGCATCACCCTGGCCCGCGCGGTACGGCCCTGGACGAGCAGCCCCGAGGCGAAGGGCCGCAGGTCGAGCGCGCCGAGGTCGAGGACGCGGCGCGCCTCCGGATAGGCGGTGTTGAACACCTGGAAGCCGCGGTCCAGCCGGAACCCGCCCACGACGTCCGTGCGCACCCGCCCGCCGACGTCGTCGGACGCCTCCAGCACCCGTACCGGCATGCCGGCCTCGTGCAGCCACAGCGCGCAGGCCAGCCCCGCCGGCCCGCCGCCGACGACGATGACGGCCTCGCGCGTCTCCCGATCACGATCCATGAGCAGCCCCATACCCCGCGTCAGCCCAGCTCAGACGCGTGCGGCCGGGCCGGGTGGACGGCTCGGTTGACCGGCGGTGAAGGACTCGGGTAGGTATGGCCGGATGATCGAGTTACGCGCGTTCGAACCCGCCGACGCCGAGGAACTGATCGCGTGGGTCACCGGCCCGGAAGCGTTGGTCACCTGGTCCGGCAACTCCGGCTTCACCTGGCCCCTGCGGGCCGAACAGCTCGCGGCCTTCCACGCCTCCGACCCCAGCCGCCGCGCCCTCATGGCCGTGGCCGCCGGCGGGGCCCCGGTCGGGCACTTCATGCTCCGCACCGAGCCGCCCGGACGTTCGGTGCGGCTCGGCATGGTCCTGGTCTCCCCCGAGGTCAGGGGACGCGGAGTCGGCCGGGCCATGCTGGAGGCCGCGCTCGGCGCGGCCTTCGCCGAACCCGCCGTCCAGGAGGTCAACCTGGGCGTCTACACGCGCAACGAGGGCGCGGCCCGCCTGTACGAACGGCTCGGCTTCCGCCGCGGGCACACCGAGCCCAGGGCCACGCGGGTCGGCGGCGAGTGGTGGCCGTCGACCACGATGACCCTGCCCCGCGCCACCTGGCGACCCCACCGGCCGGCCGGCCGGTGACCCGGTCGCCGGGAGGCGCTTGTTCTCGGATCTTGTCACATCGGACGTCGTACCTTCCGGAACGGAGAACGGGCTGATGCAAAGGGTGATCCGCGGTGACCGGCGGCCACGTCGTTCCGCCCCGCGGGCGGCGATGACGGTGCTGGCGCTGATCGCGGCGCTGGTGGTGGCGGCGCCGCCGTTACCCGCCGGAGCCGCGCCGATCCCCGGCGGGCACGCGAACGTGTTCGTCAACGGGGAACGAGAGGCCGGGGCCTCGGCCGCGTACGCGTGCTTCCGCGCTCCCGGCGTGGTGCGGGCCGGGGACGGCGGCCTGCTGGCCTTCGCCGAGGCGCGTCTCGGCGACTGCGCCGACTCCGCTCTGGGTGACATCGTGCTGAAACGGTCCGCCGACGGTGGCCGGACCTGGGGCGCGCTGCAGGTGCTCGCCAGGCACAGCGCGACGCCGCGGACGTTCGCGCACAACGCCGTGCCGATCGTCGACACCACCACGGCCCCGCCTCGGGTGGTGCTGCTGTACTCCGAGAACTACGACCGCGTCCATGTCCGTACCAGCGACGACCACGGCCTCACGTGGGACGAGCGCAGGACGATCACCAGGGACGTCTGGAAACCCGCCTGGGGAGCCTGGCAGGAGGGCTCGGCGGACTCCCCGGGCCAGCTCGCCACCGGCCCCGCGCACGGCATCCAGCTCACCGGGGGCGCCCGCGCCGGCCGCCTGGTGGCGGGCATGACGGTCCGGCTCGCCCCGGGGCGCTACCGGGACGACCCGCTCGGCGGCGCGCTGATCTACAGCGACGACCACGGCCGCACCTGGCGGGCCGGGGCCTCCTCGCACGGCGCCGAACCGGCGATCGGCGCGCAGGAGCTGAGCCTGTTCGAACGCGGCGACGGCAGCGTGTTCGTCGTGGCGCGCAACGAGGAGGGCACGGCGGCCACGGTGGACCGGGCCGCGTACGCGATCTCCCGCGATCAGGGCGAGACGTTCGAGACCGACTTCGCACTGCTCCCGCCGCTGGGGCTGCCCTCCATGGGCGTGCAGACCTCCACCCTGGCGCTCAGGGCCAAGGGCCGCGACGGCTACGACCGGGCGCTGCTGGCCGCCCCGGCCGGCGCGAAGCGGGAGGACCTCACCATCCGCTCCTCCTTCGACGGGGGCCTCACCTGGCAGGAACCCCAGGACGGGGCCCTGGTACGCGACGGCATCTCGGCCTACTCCGACCTGATCGACCTGGGCGGCGGCACGTACGGCGTCATCTACGAGGGCGGAAACACCGCTCAACACGAGTTCGTCAGGTTCGCCACGTTCACCGAGGCCGACCTCGACCTGCCGGACGACGCGGCCGGCCTGAGCGCCGACCAGCGCACCGGCGCGCTGCCCACCACCGCCCCCGACCAACTGCACCTG
>NZ_SSXE01000289.1 GCF_021699195.1 Nonomuraea sp. MG754425 | reverse complement strand
GACGTGCGCCATCCGATGTTCCACGAGAGCATGGTCGGCGTTCTTGTGGGCGCGGTCACGGTGGTGAGTGGCGGGCAGGGAACCGGTTTGAGACCTGGCTTATTCGGCCAGCTCATGCTCAAGGGTGACGCGGTTGGTGTCCGCCCTGGGCGTGCGTTCCGCTGTGAAGTTCTCGCGCTCAGCCACCAGTCGGGCGCTCCGGGACTCTCGCGCTGCCGCCTTTGCGGCGGCCACTCGTCTTCGGTAACGCGGCGCCGAGGCCAACTACACCGCCTTCACCAGCGAGAAGGGCCAGACCGTCACCGGCCGGCTGATCGTGCGGCGGGTCAAAAGCTCAACGAGCAGGCCGAACGCGGCCAAGACGAACTGTATCCCGCGTGCACGGGTGGGGCACGGTGATCGGGGCGGTCGTGGACGATTCCTCTCAGCGTTTCGTCATCGCCTTCACCGACAGGGCCGGCCACCACATCGAATTCGCTCCGCAGGTGGCCGGGATCGGCCTGCGGCTGAACGTCGGGCAGCAGGTCCCGATCGCCTACCTCGACGGACAGCCGCAGGCGGCACGGGTCTTCACCGCGCGCTATCGGGTCCTGCCCAGCGTCCTGAGTGGCATGGCGGGCCTGATCTTCCTGGGTGCCGGGAGTCATCCTGGCGTGAATCGCCCAGACGGAGTTGAGTTCACCAGCCCTCCCAGAGTGAAGGTGATCCGATGCCGCTACCGGGATCACGGAATTCCAACCTCTGGATCCCCGATCCCTGCAGCCGCTTGGAGCGACTGACCACGGCGACGACACGTGGAGCGTCCCGTGCATGGAGACGCGCACGCCGAGTGCGGCGGACGGGCCCGGGAACCCGCCGTAAGTGATCAGACAGGGTGCCCCGGGGCCAGTCCAACAACGACGACGATCATTTTGATCGCTTTCAGTCGCAGGCCGTCGGCATGGCTCTGGTTGCTCGCCCCGGCGAACGCCGGCGGGCTGTCAGGCGAGCGGCCAGGTGCGTAGGGCGGCGTCGGCCATCTGCTGGAGTTCATCGCGGCCGACGCCGCTGGCGGCTTGCACGGCGACGCCGAATGCCAGGGTGGTGACGTAGCGGGCCAGGAGTCCCGGATCAATATCTGGAGGAAGGTCGCCGTCGTCGACGGCTCGCTGGAACCGCTCGCGGACGCGGGAGCAGCCGTCGTTGCGCCAGGCGGTGAGAAGGTCGCGGACTGCGCGCCCGGAGTCGCTGGCGGCCAGGGCGCCCTGGACGCCCAGGCATCCGTGGGGGTGGGCCGGGCGGGTGGTGGTTCGGATGGTGCCGGCCAGGATCGCGGTGGCGACGCCGAGGGCGGTCGGCTCCTGCAGGGCCCGCGCCAGGTAGGCGCTGGGGCCTTCGGTGTAGCGCTTCAGGGCCTTGCGAAACAGCTCTTCCTTGTTGCCGAAGGCTGCGTACATGCTTTTGGCGGAGATGCCCATCGCCTCGGTCAGTCTGGCCAGGCTGGCCCCCTCATAACCGTGCTCCCAGAAGAGCAGCATGGCGCGCTCGAGGGCGTCGCCGGCGTCGAATCCCCGCGGTCGGCCGATGAGGCCGCTCTGGCTCGTCTCCACCCCCGCAGCCTACCTCTTCTGCAGCGATCGCTGCAGAAGTGCTCTGACCTGCTCATATGCTGAGTTCTGCAACAACTTTAGGTGGGAAGTAGCCGAACGAGCAGGTCGCGCCGTGGTCTGGTCACGGTTCGGGGTTGACATCTCACCCGGAACTGATCAACCTGTGAGGTACATGCTGGTAACCGGTTACAGAAACGTTTTCACCTCCCGAGGACTTCAAGGTCGACGCGATGGTGAACCGGACGGTCACCAAGACCACCGCAACCACCTCAGGCGAGACCCAGGCCATCACCTGGAACTTCACCCAGCCCGGCTACTACGGCCTCTACCAGGGCACCCGCAAAGTGACCGGCGAGTACGGCAGCCTCAACTGCACGAGCATCGACGACAGCCTGCGCTGGATCGAACGGCCCGGCGGCACCTACACGACCTTCACAGCGGTTGAGGAGGGCGTGGTCACGTGCGCGGACGTCGTGCCCGCCAACAGTCTCATGAAGAAGGCCCAGCAGAAGCTCGAATGCGAGGGCGCCGCCCCGGCCGCCGACGAGTCCACCCTCACTCCCACGGTCAGCACGCCCAAGCGAGGCATCATCGCGCCCAACGCCGTGCCGCCCGGCTTCACCTGCCAGCCGGGCTACTACCGAATCGGCACACCCGACGGGCTGCTGTGGTGGTGGACCATCAACGGCACCAACGACTTCCGGCTGCGCGGCTGGGCCAATTCCGTGCAAGCGCAGTGGTCCGTGTGCGCGGGGGAAGTGACCAACGGGCTGGTGGAACACGTCTTCATCAACCGGGAGAGCGGTAAGTGCCTGACCCTGCCGCTCGACGGGCAGGTCAACGACGGCGCGCACTTCATCGAGGACACCTGCCGGATCATCGATGACCTGCAGCGCTTCTACGTCTACCGGGATGCCACCGGCTCCGCCAAGGTCGGCATCCAGAACAAGCAGACCGGATTCATGATCGGCCAGGCGCGTATCGCGGACAACGAGATCATGCGCCAGTACAGCCTGGGCTCACCCGACGCCAAGGGCACTTACCTCCTGGAGCGTGCGCCGGGAACATGAGCGGCCACCTTCACTCCGCGTCGCACCGTGTCCCCGACGCGACGCGCGGCGCGCGGAAATCAGAACCCCGGGCCAGCCGATAGTACGCCTGGTTCCAGCGCACCTCCTTGGCGAACGACCGGAACGTCGTGTCCGCGTCGATCACCAGCAGCTCCACCCCCAGGATGTCCGTCAGGTCCGTGTGATGCGGCGCGCCCGCCGTCAGCCAGGTGCGCCAGGACCTGGAGGCCGTACGCGCCGAGCTGTCGCAGGCGCGCGAGCAGCATCTGGCGGAGGCCGGTCGGCTGCGCGAGGACCTGGCCGTCGCTGGTGAGCGTCTGGAGGAGTTGCGTGGCCGGCTCGCTGAGGCCCGGGCTGACGCTCGTGCCGGTGAGGTGCTGGCGCTGCTACGCCGGTATGGCTAAGTGACAGAGACGGAGTAGCCGGGCCGGTACCCCGCGTCGTGATCGCCCCCAGACGAGCCGATCGCGCAGGGCCCGCAACAACGCCCGCTGATCTTGTGCGTGAATCAGCGGGCGCTTACTGGTGGATGGTCACAGCGTGATCGCAGGGTCGATGATCTCGGGCACGTTGGCCTCGGAGGCGAACCTTTGCCGGTCGTGGTCCTGTTCGGTGTATTCGACACCGTCGACCTCTAGTACTACGATCACGCGCCGAAGCCATCTCACCCACGAATACGCGCTGAACGATTACGCGAGCTCACCAGCATCGACCCGAGGGTGCACAAGATCCTGGCCGACCTCCCTGATGACGCCAACCGATGGGAACCCTTCACCGAGCCGCCGCTGAACGAGCGCGCCGGTCGACACGAGCGGACCGAGGACGCCGTCAAGCGGGAGGTCGGGCAGAAGGTCGGCAGCCTGGTCTCGGTCGCCGAGAAGGTCACCGCCATCCACTGCCTGGCCTGTGCTGAGCAGGGCGCCGCGGCGGCCATCGATCTGCTGCGCCGCCCGAACCTGGTCTTCAGGGCCATGGGCGACCAGGTGCAATGCCCATGGCCGTGCAGGGCGGAAGGGGCCTTCTTGCGCTATCTGTGGCACCTTTCCCCCTTGTGGCAGTGGGCGGATTAGGTGACTTTATACCTGTTTGGCAGGCATAACGATGACCTCTGGCAGATTGACGTGGTGTGGTCTGCTGACGGCGAAGGCGATGATCTGCGCCACATCCTCGGCGGTGAGCGGATCGATCCGCGTCTTCATATCCTCCTCCCAGACCATCCCCAGTTTGGATCCGGCCCGCAGTTCGGTGGCCACCATCCCGGGCCGCACGTCGGTGACGCGCACGTTCCGCGTAGCGAGCTCCTGCCTGAGATGCCGGGACAGGTGGCTGAGCGCTGCCTTGGCGGCCGCGTACACGGCGGCGCCGAACTCCACCTGGTCCGCCGCCACCGAAGAGATGGTGACCAGGTCGGCCACACCGATGATGGAGGCGGCTTCGAGCAGATCCGGGATTAGCACGTGGGAGAAGCGGAGCAGTCCGGTGAGATTCAGGTCGATCTGACGCTCCCATCCACTCGACAGGCCGTTCGTCAGAATCCCCGGCGACAAGATCCCTGCTGCGTTCACGACGAGGTCCACGCCGCCCAGCATCCGGACCACCTGCCGCGCGCCGGCCTCAAGCACATCCGCTTCTGCCGCAGCGAGGTCGAGGGGGATCGGCACGGCCTGACCGCCCGCGCCCTCGATGGTCTCGCGTAGGGCGTCCAGCCTGTCTGCGCTTCGGGCGACCAGGGCTACCCGAGCCCCCTGAGCTGCCAAGAGCCGAGCGGTGGCGGCCCCGATACCTGAGGATGCCCCAGTCACGATCGCGCGTCGGCCAGCAAGAGGAGAGTAAACGGTCATCGTGTTGCTCCAATAGTCGGAAGAGATGTCTGTTGCAGTTGCCCTACGCTGTGCGGTCGGCCTGACCAGTACGGCCATTTCAGGAGAGTCGATCCAGACGGTGTAGTTGACGCACTGGTTCTCCGCCGAGGCGCTGACTGCCGCGAAGTGGCCGGAGGAGCCGGCGTCGATGTACGGCTGGAACCCCTTGTCGCTCCCCACCCGAAGGGTGGCCTTGGTCTGGGTTGGAGACTCCGTGTGCGCTTCCCGTACGCAGGACGACAGCGCAGTTCTGGCCGTACTGGGCGTTCCCAACCGCTCATACGGGGTGCCGACCCCGCTCACTTCGACCGGGTCGGAGTGCAGAATGGTGTAGTTGCCGTTGGGGCCAATCACAGCCGTCCGCGGAAACGACGGCCGACGCCAGGGCGTGAGCCGAGGCAGAGGCAACTCCGGCCCCCAGCGCGCCGACCGCGATGGAGAGCGACGGCGCTACGCACCAGCACACGCTTCATGGGCATCCTTTCGGTTGCCGGCCCCGATCGAGCCGGTACGCAACCAGGAGAGGAACAGACCTCATGGAGGTGACGTGCAAGGAAGAAATGTGAGCCAGGTCATCAAGCCCCCTTCCACCGCGCGGTCACGGGGGTTCTTATGGCGGGTCTTGCAATCATGATCGTTGGCGACGCCCTGGCGTGCTGGTTCTTTCCTGGGCGCGCTCTTCCCCCCCCGGCCCTATCCCGACGTCGACGACATTCCTGGCAGGCCAAGCGGGTCGCGTCCGGAGAGGGGTGCGCGTCCCGACGGCTCGCCGCCTCGACTGCGGGTCACAATCACCGAAGCCGCCGTCCATGATGGGGAGGGGACCTGCCGGCGCGTGATGGTGGCTTCGGCCTGCAGCGATCGCACGGTCGCCACGTACCCCGCGTTCTCCCCGTCGAGTTGCCTGGCGTAAGCCGTGGCCGCAATCTGCCCCGGTACGCCTTCGGTGACCCGCGGGCTCGCGCGCTCTACGTGGCGTGGGACGGTTGCGCGCTTGGCTCGGTCCCCGCCCCGATCTGTGTGAGACGAAGAGCGTCAGGACCCTTCCTGATCACGTCGGCGAAGAGGAACGCGCCTCAGCGCGAACGGCATGGTCGTGATCAGCACCTTACGGTGCAGTCTCGAGGCTGGCGTGCTTGATGGCACTGTCGTTAGCGACGGGCCTCACGCGATCTGTTCAGGCTCAACGTCCCAGCGCGTCCTTGTAGAGCCAGATCGGCTTGCCGAACTCGACACGTCCCTGCTTGAAGACGTCTGTCGCCAGCAGTTCCTCGACCGTGGTCCGCTGCATGAACCCCCATTGGAAACCCTCGGGCAGGTGCATGTTAGCCCGTTCCGGATACACCCAGTGGCTCAGGACCTCCTGCCGCCCGTGCGTGTCTCGGGTACCGAGGCTGAGCATGGCATGGGCGATGTCATCCACGAAGATCACGAAACCGCGAGGAATGTCCGTGACTCCAATGCCGGTGGCCGGGTCGATCACGTAGGGCAGGCGCAGACCTGGAGCCAGCGAGTAGGTGACCCACCGTGCGAAGACATCGAAGGCGTATGCGCGGTTTCCTGTCAGGTCGGCGATCCTCGCGTCCAGGCTCGCGTGCTGGTAGACCTGATCCAGCCAGCGCTTGTCGACGACACCGGCTCGGTATGCCGTGAACATGAGGGCCTCCCAGCAGTTCATCGTGGACCAAGCGGTCGGCTCGGGCCCTTCGCCGAGGAGCCACCGAAAGAAGTCATGGGCGTATCCCCACGCCGTTTCTCGCCGCAGCCCCCAGCCGGCGTTCTCGTCTGGGCCGGAGGGCCCGCGCCATTGCAGCGAGCCGACGAGTTCCTCTCCCGCGGCGATGACCTTCCGATTCTGCGAGTCGTCGAACCACGCGTCGTGTTGTTCCTGGAGGAGCACCTCGTCTCGAAGCCGATCCGCGGCCGGGGGGAGGTCATCGATACGTTCTGACAGCTCGTTCAGATGCTCCGGCGACTGGCTCAGATCGTCGAGGTAGCGTGCGACCTGATGCGGGACGCGGTCGGATCCGCCCTCGCCATGGCCGAAAGGGCGCTCGATCCGGCTGGCCGGACCTGACTCCGGCGCGATGAGCGGAGTGTCACCGCTCGCGTGCTCGGCCACCTGGTAGAGCCGATCCATCATGACGTCGTACTCGCGTGGCATGCCGTGCCGCGCGAACTCAGCGCGTAACCCGTGCAGGCGTTCTGTGATGAGCTCGACGTCCTGCCTGGTCAGCGGGTTGTCGATCCAGCCGAACGTGCCATCAGGGCGTCGGCCGAGGAAATTGCCCCGCAACACCAGATGCTCGTGCTCGCCGAGGTCAAGGAGCTTGAGGTCGAACGACTTGCCGTGGTCGAACCCGACGAGACCGTCGGCGGTGAGCTGCAGGTTTCCGAACCTGTCATGATTGACGACCAGCACGTCCAGCAGCTCGATCAGGACCGCCCCGGGCAGGAACCGCACGTCCGGCCCCACGGCCGGCCGGCCGGGGACGTATTCCATCAGGACAGCGTCGGGCCGGCCTGGGTAAGGCTTGATGTCCGCGACGCGTGCCCCCAAGCTCTTCGCGACCTGCGCCACCATCAGCTCGATGTCAACCTGCCTGATGTCCCTGTCCATGATCTTCCTGAGCACACTGGTGTCATCGTTCAGCGTGAGCAGGTCCACCAGCCCATCGTCGCCAGCACCCAGCGCGCGCCACTGACTCTCGTCAGCGGCCGCGGCTGCTTGGACGGCGTCGGCGCTCAGGCCGCGGGCCGGCTCAGGCCAGGAGGCGGGCACCTGGGCGGGTCGCTCGGGTGGCAGCACGCGTGAGTCCGGCATAGCGGTGTGCCAGGCGCCGTCGTCGCGACCCTGGAAGATGGAGTGGCCGTCGGGTGTGAGGCCTTGGACGGTGGCGGTGTGGGGCTGCCGGTCGGCGCCGATGTAGGCGGGCCGGTCGCTCGCGGTCACCTCGCGGCCGGTCACGTTCGCCAGTTCCTGGAGCAGGCCGCGGTTGACAACGGTTCCGTGGCCCAGCACGCGCAGGGTCGCGTCCGGGTGAGACAGTACCCGGGGATCGTGGGCGAGCATGGTGCCCAGGTCTTTGGCGGTCAGTCGCTGATCGCCGATCAGGAAGTGCGCGCCGTCACCGGCGATCCCGACGTCGATGATGCCGTCGGTGGGCCGTAGCAGCCTCAGGTCCACCGTCGGCATGACCTGCCTGGAGGGGTCCCGGTACCAGATGCCCGCCGTGACCTCCCGCCTGGACTGCCTGATCAGCTCCTGCTGCCTGGCCGTGAGCTCCGGGGCCGGGGCTTGGGGCGGCCTTTCCGGCTGTGATGGTGCCGACTCAGGGGTGATGGTGGCCGGTCTCTCGCCGTTCTGGCCGAAGTGGTGCGCCGGGGTTTCGCTGATCGGTCCAGGACTGCCGGTCGAGTGCTCGGCGGCGCCCACGCGAGCCGGCTCTCGCAAGCCCTCCTGCGCCTGCCTCATCTGCGTGCCGTCTGCCTCGCGCGTCCGGCTTCCCGAAGCGTCCGCTAGCCGGCCATGGCCGGGTTGCCTGGTCCGCGCGGCCGGCACCTCCGCGCTCGGATCCGAGTCGCGGATCCGAGCCAGGGTCGGTTCGGCGGGCGAGTCGCGGTGGCGCGTCGCGAGCGGGTCGGCCGGGTGAGCAGCAGGGCCCTGGCCGAGTCTGGGGACGGGCGCATCCTGTCGACGCAGTTGTACAGCGGAGGTGCTCTCGCCCTCGTCAGCGCTCCGACCCCAGTTAATCATCTGATCAATGCCGCCGGTCGGCGATACCCGGTCTGCGGTGAACTCCGAGCGCCCGGCGGCCAGGCCCGTCGGATGTTCTGGCGGTCCGTTCACGCCGCGTGGCGTGCTTTTCTCCAGCGCGGCGCGCGCCGCCGGGTCGGTGGGATCTGGCCGAGGCGAAGGCGCGGGCGTGGGGCCGCCCTCGCGGGCCCGGCTCGGAGGGCTGGGTTCGGTCCTGCGGAGAGCCCGGGGCGGCGTGCTGGGATCATCCGCGCTGGGCTGCGGTTCACCTCCGCCGGCGCGGCCGCTCTGGGGACTCCAGCTCGCCCAGTGCGCGTCCGCCCCGCCGAATGCTCCGGCCGTGGTGCCTTTGGCCACCATCTCCCAGTCGATCGGTTGAGCGCTCACCAGCATCGTTGCGAGTGTCGTCGCGCCACCAGCCGTGGCGGAATGCCCTATCAGCCCCAGGACCGATCGGGGCGGCAGCAGCCCCGTGCTCAACGTCAACACGGCGCCTGTGAGGGCGCCGGACAGCGCCGACCAGCCCACCTGATCCCAATCGATCTCTGCGCGCCGGGACTGGGTTGCCTGGACGTAGAGATCCATCCCGCCCATAAGGGTCCCGAACAGGGCCGCATTGGACAGCAGGCGCTTGGCCAGTTGGCGGATGGTCATCCTGGTGGCCTGCGCCCGGGTTCCGGCAGCAGCCCAGGCCACTCCCGAGGCGGGTGACAGCATCGCCCACAACAGCCACGACAGTTGCACGATCAGCAACAGCACCGAGAGCTTGATCATCCGCTTGGTGTACTGGACCTGCACGCCTAGGTCGTTACAGGCCAGCGCCAACCCCGCCAGGCTACTGAGCAACTCCTGCCTGCGGCCGGCGGTCTCGTGCCCCACCCGCTCCACGAACCGTCTGAGCGCCTCCCCGTCCCAATCACCGCGCTCGTCGCCGGCAGCCGCCCCGCCGGCGAGCCTCCCATCACCGCGCACCCCGCGGTTGATGCGGTAAAAGGCCAGTGCCAGATCGTCGGCCAACCGGAACAGCACAGCCTCATCCGCCTCCGGCCAGTCCATCCCTACGGCCCAACCGATCCACGGCCGTACTGGCTCGGGGATGGGCACCCCGTCCAACCACACCGCAAATCAGCCCTGACCGGGCTCCCGAAACCGCGGATCTTCCGCGGCCTCATAGTTCGCCGCGGTCTTCCGCAGCCCTGTGTACAGGCCATCGAGTTCCTCGATATAGGCGTCGAACGCGGCGAAAATCCGCTCCTTCAGCTGAGGAAAGTGCTTCTCCAACTCAGCGCCGTATTGGTCGTGACCCATCGGCCGACCCGCCGCGGCGAAGGACTCCTGTACGTCGTCGCGAACGTCCTCGACGAAGGCGGCCTCATCGGCCGCCTGACCGCCCCGCTCCCGCCGAATCTCGTCCGAGGCCGCGATGTAGCCGTCTCCGGTCCCGCTCACAACTACCGCTTCTCAGGCGTCGGAAAGAAGGCATCCAGGCTCGCCTCCGCGCCGAAGATGTCCTCATATCGCAACCCATCCGGCATCATTGGTTCCACCAACTCCCGCATCCGGGCCGACATCTCACCCGTCGCAGCCCCGAGCTGACTCGTGATCGCGTCAGCGAGCTCGGAGGGCGACAACTTGCGGTACACCCGCGGATCAAAAGTGATAGAACGCACCTGACCACGCGAGCCCACGGTCACCGTCACCATCCCGTCCTTGGACCGGGCGGTATGGCCGAGCTCATTCAGCCGACCGTACGCCTCGCGCCACCGGCTGACCGATCGATCGAAGTCCGCCGCCGCTTCCTCAAAAGCGGAGTCAATCCCGTCCTGCATGACAAGCTCCTACATGACAACAGCAACTCATGGACAGCACAGAGGAAGCTTCGCGCGGTGATCGCGCGCCGAGCGGCCGACCGACCAGGGCGAGATGGCCCAAGTGGTGAGGCGCCCCTCATCTTCGCCGACATCGGGCAGCGGTGGTCACGAGATCTCGGCCCGGATCAGGTCGCGAGCTGTGGCATCCGGGGCGAGGCTCACCCTGTCGGCTGTGCGCCGCCGGCGATGAACCCTTCGATCTGGCGTCGCATGCTTGCTCCGTCGTTGAGGTGCGGGAAGGGTTCACCGGCGGGTGGCTCGACATCGAGGAAGCGGCACAGCGGTGCCCAGCCGTCGCGGACGTCGAAGATCAGCAGCCGTTCGGGCGGGAGGCTTTCCTGGACC
>NZ_SSXE01000288.1 GCF_021699195.1 Nonomuraea sp. MG754425 | reverse complement strand
ACCAGCGCCCGCGCCCCCCGACCCCGAACAACCGCAACACCCCGAACGAGCAGAGCGGCCTGGGCGGGCGGAGCGGGCGGATGCGGCTCGGAATCGGGAGGCGGTGCTGCGTGCGACCGAGCGCCTCCTGGCCGAGGGCGGCGGTGACCACGTGTCGCTCGACCGGGTCGCCGCGCTGGCCGGAGTCGGCAAGGGCACGGTGTTCCGGCGCTTCGGCAGCCGGGCAGGCCTGCTCCAGGCGCTGCTGGAGGAGCGCTCCAGGGAACTGCGCGAGGCGATCGCGGACGGCCCGCCGCCGCTGGGGCCCGGCGCGCCCGCCCGCGAGCGGCTGCACGCGTTCCTCGACGGGCTCGGCGCCATCGCCGAGGGCAACGCCGTCCTGCTGGCGGCGCACGAGCAGGCGTGCGCGCCGGACAAGTACGCCGACCCGGGCTACCGCCGCTGGCACCGCCACCTCGGCTCCCTGTTCGCCGCCGAACGTCCCGACCTCGACGCGGACTTCCTGGCCCACGCCCTGCTCGCGGTGTTCGACGGCGACCTGGTCCGCCACCTGACGGCACCCGGCGACCCGCGCCGTTTCACCCGCTCGGTGCAGGAGCTGGCGACGGCCCTGCTCGACACTGGAGCCAACTAACGAAACATAAGTGCCATTTACGTGCTATCTTCTTAACGGGAACTTCGCCCCGTTAAAGGATGAATCATGGAATTTCGGCAGTTGGGCGCGTCCGGGCTCAAGGTCCCCGCGCTGAGCTTCGGCGCGGGCACGTTCGGCGGCAGGGGCGAGCTGTTCGGCGCGTGGGGCAACACCGGCGTGGCGGAGGCCAGGCGGCTGGTGGACGTGGCGATCGAGGCCGGGGTGACGATGTTCGACACCGCCGACGTGTACTCCGACGGCGCCTCGGAGGAGGTGCTCGGCCACGCCCTCAAGGGCCGTCGCGACGACGTGCTCATCTCCACCAAGGCCGGTCTGCCCGTGGACGACACCCCCAACGGCGCGGGCACGTCCCGGCCCCGGCTGATCCAGGCGGTGGACGCCGCGCTGTGCCGCCTCGGCACCGACCACATCGACCTGTTCCAGTTGCACGCCTTCGACGCGGCCACGCCGGTCGAGGAGGTGCTGTCCACCCTCGACTGCCTGGTCACGGCAGGCAAGCTCCGGTACGTGGGAGTGTCCAACTTCTCCGGCTGGCAGCTCATGAAGTCGCTCGCGGCGGCCGACCGGCACGGCCACCCGCGCTACGTGGCCCACCAGGTCTACTACTCGCTGGTCGGCCGCGACTACGAGTGGGAGCTGATGCCCCTCGGCCTCGACCAGGGCGTCGGCGCGCTGGTGTGGAGCCCGCTCGGCTGGGGCCGCCTCACCGGACGCATCCGGCGCGGCGTCCCGATCCCGGAGGGCAGCCGCCTGCACCGCACCGCCGCCTACGGCCCGCCCGTGGCTGACGAGCGGCTCTACACGGTGGTGGACGTCCTGGACGAACTCGCCGCCGAGACCGGCCGGAGCGTCCCGCAGATCGCGCTCAACTGGCTGCTGCGCCGGCCGACCGTGGCCTCGGTCATCGTGGGCGCGCGCGACGAGGGGCAACTGCGCGAGAACCTGGGGGCGGTCGGCTGGTCCCTCACCGCCGACCAGGTGGCCAGGCTGGACGCCGCCAGCACGGTGACAGCCGCCTACCCGTACTTCCCGTACCGGAGCCAGGAGGGGTTCGCCCGGGTGAACCCGCCGGTCGAGCGGCTCGTCCACCAGCGGTAGGCGCTCACTGCTGGCCGGGACGCCGGGCCGGGGCCGGGGCGGGGCCGGCCGGGCCGTCGGTGAAGCGGCTCGGCCGGAAGGGGGCCAGCAGCTCCGACTCCGCGCCGAACACCTCCCCCGCGACCTCCGCCATCAGCAACGGCGCCAGCGTCACCCCGCTGTGCGTGGCCACCGTGTACACCCGCCGCTCCGCGTCGGCGAACCCCGCCACGGTGAGCCCGTCGCCGGGCATCGCGCGCTGCCCCACCACGGCCCGCTCGACCACGGCACCGTCGGTGGCGCGCAGCACGCCGGGCAGCAGCGCCATGATCTCGGCGCGCACCTCCTCCGGGACGGGCGTGGCGGGGTCGGCCAGGCCGTCCAGGGGCAGCGACTGCAGCAGCAGCCGCCCGCCGCCGTCCGGCCGCAGGTTGAGCGCGGCCGTGGTGAGCACGCGCGACAACCGCGCCGGCACCGGCGAGGTGGTGACCAGGAACCCGTTGGTGACCGCGCCGGACACGGCCGGGTCCAGCATCGGGACCGTCAGCCCGGCCGTGGCCGCGACGTGCTGGGTCCAGCGCCCGGCACACGTGACGACCACGTCGCCGGCGAACGCGCGCCCGTCGGCGACGGTGACCCGCACCCCCGACGCGGACGACTCGATCGCGACGACCTCCGCCCCGCACTCCAGGCCGGCGCCGCCGTCGCGGGCCTCGCCGAGCAGCCGGCCGAGCAGGCGCAGCGGCTGGACGTACCCCTCGCCGGGGAAGAACACGTACTCGGTGCCGGTCGGCGGGGGCACGAGGTCGGGTTCGAGGGCGAGGGCGCGCCGCGCGGTGACCCGCTCGACCGGATAGCCCAGGCCGAGCAGCCGCGTGACGCGGGCGTCGAGCAGTTCCCGGTGCTCGCCGGTGACGGCGCATTCGAGGTTGCCCGTGGGGAAGAACCAGTCCCCCGGAAGCTGGTGGTGGGCCCAGACGGCGGCGTGGTTGAGGTCGAAGTACGCCTTCGGGGTCTTGTTGTTGGCGTTGACCCACGCCACGGAGGTGGCGGTGGTGCCGGCCCCCGGGACGCCCGCCTCCAGCACCGTGACCCGTGCGCCGCGCCGGGTCAGACCGGCCGCGACCGCGGCTCCGACCACCCCCGCGCCGATGACGACGACTCGCACGCTAGCTCCTTTCCTCGGTGTCGGCGCCGAACAGCCTGGCCACGCCGACGAAACGTTCGATGACGACGACGGCGACCACGGCGAACAGCACCATCAGGGTGCCGATGGCGGTCACCGTGGGGTCGTAGTCGTACTGCATGTAGTTGAAGATGCGCACCGGCAGCGTCTGGAGGTCGGTGGTGACCACGAACAGCGCCACCGTCAGGTCGTCGAAGGAGGTGATGAACGCGAAGAACGCGCCCCCGACCAGCCCGCCGCGCACGGCCGGCAGCGTCACGTGCCAGAACACCAGGAACGGCGGCGCGCCCAGCCCGGCGGCGGCCTTCTCCGCCGAGCGGTCCAGCCCGGCCAGGCCCGCCAGCACGAGCCGCACCGCGTACGGGACGGTCAGCACCAGGTGGGCCAGCAGCAGCGTGACCGGGCTGGAGGCCAGCCCCATCTGCGCGAACCACTGCAGCAGCCCGATGCCCAGCACGATGGTCGGCACCGCGAACGCGCCGGACAGCGTCGCCTCCAGCGCGGCCCGGCCGGGGAAACGGTGGCGGTGGATGGCCAGCCCGCCGGCCAGCCCGACCACGGCCGACACCGCCGCCGCGGCCAGTGCCACCCCGGCGCTCAGCGCGAACGACGACAGGAACTCCGGCTTGGCGAACACCTCGGCGTACCAGCGCAGCGTGATGCCCTGCGGCGGGAACGTCACGTACGGGGTGGCGGTCAGCGAGGAGGCCACGGTGACCGCCACCGGCGCGATCAGGAACAGCCCGACCAGCGTCGCGAAGGCCCCGCCGAGCACCCGGGTCAGCCGCGTCACGCGAACACCACCTCCCCGCGGCCCCGCCGCAGCAGCCGCGAGTAACCGAGCAGCAGCCCGGTCGTGACGACCACCAGCACGAACCCGATCGCCGCCGCGTACGGCCAGTCGAGCGTGGCGGTGGCCTGCGTGTAGACGAAGTACGGCATGAGCTTCACCTTCGGCCCGCCCAGGATCGCCGGGGTGACGAAGCTGGAGGCGGTCAGGCTGAACACGATCATCGCCCCGGCCAGCATGCCGGGCGCCGACAGCGGCAGCGTGATCCGCCAGAAGCAGGTCCAGCCGGACGCGCCCAGCCCCTTGGCGGCCGGCACGAGCGTCGGGTCGATCCGGTCCAGGCTGCCCATCAGCGGCAGCACCATGTACGCCAGCATCACGTGCACCATGCCGATCAGCACGGCCGTGTCGTTGTACAACATCTGCGGCGGCGTGAGCCCGAACCACCGGATGACGGCGGCGACCGGCCCTTGGGGGCCGAGCACCACCAGCCACCCGTAGGCGCGGATGACCATGCTGATCAGCAGCGGCGACAGCAGGAGCAGCGCCAGCCAGTTACGCACGCGGGCGGAGCGTCCGCGCAGGTAGAGCGCGAACGGGTAGCCGATCAGCAGGCAGCCGGCCGTGGTCAGCGCGGCGACCCTGAGCGTGTTCCACAGGACGTCCCGGTAGAAGGGGTCGCCGAGGAAGCGCGCGTAGTTGCCGAGCGTGAACGCGCCGGTCTGGGTCCTGAAGCTGTTGGCCACCAGCGTGCCCAGCGGCGCGAGGAACAGCAGCACGAAGATGAGGATCGCGGGCAGCGCGAGCAGCAGGCCCGTCCGCCGGCGGGGGCGGCTCACCCGCGCGCCGCCAGCGACGCGTCCGACGGCCGCCATGAGCAGGTCACCTCCTCTCCCTCCCGGGGCACCCGCGCGTCGTACGGGAGCGCCGCCGTCACCTCGCCGGCGGAGGTGGCGACCACGCAGCGGATGCGCGAGCCGAGGAAACGGGTCTGGCGCACGGTGCCGCGCAGCCCCTCTCCCTCCGTGTCCGTTCCCGCGCCGACCCGCACGACCTCGGGCCGCACGTACACGCGGGCCCGCGCGCCCTCGGCCGGCGGATCGCCGACGGGGGTCGCCCGCACACGCTGCCCGGCGACCTCGCAGGAGCCGCCGCCGGTCGCGACGCCGTCGAGGGCGTTGACCTCGCCGATGAACTGGGCCACGAAGTCGGTGGCGGGCCGCAGGTAGACCTCCTGGGGCCGGCCGAGCTGGTGGATGACGCCTCCCGCCATGACCGCGATGCGGTCGGAGACGGCCAGGGCCTCCTCCTGGTCGTGGGTGACGAGGATGGCGGTGGTGCCGATCCGGCGTTGCAGCGCGGCGACCTCGTCACGCAGGCGCACCCGGAGCTGGGCGTCGAGGTTGGAGAACGGCTCGTCGAGCAGCAGCAGGTCGGGCTGGATGACCAGGGCCCTGGCCAGGGCGGCGCGCTGCTGCTGGCCGCCGGAGAGCTGGCGCGGGTGCCGCCCGGCCATGCCGTCGAGGCCGACCGTCTCCAGCACGTCGGCGACCCGGCGGCGGCGCTCGGCCGCGCCCGCCTTGCGCATGCGCAGCCCGAAGGCCACGTTGTCGGCGACCGTCATGTGCGGGAACAGGGCGTAGGACTGGAAGACCATGCCCATGGAGCGGCGGTGCGGCGGGATCGCGGTGATGTCGCGGCCGTCCACCTCGATCAGCCCGCCGTCGGCGGTCAGATGCCCGGCGATCATGTTCAGGGTGGTCGTCTTGCCGCAGCCGGACGGGCCGAGCAGCGTGAGGAACTCGCCGGGCTCGGTCTCCAGGTCCACGGCCGAGACGACCTCCTTGCCGCCCAGCACCTTGCGCACGCCGTCCAGCCGCAGCCGACCGCGCCGCGGCTGCGTGCCCGCGGGAGTCGTGGCGGTCACCGCTCCACTTCCTTGTTCCAGCGGTCCGTCCAGGCCGAACGGTTCTCGTTGATCGTGGCCCAGTCGAGTTTGCGCAGCTTGACGGCCCGGTCCTGGCCGACCACCTTCTCGGCCAGCGCCGGATCGAGCTCAACGCCCTCGACGACGGGGCCGTTGAAGTTCGACGCGGCCATGGCCTGCTGCGCGGACGGCTCCAGCAGCGCGTTGACGAACTTCTGGGCCAGGCCGGAGTGCGGCGCCCCGGTCACCACGTTCACGGTGGCGATCAGCGGCAGCGCGCCCTCCTCGGGGTAGACGAACGCGATCGGGAAGCCCTTGCCGGCCAGCGTCTGCACCCGCGAGTTGCCCCAGATGGAGGCCACGGCCTGGCCCTGCAGGAAGTAGTTGGACACGTCGGCGGTGGTGTCGAACGTGACGGCGTTCGCGGCGATCTTCTTGACGCCTTCGAAGCCGGGGTCGATCTCGCGCTCCGAGCCGCCGCCGACCTTGGCCGCGATGAGCAGCGCGCCCAGCCCGTACGTCTGGGTGATGGACGGCATCACGAGCTTGCCCTTGAGCCTGGCGTCCTCCAGGTCGGCCAGCCGCTTCGGCGCGGGCAGGCCGTTCGCGGCGTAGTAGTCGGTGTTGTAGGCGATGCCGGTGGCGTTGAGCGAGAAGCCGACGCCGACGTCACCGGGCAGCCGGGCCAGGTCGATGACCTTGCCCAGGTTCGTGACGGCTGCGGGGTCGAGCGGGGCCAGCAGCCCGGCCTCGACGGCCTGGTTCTGCACGCCGTCGTCGATCAGGGCGACGTCGATCTGCGGGGCCGCCTGCTGGGCCTTGAGCTTGGCGACGGTGTCGGTGGAGCTCCCGGCGATGTAGGTGACCGCGCAGGAGCAGCTCTTCTCGAAGGCGGGGATGACCGACTGTTTGAACGCCTCCTCGTACGAGCCGCCGTACCCGGCGATGACCAGCGTGTCCGGTGCGGCGGACGGCGTGGGCGCGCCGCAGGAGGCGAGGGCCAGGGCACTGAGCGAGAGCCCGGCGGCCAGCGGTCTGGGTTTCATGGCGACCTCCGAAGGGGGCGATCAACGGCGAGGCGGCCGATCCGGCGCGCTCGCGCCGGTCTCGACTCGTCGGACACGGTTCGTCGGGGACACGGTGGGCCTGGGCGCGGGCCAGGGTGGTGTGGGCATGACGGCATGGCGGCATGGACCCGGCGCGGCGGGCCGGTCCTGGACCGGCCGGGGTGGTCAGCGGTGGTCGGCGGAGCCGCTCAGATCGGTCTCCACGTAGAAGCGCTCGTTCCGGGTCGGGACGATCTCCTCCAGGAGTTCGGCGATCTCGCCGCGGCGGGTCCTGGTCTCGCGGGTCCAGCGGAAGACGGGGGCGCCCGCGGGCAGCCCGAACAGCTCCGCCTCGTCCGCTTCGAGCGCGTACGGCTCCACGTAGAGCCTGGCGCGTACCAGTTCGACCCCGCGGTCGCGCAGGTAGGCGTGCGTGGTCAGGGGGCCTAAGTCCTGCTCCAGCAGGTCGGGGGCGAGCCGGAAGGGCAGCACGTGCAGTTCGGTGTGGACGACTTCGCCGTCCGCGCCGAGCTTGTGGCGCTCCATCTGGACGACCGCCTCCTCGGCGGGCACGCCCGGCAGTCGCAGGCGGGCCGCCCCCGCGGGCAGCACCTGGGCCGAGATCACCCGGTGGTCACCGTGCGTCTCCGGGCCCTGGATCAGCAGGCCGGTGAAACGCAGCAGGTTGTGCCGGCCGATCGCCTGGGCCACGAAGCTGCCGCGCCTGCGGAAGCGGACGATGAGGCCGGCGTCGGCGAGGTCGCGCAGGGCCCGCTGCACGGTGATGCGCGAGACCTCGAACTCCTGGCAGAGCTCGACCTCGGTGGGGATCCGGGTGCCCGGCCCCCACTGACCGGTGCGGATGCGTGCCTCCAGCGCCCTGCGGATCTTCACATGGAGCAAGAGGTCACGTTCTGACATGACAAGATACTTGCCGTGATGATTAGTCATGTCAATAGGCCATTAGATATAACTTATTGGCATTTCTCGGGGTGAGACGGGGGCAATATCCGGAGATCGCGAATACCGGTTGCCGGACCCACCCCGTCGCCCGAATCATGTCCGTGTGATGCGGATGGCGTTCGGAGTGGTGACAGGACGAGACCGGCAGGTCCACGACGCGAACGGACGGCCCCTCACGGTCGAGCACGACGCCGATCCCGGCGCGCCCGTCGCCGTCGGCCCGGCCGGAGCCGACCCGCGCCCCGCCGTCACCGCCCTGGCCCGGCTCATCGGGACGGACACCGACGGCGACCGCGTGACCGCCGCCGGAGCCGGGATCGAACTCGCCCCCGGGTTCGTCTCCGCCCGCCTCGACGGCGCCCGTGGCGACCGGCGCGACGCCGTACTGGCCGCCCTGCCGATCCTCGGGCTCGACGGGCTGCCCCTGCTCGGCGAGCGAGCGGGCGTCCTGGTGGCGCTGTTCGGCACGACCGCCACCAAACCGCTGGCCGCCGCCGCGGGCCAGGCCATCGCCGACGGCCGCTGGGCCGCGCTCCAACTCGCCTCCGCCGCCAGCGGCGTGCTGGGCGCCGAACAGCTCGTGAGCCTCCTGGCCCCCGGCGTCCCCGCGATCGACCCGGCCCCCGGATCGGCCGCCTCCACCATGGCCGCCCACCTCGAACAGCTCCTGGCCCCCTGCTCCCGGCCACGGCGGCTCGAACTCCTCCTCGACCTGTGCCACCAGGTGGCCGCGCACCAGGAGCAGGCCCGCCGCCGCGACCGCCGCCGCGCCACCCGGGGCAAGCAGAGCCGGCTCGACGAGCTGACCCTCCGCTACCGCACGCACGACGACGACCTGCTCATCCGGCAGATCCGACAGGAACTCGGCCACGAACCGTCGCTCGCGGAGGCGGCGCGCTGGCAGCCCGAGCCCTGGCAGTGGACCAGGTTCATGACCCGCACCGCCGCCGACGCCCTGGCCGCCACCACCCTGGCGCGAACCGCGATCAACGTGGCCGACCACGGCGTCACCGAGGGCATGGCCCGCTCCGCCGCCCAGCTCACCGCCGCCACGACGCTCATGCACCAGCACGAGGCGGGCGAGGCCGCCCGGCGCGTCCCCGGCCTCACCGGGCTGCCCGCCCGGCCCGGCTGTTACGTCAGGGAC
>NZ_SSXE01000287.1 GCF_021699195.1 Nonomuraea sp. MG754425 | reverse complement strand
GGCCGGGCCGCGGGGTCCTTGGCGAAACACTCCCGGAGCGGTTCCGCCAGCCGCGCCGGCACCCCGTCCAGATCGGGCGACCCGGTGAGGACGCCGTGCAGGATGGCCGGGACGGTCTCCCCGGCGAAGGGCGTGCGTCCCGTGGCCGCGAACACCATGGTCCCCGCCCAACTGAACACGTCCGAGGCCGGCCCGACCCGCAGCCCCTCGAACTGCTCCGGCGACATGTACGCCGGCGTCCCCACCACCCCGGACACCATCGTCGTCGCGTCCAGCGCCTTGGCGATGCCGAAGTCGATGACGACCGGCCCCTCGGGCCCCACCAGCACGTTGGCCGGTTTGAAGTCGCGGTGCACGATCCCGGCCTGGTGGATGGCGGCCAGCGCGGTCAGGGTGGAGATCGCCAGCCGGTCCAGCGACCCGCCCGTGCGCGGCCCCGCCGACCGGACGACCTGCTGGAGGGTGTCGCCGGGGACGTACTCGCTGACGATGTAAGGGCGCTCGTCGGCCGTTCCGACGTCGAGCACCGCCGCCGTGCAGAACGCCGCCACCCGCCGCGCCGCCTCGACCTCCCGCAGGAACGCCCGCGCGATGGCGTCGTCCTGGCTGAGGTGGCTGTGCAGCAGCTTGACCACGGCCTCGCGCCCGTCGTCGCCGAGCGCCTTGTAGACCGTGCCCTGGCCGCCGGAGCCGAGCAGCCCGGCCAGCCGCCAGCGGCCGACCCGTTCGGGATCGCCTGGCCGGAGCGGGCGGATTTCCGGCATCCCGCTCCCTTCCCGGACCTGTCCTGCGCGATCCACACGATAGCCGGTGCGCGCTCCCGGGATCATGCGGAAGGGCCGGTGGGCGGGACCGCCCAGGCCGGGAGGTCAGGGCCTGAGCAGCCTGAGCGGCCCCGGCGGGCGGTTCACGCGCCCGCGTGCTCGCCGGCGGGCTCCGCCCACGGGCTGCGGCCCACGGCCGCGGTGGCCGCCCGCACGTCGGAGTGGATGTTCAGGGTGTCCCACACCCCGGTGACGCGCAGGATCCGGGCGGGCCGGTCCCGGACGTCGGCCAGGTGCAGCGTGCCGCCCTCGCGGCGGACGTCGGCGTGCGCCCGCAGCAGCACGTGCAACCCCAGGCCGTCCAGGAACGTCAGCCCGCCCAGGTCGAGGATCAGGGACGTGCCGGGCCGCCGCTCGCGGCCGATGACGGACTCGAGGTGGCCGGCGTTGGTGGCGTCGATCTCGCCCGCCACGACGATCAGCACCCCGGCGGGCGACGGCCGGGTGTGGACGCTGAGCAGAGACATGAAGGCCCCGCCGTGGCCGCTCAGCGGGCGGCCGAGCACGCGATGGTGACGAACATGGACGGTCCCCGAATCAGAAGGAGGAAATTGACGGCGTGAATGACGGTACGGCCGATGCGCGTGGCATGAAAGACCTTTCGGCGTAGGATCTTCGACCGGCCCGCCTTTTCTCACCTGGCGGCGACAGAATAATTCCAGCGGAAATCCCCGGCAGGGTGGGGAATGTGTCGCGGAACCGCCACACCCCCGTGAACGGCGGGCCGGCGTGCCGGTCACGGTCATGGGTTCGGGGGCGATCGGCCAAGGTTTTTTGATAATCCGTGCCGGGGTGGCGCGCTGTGCTAGGGCGAGCGGCGGACTTACTTTCAATCTTGCTCCGAGTTGGGGAGCGATCGAAAGGAATTCTCATGTTTCGTCGTACTGTGTCGTGCGCGTTCGCGCTGGCGGCCGCCGGTCTCATCGCGGCGGCGGTTTCTCCCGCACACGCCGAGTCCCGCGCCGCGAACGCGATCTCCGACGCCGCCGCGGGCATCATCAACGCCGACGGCAGCCTCAACAACGGCCTGAACATCGTCAGGTCCTGGCGGGCGGACGTCGGGCGGTACTGCGTTCAGCTCGCCCCCGCGGTGTCGGCTGCCGGCGGGCTCATCCAGCTCACCCCGCGCGACCCGCGGCGGCTGCCGCACATCGCCTACCGGGACACGTCCCCGATCTGCGGGACGCAGAACACCATCACCATCGACGTCTACAACTCCAGCACGGGCCGGCCGGCCGACGGCGGGTTCGACCTGCTGGTGCTCTGACCGCTGACACCCGCCTCACCACCGCCGGAGGCCGTGCGAACCCCCACGGTCACGTACGACCTCCGGCGGGAGTGCCCCGCCCCTCGCGCCCCTCGCGCCAACCTCTCATTTCGGACACAAGATACGTGTTCTTAACAAAAGGTGACTTGTGGCTCTCGGCAGCGTGTGAGAGATTCTACCTCCAACGTTAAAGGTCCAACCTCTGCGATGGAGCCGCCTCCCCATGCAGCCCCTCAGCCCCCGCTACCAGGGCTATCGATCCTTCGATTACCTGGAGCCCCACACCGACTACAAGGTCTTCGACCTCGCGCCCGAGATCGGCCGCGTCCCCTCGTACGACCTGGAGCTCTCCGACGAGCAGGCAGGGCGGGTCACCCGCATCCTGACCGAGCACATGGCGATCTCCCTGCACGAGCACCCGAAGATCCTCACCAAGGACGTCACCGAGCTGCGCGCCTACAACCGGACCGGTCGTAACGCGATCGGCTTCGAGGGCCTGGCCCGCTCCGGCATGACGGCGCTGTTCGACAACTTCATGAACGGCACCAACTGCGTCACCAGCGAACACGGCTGGAAGTGGGACGACGTCATCTACGACCTCGGCCTGCGCTACGCCGACCTGGCCAAGCAGGACTTCGTCGTGCTGGCGCGCACGGTCGCCGAGATCGAGCAGGCCAAGGCCACCGGCCGGCTGGCCCTCGTGGCCGGCCTGGAAGCCGCCACGATGATCGAGAACGAGCTCGACCGGCTCGACATCCTGTACGGCTTCGGCGTCCGCCAGATCGGCATCGCCTACTCCATGGGCCGACCAACCGGATGAAGCCCGACGAGGTCATCCGCGCCTGCGCCGAGCGCGGCGGCGTCATCGGCCTGGAGGCCGCCCCGCACACCACGCTGTCCGAGGAGCACCAGCACCACTCGCTGGAGTCGGTCATGGACCACTTCACCTACTGCGTGGACCTCGTGGGCATCGACCACGTGGCGTTCGGGCCGGACACCAACTTCGGCGACCACGTCGGACTGCACGACTCCTTCACCGGCCACCTGTCCATCGCCAACGCGCACGGTCACGTCAAGCACCCGAGGGTGCCGTACGTCGCGGGCATGGAGAACCCGGCGGAGAACTTCACCAACATCGTCGGCTGGCTGGTCAAGAACGGCTACAGCGACGACGAGATCAGCAAGGTCATCGGCGGGAACATCCTGCGCGTTCTGAAGGAGGTCTGGTGAACAGGCGTAAGCGCTGGTCGGCGGCGGTTGCGGGACTCGCGGCCACGCTCACGCTCGCGGCGTGCGGGCTCAACGAGGGCAACGGCGAGCCGGGCGCGTCCAGCAGCGGCGGCGCCGCCGCCACGACGCTGCGCATCGGCACGACCACCGACGTGGCGAACTTCAACCCGCTGCAGTCGCTGAGCAAGACCGACAACTGGATCCTCAACGCCATGTACCCGCACCTGCTGCGCATCGACGCCGATGCCAAGAAGGTGCCGGAACTGGCGGAGAAGTACGAGTACGAGGACGGCGGCAAGAAGGCCGTCTTCACCCTGCGCAACGACTTCGTCTGGAGCGACGGCAAGCCGGTGACCTCGGCCGACGTCAAGTACTCCGCCGAGATGATCATGAAGTACAAGCTCGGCAACGTGGCCGCCAAGCTCACCTGGGTCGACGCCATCGAGACCCCCGACGACACCACGGTGACCTTCACCCTGAAGCAGCCCTACGCGCCCTTCGCCGAGGGCGTCGGCTTCTGGATGTCGATCGTGCCCAAGCACGTCTTCGAGAAGGCCGGCGACGTGTCGAAGTTCGCCAACGACTCCGACTGGATCGGCGCGGGCGCGTACATCCTGCAGACCGCCACCCCCGGCCAGCGTTACGTGATGAAGCGCAACGACAAGTACCCCTACGCCCCCGAGGGCGGCGCGGCGGTCGAGACCGTGGAGTACCGGGTCTACCCCGACGTCAACACGATGCAGCTCGCGCTGCGCAACGGCGACATCGACCTCATGGGCACGCCGGTGCCCGCCTCGGCGGTGGCCTCCTTCAAGGACGATCAGAAGATCAAGCTCCAGGAGGTCGGCTCGCTGGGCTTCGCCCACATCACCTACAACGTCAACAACGAGCACCTGGCCAAGCAGAAGGTGCGCCAGGCGCTGTCGATGGTCGTGGACACCCAGTCGATCATCAAGACCGTGCTCCAGGGCGAGGCCACGCCGATGGTCGGCCCGATCTCGCCGATCTTCGGCGAGTACGACAACACCGAGCTGCAGGCGTACGCCTTCGACCCCGCTGCCGCGCGCAAGCTGCTGGAAGAGGCCGGCTACGCCGACAAGGACGGAGACGGCAAGCTCGACGACCTCAAGCTGGAGATGGTCTGCGACCAGAGCAACCCGAACCTCACCCGGGTCGCCCAGGTCGTGCGCGAGGACGCGGCCAAGGCCGGCGTCGAGCTGACCGCCTCCTGCGTCGAGCGCAACACCTTCCTGAGCCGGACCAAGAGCGGCGACTACGACATCGACGTCTCGCAGTGGGCGGTCTTCGACAACCCGATGGACCAGCTCCGCAGCACCTACCTGTCGAGCAACCCCGGCGGCATCAACTACAACCTGGTCAAGGACGACAAGCTCGACCAGCTCATCGACGCCGCGGCCGGCACCACCGAGCACGCGCCGTTCGTCGAGAAGGTGCAGGAGATCGACGCCTACGTGCACGACCAGGCGCTGCTGACGCCGCTGTACGTGGAGAAGATCCGCTTCGCCTACGACGGCAGCAAGTTCACCGGCTTCCAGCCTTCGCCCAGCGACCTCCTCGGCATGGTGACGGGGTACTCGCTGTCGCAGGTCAAGCCGGTCGCCTGAGGACGGACGGACAGGCTCACAACCATGGTCGTATTCACCGTACGAAGAGCGCTGCGCGCGGTCCTGACCATCTGGATCGCCGTCACCGTGACGTTCTTCCTGCTGCGGCTGCTGCCGGGCGATCCCACGCTGCTGGTGGTCGAGGGCGACATGACGCCCGAGATGCAGCAGGCGCTGCGCGTGCAGTACGGGCTCGACAAGCCCATGCTCACGCAGTACTGGCTGTACCTCACCGAACTGGTGCAGGGTAACCTCGGCACCTCCTTCCGGCAGCTCCAGCCGGTGACCGACATCATCGTGGCGCGGCTGCCGTGGACGCTGATGCTGGCCGGGTCGGCGTTCGTGCTGACGATCCTGCTCGGCATCCCGCTCGGCGTGTACGCGGCGGCCCACCGCGGCAGGCGGCTGGACCGGATCGTGCAGATGTTCGGCATCACCGGGCACGCGCTGTTCGTGCCGAGCATCGCGATCCTGCTGCTCGTGGTGGCCGGCTCCTGGATGGGCTGGTTCCCCATCGGGGGCGCGATCGACCCGGACACGCGTGGCCTGGCCGCGTACCTGAGCCTGTTCCACCACCTCGCGCTGCCGCTGTTCAGCCTCGTGATCGTGCAGCTCGGGCCGTACGCGCTCACGCTGCGCACGAACATGCTGGAGGTGCTGGGCGAGGACTACATCAAGAGCGCGCGGGGCCGGGGCCTGTCGTCACGGCGCACGTTGTGGAAGCACGCGCTGCGCAACGCCATCCTCCCGGCCCTGACGCTCATGGGCCTCCAGCTCGGCACGCTCGTCGGCGGCGCGGTGCTCACCGAGACCGTCTTCGCCTATCCGGGCGTCGGCCGGCTGATCTTCGAGGCCGTCGGCCAACTCGACTACCCGCTGCTGCAAGGGGCGTTCATCATGCTCGCGATCACCGTGGTCGTCGCGAACCTCATCACCGACGTGGTCAGCATGCTGCTCAACCCGAGGATCCGCACATGAGCGCGCCGATCCCGGAGACCACCCAGGCCGTCGCGGTCCCGACCGCGCCGCCGTCCAGGATGGACGGGCTGCGCCGGTTCGTGACCAAGCCCACCGGGGCGCTGTCGCTGGCGGTGCTGCTGCTGTTCGTGCTGACGGGGCTGTTCGGGCCGCTGTTCGTGGATCGCCCCGGCGGCCTCGGCACCGACATCCTCCAGGCGCCGTCCGCGTCGCACTGGTTCGGCACCGACGACCTCGGGCAGGACGTGCTCGCCCAGGTCGTGTGGGGCACCCGCGTCAGCCTCACGGTCGGGGCGGCGGCCTCGGGCCTGGCGATCGTCATCGGCACCGCGCTGGGCCTGTTCGGCGCGTACTCCCGCCGGGCCGACGCCTGGATCACCACGGTGACCGACCTGATGCTGTCGCTCCCGCTGCTGCCCCTGATGATCATCGTGACCGCGATCGCCGGGCCGAGCATCGCCACGCTGACCGTGGTGATCGGGCTGTTCTCGTGGCCGGAGGTGACCCGCCTCATCCGTTCGAACGGCATGGTCGTGGTGGCGATGCCGTACATCGACGGGGCCCGCGCGCTCGGCGCGGGCGGCTGGCGCATCGTCACCCGAGAGGTGCTGCCCGCCGTGGTGCCGCTGGTCGTGGTGAGCGTGCTGCTCACCGCGGCCCGCGCGGTGATCTCCGAGGCCGGCCTGAGCTTCCTCGGCCTCGGCGACCCCGACTCCTGGTCATGGGGACGCATCATGCTGAACGCCCAGCGCAGCGGCGTGCTGTCCACCGCCTGGTGGCAGACGCTGTTCCCGTCCCTGGCCATCCTGCTGCTCGTGCTCGCGGCGACGGTCGCCGGGGTGCGCTTCAACGACACCCGCGACCCGCGCCTGAAGGACCGGTGACCGATGCGCCTGACCTCCTCCTACTACGCCGACGTGCACGCCGCGCTGCGGGAGGCCCTCGACGAGCAGGGCCTGGACGGCTTCCTCGCCACCGCCCCCAGTGACGTCGCCTACCTCGCGGGCTTCTTCTACGCCGTCACCGAGCGGCCCGTCTACCTCTGGTTCCCCCGTCAGGGCCGGCCCGTATGCCTGGTGCCCCAGCTCGACGACGAGTACGCCAGGCTCCAGCGCATCGAGGCCGACATCGCGACCTACGCCGAGTACCCCGGCGTGGACCCCGCCGAGAAGGTGCTCGCCCGGCTGATCGGCGAGCGGGGCGGCCCCGCCGCCAGGATCGGCGTCTCCGGCGGCCTCACCCTGGGCGCGCACCGGCTGCTGTCGGCCGCCCTGCCCCGCGCCGAGTTCGTCACCAGCGCGGTGGTGGCCGGCCTGCGGATCACCAAGCATCCCGAGGAGATCGCCCGGCACCGCGAGGCGGCGGCGATCTGCGACGAGATGATCGCGGCCGGCCGGGCCCTCATCGAGGACGCCCTGCACTCGGGTGGCCCGCTGCCCAGCGAGGGCGACCTGGCCAAGCACGTGATCGGCTACGGCACCGACGCCATGTACCAGCGCTACGACCACGTCATCTACACCACCAAGCTGGCCGGCGGCCTGGTGTACGCGGGGCCGAACTCCGCCCATCCGCACGGCCTGCCCAGCCGCCGCCGGCTGGAGCCCGGCGACACGGTGATCCTGTCGCTGGGGGCCGCGGTCGGCAGCCGGTTCGTCGAGAGCGAGCGCACGTTCGTCATCGGCGAGCCCACCGACGAGCAGCGCCGCTACTTCGCGACCGCCGCGCGCGCCCAGGAGGTGGGCACGCTGGGCCTGCGCGCCGGCCGGAGCTGCGCCGAGGTGAACCGCGAATGCCTCGACGTGATCAGGCAGGACGGGTTCGGGGCCTACATCCGCCACCGCCAGGGCCACGGCATCGGCGTGCAGAACCACGAGCCGCCCTGGGTCGAGGACGGCGACGACACGGTGATCAGGCCGGGGATGGTGCTGTCCAGCGAGCCCGGCGTGTACGTGCCCGGCCACGGCGGCTACCGCATCTCCGACACCGTGCTGGTCACCGAGCAGGGCCCGGAGCGGCTGACCCGCTACCCACGCGCACTCGAGGAGAACGTGATCGCCTGATGAAGACCACCCTGGACATCAACGGCACCCGCCTGGTCGTCGAGCTCATGGGCCCCGAGGGGGCGCCCGCGATGATCGTGCACCACGGCGCGCCCGGCCTCGGCAGCAGGTCCGAGCCGCGCCGCTCGTTCGGGCCGTTCTCCGACACCATGCGCGTCCTCGTCTTCGACGCGCGCGGGTCGGGCGAGTCCGGTGACGACGGCCCCTTCACCCACGCCCAGTGGGTCGCCGACGTCGAGGCGCTGCGCCGGCACTTCGACCTGGGCCGGATCGTCATGGCCGGCGGCTCCTACGGCGGCTTCATCGCGATGGAGTACGCCCTGGCCCACCCGGAGAACGTGGCCGCGCTCGTGCTGCGCGACACGGCCGCCAACACCGACTACGACCATCTCGCGGTCGAGCGGGCCAGGAGCACCGACCGGGTGACGATCCCCGAGTGGGTCATCGAGCGCATCGGGACCGGGAACTTCTCCTCCAACGAGCAGTTCCGCGAGTACTGGCGCTCGATCCTGCCGCTGTACGACCACTCCTACGACCCCGCGGCGGTCGAGCGCCGGGTCGCGGACACGTCCTACCACTACCGCACCCACAACGCGGCCTTCGGCGAGAACATGCCCGCCTACGACCTCACGTCCCGGCTGCCGGAGGTCTCCTGCCCGACGCTCGTCACCGTCGGGCGGCACGACTGGCGTACGCCGGTGCCCGCCTCGGAGGCCATCGCCGACCTGGTCCCGGACGCCGAGCTGGTCGTGTTCGAGAAGTCCGGCCACTCGCCGCAGTTGGAGGAGCCGGAGAAGTTCCAGCGGGTGGTCCGGGACTTCCTGGCGCGGGCAGGCGTGTCATGAGCGCTCCCGTCCTGAGCGTGGACGATCTCAGCGTCGAGTTCGCCACCCGCGAGGGAACCGTGCACGCGGTCCGCCACGTCGGCCTCGACGTGCACGCCGGGCGCACGCTGGCGATCCTGGGCGAGTCCGGCTCGGGCAAGTCCGTGACCGCCCAGGCGATCATGGGGCTGCTCGACACGCCGCCCGCCCGCGTCAGCTCGGGCAGCATCGTCTTCGAGGGCACCGACCTGGTGGGCGCGAGCGAGCGCACCCGCATGCGGATCAACGGCGAGGGCATCGCCATGGTCTTCCAGGACGCGCTGTCCGCGCTCAACCCCGTCTACACGGTCGGGGACCAGATCAGCGAGCTGCTGCGGGTGCGGCGCAAGCTGTCCCGCTCCGCCGCGCGGGCCAGGGCGATCGAGCTGATGGAACGGGTGCGCATCCCCGCCGCCGCCCGCCGGGTGGACGACTACCCGCACCAGTTCTCCGGCGGCATGCGGCAGCGCATCATGATCGCGCTCGCGGTCGCGCTGAACCCGCGCGTGCTCATCGCCGACGAGCCCACCACCGCGCTCGACGTCACCGTTCAGGCGCAGATCATGGAGCTGCTGACCGAGCTGCGCCGCGAGAACGGGATGGGGCTCGTGCTCATCACCCACGACCTCGGTGTGGTCGCGGAGGTGGCCGACGACGTGGTGGTCATGTACTCGGGCCGGATCGTGGAGCGCGGCTCCGTGGAGGAGCTGTTCCAGCGCCCGGCGCACCCGTACACGCGCGGGCTGCTGCGCTCGATGCCGCGGCCCGACCGGGAGGACGACGAGCTGTGGGCCATCCCCGGCGCGCCGCCCAGCCCGCTGCGCGCCCCCGGCGGCTGCGCCTTCAACCCGCGCTGCGACGCCGTCGTGGACGTGTGCCGTACCGACCAGCCCGAACTGCGGCTCATCGCCGCGGGCCGGCACAGCGCGTGCCACCTGAGCCAGGAGGTGTTCGATGGCCGAGCGTGACGTCGTGCTGGAGGTCGACTCCCTGGTACGGCACTTCCCGGTCAAGGGCGGCCTGCTCGGCCGCGGCCGGTCGGCGGTGCAGGCCGTGGACGGCGTGTCGTTCACGCTCGGCCGGGGCGAGACGCTGGGCATCGTCGGCGAGTCCGGCTGCGGCAAGTCGACGCTGGCCCGCACGGTCGTCGGGCTGGACTCGCCGACGTCGGGCAGCGTCCGCTACCGCGGCACCGACGTGCACCGGGCCTCGGGGCGCGAGCTGCGGCAGATGCGGCGCAGCGTGCAGATCGTGCTCCAGGACCCCTACACCTCGCTCAACCCCCGCAAGACCCTGCGCGACCTGCTCATGCAGCCGTTCGAGATCCACCGCGACGTGCTGCCGCGGGAGCGGCGGATCGCCCGGATCAAGGAACTGGTCGAGCTGGTCGGGCTGGACCCCGACCACCTGGACCGCTACCCGTTCCAGTTCTCGGGCGGGCAGCGCCAGCGCATCGGGATCGCCCGCGCGCTCGCGCTCGAACCCGAGGTCGTGGTCTGCGACGAGCCGGTCTCCGCGCTGGACGTGTCGGTGCAGGCGCAGGTGGTCAACCTGCTGCGGCGGCTGCAGCGCGAGCTGGGCCTGTCGTACCTGTTCATCGCGCACGACCTGTCGGTGGTCCGGCACATCTCCGACCGGGTCGCGGTCATGTACCTCGGCAAGGTCGTGGAGCTCGGCGAGCGCGCCCAGGTGTACGACCGGCCTCGCCACCCCTACACCCGCGCCCTGCTGGAGGCGGTGCCGATCCCGGACCCGGTCGGCCGGGACGAGCGGGTCCGCGTCCTGCTGGCCGGGGATCCGCCGAGCCCGGTGGACCCGCCGTCCGGATGCCGTTTCCGTACCCGCTGCCCGAAGGCCGAGGACCTGTGCGCCGTCACCGAGCCCGCGCTCGCGGTCGAGGCGACGCCGCAGACCGAGGCCGCCTGTCACTTCCCCGATCACACCCCGCTGGCGCGTCTCGGCGCCTAGCAACCCGATAATTCCGGAGGAATAACCCTTATGCAGCCCGAGTCCGCCTCTTACCGCGGCTACCACGCCTACGGCTACCTTGAGCAGGGCGTGGACTACGCCGACTTCAAGCTCGCCGACCAGATCGGCAGGGTGCCCGCCTACGACGGCGGCCTGTCGGCCGAGCAGGACGAGCGGGTCGGCCGGATCCTGGCCGAGAACATCGCGATCTCCCTGCACGAGCACGCGGTGGTGTTGCCCGAGGACACCGGAGAGATCCGCGCCTACAACCGGACCGGCAGGCAGCGCACCGCCTACGAGGGCCTGGCCCGCTCCGGCCTGACCGCCGTGTTCGACAACTTCATGGCCGGGGCGTCCTGCGTCACCAGCGAGAACGGCTGGAAGTGGAGCGACATGATCTACGCGCTCGGCTTCCGCCTCGCCGACCTCGCCAAGCAGGACTTCCTCACCCACGCCACGACGGTGGCCGACATCAGGGCCGCCAAGCGCGACGGCCGCGTCGCGCTCGTGGCCGGCCTCGAGTCGTCCACGATGATCGAGAACGAGCTGGACCGGCTCGACATGCTGTACGGCTTCGGCGTCCGTCAGATGGGCATCGCCTACTCCCAGGCGAACCAGCTCGGCGGCGGCCTGGCCGAGCCGACCAACCGGATGAAGCCCGACGAGGTCATCCGCGCCTGCGCCGAGCGCGGCGGCGTCATCGGCCTGGAGGCCGCCCCGCACACCACGCTGTCCGACCGGCACAAGAGCCACTCGCTGGAGTCGGTCATGGATCACTTCGTCTACTGCGTGGACCTCGTGGGCATCGACCACGTCACGTTCGGACCCGACACGATGTTCGGCGATCATGTCGGTGTGCACAACACATACGCCGGAAACTACGGCCACAAACAGGATCCCGCCCCCGAGCACCCCCGAGTCGCCTACGTGGACGGGCTGGAGAACCCGGCGGAGAACTTCACCAACATCGTCGGCTGGCTGGTCAGGCACGACTACAGCGACGACGAGATCGCCAAGGTCATCGGCGGGAACACGCTCAGAGTCCTCGAACATGTCTGGTAGCACGGCACTCTCCGGCCGGCCGGCCGTGGAAGGAGCGGGCCATGGGGCGGCGTGACACCGCCGTTCAGGCGGCGCTGGCCGGGCTGCGGGCGCTGCTGGAGGAGAAGCTCGAGCCCGGCGACAAGCTCCCCACCGAGCAGCACCTCGCCGAGCTCCTCGACGTGAGCCGGGGGACGGTCCGCGAGGCGCTCGGCGTGCTGGCCGTCGAGGGCTCGATCGTGCGCCGCTGGGGCGTGGGCACGTTCGTGGCCAGCAGGTCCGACCTGGCCCAGCTCAGCATGTCGAAGATCGCCGGGTTCCGCGATCGCATCCAGGCCGCGGGGCACACGGTGGACCTGATCTCGTCCGCGTGCGAGACCGCGCCGTGCCCCCGGCCGGTGGCCGAGGCGCTGGGCCTGCCGCCGCGCGACCCGGTGTGGCTGGTGACCCGCGTCTTCAGCGTGGACGGCGCCGCCGCCGCCTACCTCCAGGACTACCTGCCGCTGCGGCTCGGCACGGACGAGATCGACCCGCACCCCATGCTCGACGTCGAGACGGACCTGTTCAGGTTCCTGGAGCAGTCCGGCCATCCGGCGGGGCACGCCGTCACCGACCTGGAGGCCGTGCTCGCCTCCGACCGGGGCAGCGAGGCGCTGCGCGTGGCGGCCGGGTTCCCCCTGGTGCGCTCCCTGCAGACGGTGTACGGCCGCGACGACGAGCCGATCGCCTACGGCATCACGCTGAACCGCACCGACATCATGCGCATCCGGATCATCCGCTGACCCGCCTGCCCGGCGTCAGGCCGGGCAGGACCGGAGCGCCCGCCGAGCCCCTGGCGCGCGCTCGCGGCGGCAGCCGGTGGGCGGGGAGCGACGCCCTCCGGCCCGGCCCCGACGTCCTACGCCGGTGGTAAGGCGGTCTTGACATGCGGTGTAATGCGAAAGAGACTCGCGCTTAATGTTCAGCACCTCGTGGTAAGGCCGGCCTGACGCGAAGGAGAGGACGCGCGGGCAGGGGAGCGGCCCCATCGCAACGGCCTCACGGTGACCCGCGTAGGAGACGCCATGGCCACCCGCACCGCCGAGCGAGCGCGAGACGACACGCGACTGGCGCTCCTGTTCATCCTGCCCGCGCTGATCGGCTTCGTGGTCTTCCTGCTCTGGCCGACGATACGGGGCGTCTACCTGAGCTTCACCAGGTTCAACCTGCTCACCCCCGCCCGCTGGAGCGGCCTCGACAACTACACGCGCATGGTCCAGGACCCGGTGTTCTGGAACGCGATGGGCGTGACCGTGTACTACGTGGTCGTCAACATCGCGATCCAGACGGCCCTGGCGATGGTCATCGCGGTGCTGATGCAGCGGCTGACGCGCCGGACCTGGCTGCGCGGCCTGGTGCTGACGCCGTACCTGGTCTCGAACGTGGTCGCGGCGCTGGTCTTCCTGTGGATCCTCGACTACCAACTCGGCATCGGCAACAGGGTGCTGGAGCTGATCGGCCTCGACCGGATCGCGTTCCTGGCCGACTCCGGCTGGGTGATCCCGACCATGGCGCTGATCAACGTCTGGCGGCACGTCGGCTACACCGCGCTGCTGATCTTCGCGGGCCTGCAGACGATCCCCGAGACCCTCTACGAGGCCGCCCGCGTGGACGGCGCGAACGAGGTGCGCATGTTCCGCCGTATCACGCTGCCGCTGCTGCGGCCCGTCATGGCGGTGGTGCTGATCGTCACCGTGGTGGGCTCGTTCCAGGTGTTCGACACCGTCGCCATCACCACCAGGGGCGGGCCGGTCGACTCCTCCCGGGTGCTGCAGTTCTACATCTACGAGGCCGCCTTCAGCCGCTTCCAGTTCGGCTACGCCTCGGCGATGTCCGTGGCGCTGCTGGCCGTCCTGGTGGTCATCACGTTCGTGCAGTACCGGCTCACCCGGGCCGGCACCTCCGACCTGGCCGGAGGGGGCTGACATGGCAACCGTCACGGCGCCCGCCACGGGAGACGACCGGGCCGCCGGCCGGCCGCCGCGGCCGCGCTTCGGCGTCGGCCGGGCCGCCGCCTGGGTGTTCATGGCCCTGGTGATCGTCGCCGGCCTGTTCCCGTTCTACTGGATGTTGCGCACCGCGCTGTCGGACAACAACGCGCTCTACGCTGGCGGCGACAGCCTGCTGCCCGTGCAGTTCTCGTGGGGCGGCTTCGAGCGCGTCTTCGGGCTGCAGACCGGCCAGGAGGCCATCGACGCCGGCGGCGCGGGGCAGCCGATCGCGTTCTGGCGCTACCTGCTGAACTCGGTGCTGGTCGCGACCCTGGTCACCGCGGGGCAGGTGTTCTTCTCCGCGATGGCCGCCTACGCCTTCGCCCGGCTGCGCTGGCGGCACCGCGAGAAGGTCTTCGCCGTCTTCCTGTCG
Source organism: Nonomuraea sp. MG754425 (assembly GCF_021699195.1). Taxonomy (GTDB): domain Bacteria; phylum Actinomycetota; class Actinomycetes; order Streptosporangiales; family Streptosporangiaceae; genus Nonomuraea. The sequence continues at coordinate 6,063 of NZ_SSXE01000287.1, read as the reverse complement.
GGCCTGATGGTCCCGGCGGTCTTCACGCTGCTGCCGAACTTCGTGCTCATCAAGGAACTCGGCCTGATCGACACCGTGCTCGGCATCGCGCTGCCCAGCATGCTGATGACGCCGTTCGCGGTGTTCTTCCTGCGCCAGTTCTTCCTCGGCATCTCGCGCGAGGTCGAGGAGGCCGCCCTGGTCGAGGGCGCCTCGAAGACGCGGATCTTCTTCCGGCTCATCCTGCCGATCTCGGCCGCGCCGATCTCCACGCTGTCGATCCTGACCTACATCACCTCCTGGAACGAGTACTTCTGGCCGCTCATGGTCAGCTACACCGACCGGTCGCGGGTGCTCACCGTGGCACTCGGCGTCTTCAAGGCGCAGAAGCCGCAGGCCGGCCCCGACTGGGCGGGCCTGATGGCGGCCACGCTGGTGGCGGCGCTGCCGATGTTGCTGCTGTTCCTCTTCTTCGCCCGCCGCATCGTCAACTCCATCGGCTTCAGCGGGATCAAGTGATGCTCAGACGAACCCTCCTGGCCGCGCTCCTGCTGACCACCGCCTGCGGTGGCGGGACCGGCGGCGCCCCCGGCACCATCGAGTACTGGCTGTGGGACTCCGCCCAGCAGCCCGGCTACCAGAAGTGCGCGGACGCCTTCCAGCGCCGGCACCCCGGCCTGCGCGTCCACATCTCGCAGTACGGCTGGGACGAGTACTGGTCCAAGCTGACCGCCAGCTTCATCGCCGACACCGCCCCCGACGTGTTCACCGACCAGCTCGCGAAGTTCCCCCAGTTCGTGGATCTGGAGGTGCTGCGCCCGCTCGACGACCTCGTCCCCACCGCCGACATCGAGGACTCCGACTTCCAGGAGGGCCTGGCCGAGCTGTGGAAGGGCAAGGACGGCAAACGCTACGGCTCCCCGAAGGACTGGGACACCATCGCGATGTTCTACGACACCGCCGCGCTCAGGGCCGCCGGCGTCGACCCGGCCACCCTCGGTGAGCTGACCTGGAACCCGCGCGACGGCGGCACCTTCGAGAAGACGATCGCGCGCCTGACCGTCGACCAGAACGGCGTGCGCGGTGACGAGCCCGGCTTCGACCGGACCCGGGTCAAGACGTACGGGCTGGCCGCCAACGGCGGCGGGGGCGACAACTGGGGCCAGACGCAGTGGTCGGCCTTCACCGGCAGCGCCGGCTGGCAGGCCACCGACAGGAACCCGTGGGGCACCCGCTTCAACCTGGACGACCCGGTCGTCCAGGACACCCTGCGCTGGTACTTCGGCCTGGTGCAGAAGGGTTACCTGGCCAGCTTCGCCGCGATCGGCGGCAACAACGTGATCACCGCGGACAAGCAGATCCAGTCCGGCATCGCCGCGATGGGCCTGAGCGGCTCGTGGACGATCTCGTCGTTCACCGGCCTCACCGACGCCGCCGGCCGGAAGCTGGACATCGGGCTCGCGCCCACCCCGATCGGCCCCACCGGGAAGCGGGCCTCCATGTTCAACGGCCTGGCCGACTCCATCACGACGTTCTCCAGGCAGCCGGAGAACGCCGCGAAGTGGGTGAAGTTCATGTCCGGGGAGGAGTGCCAGAACATCATCGGCCGGTCGGGCGTGGTGTTCCCGGCCCGGCCCGCGGGCACCGAACTGGCCATCGCGTACAACAGGGACGAGCGCAAGCTCGACGTGTCGGCCTTCACCGACCACATCGCGGACCGCACCACGTTCCCCCTGCCGGTGACCTCCAACGCGGCCGACGTCACGGCGCTCATGCGGCCCGCCCTCGACTCGATCTTCCTCGGCGAGGCCCCGGCCACCTCGCTCACCCACCTGAACCAGCAGCTCAACGAGCTGTTCGAGGTGAGCGGCTGAGGCGTGCTGCGGCCGGGGGAGGTCAGGCCGCCGGCGTCCGGCGCCGCCAGCGCGCCGCCGCGGTTCTGGCGATGGTGGGCAGCATGCCGCGCACGCCGAGCGCCTGCACGCCCGACAGCGGGCTCCAGTAGTCGCGCCAGGTGACGATCTCGCCGTCCCGGGCCCTGAGCAACTGGATGTAGGGCATCCGGTACGGCTTGCCGGTGCGCAGCACCCGGCCGTGCCCCTCGTACTCGGCGATGATCACCTCGGGGTCGGCGGTGTGGTGGACGCGTAACCCGTGAAAGCCGGTCAGTTCCAGCGGGGTCGAGGTGATCGAGGTCAGGTAGCGGCGGATCTCCTCCCGCCCGCGCAGGAACGTGGGCACCCCCGGCGGCGCGAACGGCAACTCGTGCGTCCCGTCGGCCGCGAACATGCCGGCGAAGGTGTTCAGATCCTTGGCCAGGAAGAGTTCCTGCGCCCGCTCCAGCACCGCGAGCGCGTTCATCTCGCCCATGTCGTCCTCCATTTCAGTCTACGGATGTTGACTGAAATGCAGGGTAACGATGCCGCGGGCTTTGAGTCAACACCTGTAGACTGAATGCATGGCAGCCGACCCGACCCGACCATCGCGCGCCGAGCAGCGCCGGCAGACCGAGGCCCGCATCCTGGACGCCGCCCGCCGGCTGTTCGCCGCCTCCGGCTTCGACCGCACCACCATCCGGGCCGTGGCCACCGCCGCGGACACCGACCCCGGCCTCGTCATGCGCTACTTCGGCTCGAAGGACGAACTGTTCGCCCGCGTCGCCGAACTGTCCCCGGACCGGCCGGTGGCGGGCAGCCCGGAAGAGGTCGCCGAACTGCTCCTGACCTCGCTGGCCGACAAGCTCAGCACCGACATGTCCGGCACGCTGGCCATGCTGCGCTCGATGCTCACCCACCCCGACGCGGGCGAGGAGGTGCGCGTCGCGGTCACCGAACAGCAGCGGCAGGTCGCCGCGGCCATCCCCGCCGAGGACGCCGTGCTGCGCGCCGGGCTCATCGGCGCGCTCACCCTCGGCACCGTCATCGGCCGCCACCTGCTCCAGCTCGACGGCGTGCGGGACGCCGAGGTGACCGACATCGTCGAGGTGCTGCGTCCCGCCGTGCACGCCATCGCCGGGGTCGGGCCCGCGCCGGAGGCGGCCGGGACGCCGGCGTCCTGAGCCGCCGGGTCAGACCGCGACCGCCTCCAGCAGGTGCACGTCGAGCGGCAGGCTCGCGCGGGAGACGAGCGAGAACCCGGCCGCGTCCAGCAGATCCCGGTAGCCGTCGAGCGTGCGCTCCCGGCCGCCGACGTTGTTGACCATCATGTGCACGTCCCAGGCGGCGGCCAGCGAGGGTTCCCCGGGCCGCTCGGGCAGCAGCCGCTCGACGACGGCCAGCCGCCCGCCCTCGTGCGCCGCCTCCCGGCAGCGTGACAGGATGCGGGCGCACTCCGCGTCGTCCCAGTCGTGCAGGACGCGTGAGAGCACGAGCAGGTCGCCGCCGGGGACCCGGGTGAACAGGTCGCCGCCGACCGCGCTGACCCGTGCGCCGTACCGGGCCAGCAGGCCGGGCCGGGCGGCGGCGACCGTGGCGGGCGTGTCGAACAGCACCCCCGTCACGTGCGGCGCGGCGTCCAGCAGCCTGCCCAGCAGCGCGCCCGTGCCGCCGCCGAGGTCGGTGACGGTGCCGACGCCCGCCAGGTCCAGCCGTTCGGCGATCGCGTCGAAGACGTCCCGGCACTGGTCGGACATGGCGAGCTGGAAGACCTCGGCGGCCTCGGGGCAGGCGTCGAGGTGGTCGAACGGGGCGGCGCCCCAGGCCAGCTCGAACCCGCTCGTCCCGGTGCGCACCGCGCCGGGCAACTCGCCGAAGCTGCGGTAGAACAGGCCGCCGTACAGCAGCGCGACGCCGTGCAGCGAGGACGGTGAGTCGCGCGCCAGCGTCTCGCCCAGCGCGGTGAGCGTGACCCGGTCGGAGGCGAGACGGACCACGCCGAGCTGTTCGAGGTAGCGCAGCAGGCGGCCGAGCCGGTCGGCCGGGCAGCCGGTGGCGCGGGCGAGCTCGTGCGGGGAGTGGTCGCGGGCGCGCAGCCGGTCGGCGATGCCGAGTTCGGCGGCGGCCCGCAGCGCCTGGGTCGTCCACGCCCCGGTGAGCAGCTCCAGCATCCGTCGCCGCTCGTCGGGAGCGCCGAGGTGGCGGCCCAGCTCGACGGGGACCCGCCCGGACACCGCGATCTCCAAGCGGTCGCCGCCCCTGCGGAAGTAGAACACGCTGCGCCCGCTCGCGCCCTCGGCCGGGTTGAACCCGCCGCCGTCGGGCAGGTAGCCGTCGGCGCGCAACGCGTCGAGCACCCCGAGCGAGCCGGCCTGCGCCTCGAACGCCAGGTGCGTCTCCCGGTCGTGGACGCGCTCGTCGCGGGCCACCTCCTCCGGGCAGCCGGTCGCGAGGAACAGCTCCAGCGTCCTGCCCCGGCCGGCGTCGAGGTGGGCGATCGTGACCTCGGGGTCGTCCAGCCCGTAGCGCCGGGCCAGCCGCTCCCGGACGATCACGCTCGGCAGGGTCCTGAGCACGGGCAGGCCGGCCAGCGCGGTTTCTGCCGAACGCGGGAAGACCAGCAGCCCCGAGTGGTCGAACCGCAGGCCGTACGGGCCGTCGCCGCCGTCGCGCGCGATCCGCGCGACCCTGCTCAGCCGCGCCGCGTCGGCCTCGTCCAGCGCGCCTGCCCCGATCTCCGCAGCTCGCACGTCCACTTGATCCATGCGGGCCACGCTAACAGCACGGAAAGTAGTCGATAGACAACTTTCAGTGATGGGCGTGAGATCCGGAGTAGAGGGTGATAGCCGCTAATATCCCGCTGTGGCTGATGTGTACGAGTTGCTTGTCTCGGTGGATCTGCACGACCTCACCGAAGCCGAGGCCGTCGAGCTCCAGTGGCATCTCGGGCTCGCTCCGATGCCCGCCGCGCGCGGCGTCGTCCCCGATCACACCGAGCCGGTGTTCACCGAGGACGGCCGGATCGACGGGGAGACGGGGCCGTGGCCGCTGCTCGCGGGCGGCGGCCCGGCCAGGCGGATCGGCGGGGTGCTGTTCTCGGCGATGGCACGCGACGGGGCCCGGTGGGCGCTCACGTCCCGCCAGGAACTGCATCCCGACGAGTTCGAGGACGTGGGCGGCCTGCTCGCCTGGCTGCACGCGCGCGCCCTGGACTCCGTCGGCTTCCGCTGCCACCTGCGCTTCTACGAGGACTGCGGCTTCGAGGAGGTCGACGTCGTCAACGGCGAGACCGTCTGGCCCTGACGCCCGCCGGCGCGGGACGGGGGTCAGGCCGGCAGGTCGCCCGCGGACAGGGCGTGGACGGTGGCGCAGCGGCGCATGGCGGCCTCGTCGATGTAGTCGTGGGGGCCGTGGGAGACGTCCAGGCGGCCCGCGCCGTAGCCGAAGGCGGGGATGCCGAGCCAGGAGAACGTTTGGGGCTGGAAGGCGTCACCCCCGAGGTTGTCACGCTGCGGTGCGCTCTGCCGTGCACACCGCTGACGCGCACTCCCTTCAGCGACCCGACGTCCAGGTCACCGCGCTGCTCATGCAGACCCTCGGCCCTGTCATATCAGGGCCGATGACGCCGCGGCGGCGCAGCAGAGGAGGCTCAGACGGCGGAGCCGTGGCGTCGGCCCGCCGGCCCGTGGGACCGGCGGGCCGGCCGTCAGCCGAAGGGGAACGCATCCGCGAGGGTGTCGCCCATGCGCAGGACGGAGCCGCCGGCGTCCAGGATCTCCGCCCCGGCACCTCGCAGGCCGCGCCCCGCGGCTCTCAGGCCGTCGGCCCCGAGCTCGACGCCCGCGCCGAAGAAGTCGTTCACCGCCTCCTCTCCCCGGACCGCCCAGCCGCCGACGATCCTGCCCACGTACCCACCCGCGCCGGCGCCTCCCGCGGCGCAGGCGGGGACGGCGATGGGTATCGGACTGCAGGCGGCCGCTCCGGCCGCAGCGCCGCCGACCATGCCGCCCAACTGGATCGATCCGCGCAGGCCGGCACGGAAGAGCTTGTGGGCGAACTGGAGGTCGTCCCTGTCTCTGTCGTCGTTCCATTGCTCGGTGAATCCGTCCAAGAAGGTCAGCGCTCGTCTGGCCTTGTCGAGGAACCTGAAGAACTGTTTCAGCCTGGCCCCCGGGTCGGGGCCAGCGAATGGATCGGGGGGTGGCGGGGC
>NZ_SSXE01000286.1 GCF_021699195.1 Nonomuraea sp. MG754425 | reverse complement strand
GGGGCAGGAGCGGCTCGAACACGAGGACCATGGCGGCGACCGTCACCCCGGCCGCGGCTCCCGCCGCCAGCGCCATCGCCCGGCCGGGACGGGCCGTCGCGCCGGTGAGCAGGCCGCCCACCAGCAGTATCGCGGCCACGAACAGGGCTCCGTAGATGATGAGCTCGCCCGCCGACCCGCGGTCCACGAGCACGCGGAACGGGACGACGGCCGTCTCGTCCCCCGCGCTCAGTGTCAGCTCGTGCGGCCCGGTGCGCTCCACCCGCAGTTCGGTGTAGCGCGGGTCGGCCGCCGCCTGTGCCGTGCCGGTCACGGTGCGGCCGTCCTCGACCGAGCGCACCCGCAGGCCGACCGGCAGCCCCGAGACCGGCTGGTAGGCGATGACGCCGATCCGCAGCGGCCCCGGCACGCGGGACGTGCCCTTGATCACCACCGTGACCTCGGCCCCGGCGATCGTCTGGGCGATCCGCAGGTCCGCCCCCGCCGTGACGTTGTGCGCCGCGGCGGGGGCGGCCAGCGCCAGCACGAGCGCGGCGGCCAGGCACAGTGCCCGGATCATGCGCGCCCGGCGTCCACCACGCTGGAGGCGGCGGGCCCAGCGGCGGGCTCGGATCCGACGGCGTTGGGCAGCAGCAGCGCGCCCAGGGCCAGGCCGATCAGGCCGGCGATGACCGGCGTCCCGGTCCACAACTCGGGCACCGCGGGCAGGTGGCCCGCCACGACCGAGGAGAAGCCGAGGTAGAGCGACCACGTGGCCAGCGCCGACAGCCCGGCGAAGGCCCAGTACGCGCCCCGGCGCCGGCCCGACGGACGCAGCCGGCGGATCAGCAGGTCGCTCACGAGCCCGGCGACCATGAATGACGCCAGCACCGGCACGTTCGTGAACTCCGTCTGGGCGCCCGGCATGAGCACGGCGATCGTGTACATGACGGTCACCGAGCCGAACGGCAACTGCCAGCGCCGGGCCAGGAACAGCACCGGGGCGAGCATGATGACGTTGGTGACCACCATGGCGAGGGCGAGCCGGGAGGCGCCGTTCTCCTCCACCGTGGAGAACGCCTCGACGATGCGCAGCGATTGGTACTGCATGGCGTCGCCGTACGACAGGAACAGCGACACCAGCGTGGTGGCGAACGCGAGCCCGATCAGCGCCGGGAGCAGCCGGCCGAGCGTCGGCCGGTCGCCGATGTCGGGGGCGTTCCACGCGGAGCGCAGCGGGGTGGTGATGATGAGCAGCATCGACACGACGAGCCCGAGATGCGAGGGGCTGAACAGGATGTCCAGGCTGGTCTCGATGCCGAGGATCGTGTGCCACATCATGTCGGCGAAGCCGAACGCGGCGAACGCGGGCACCGCCACCAGGCCGGCGAGGTAGCCCGTGGGCACGGCCGCCAGCCCCTGCCTGCCGGTGCGCACGTTGCGCCAGACCTGCCAGAGGATCCAGCCGGAGACCACCGCGAACCCGGAGTAGAACACCGCGTGCCACGGAGTGAAGAACGTCTCCAGCTCCGCCTGAGTGGTGTGCGCCCAGGCGTCGATCATCAGCCCGACGCCGAACCACACCCCGAGCAGCGCCGTGACCAGATCGGTCCTGAGGGGCACCCATCCCCGGGGCTCCCCCGAGTCCACCAGTAATCGCCGGATTCCGGCGTCGGCCAATGCCACTTCCTGACTCCCTTCGTCAGGAAGAACCTATCCACTTTCCCGGAAGGAGAAGGGGTTCGAGATCGGGGAACGGTCTCGCGATGCGCGCTCACCTGACAAAGATCACCGAAAGTGATCGCGGAATTCCGCATATGTCACGAAATGCCTCCGGCAGGCGCGCGCGGGCCGCCGACGTGGCCTTACGGGTTGAGAACGACGGCTTTCCTGCGCGATGCTAATACGTCGGATGACGACGTCGGCTCGGGGGTCTGATGAGGTCTTTGCAGGTCCTGCGCTGGCTGCCCTTCGTCGTCATGGTGGGCGTCGCCCTCACCGATCTGCTGGCCGGCGAGACGATGGTCTTCCTGCCGCTGCTCACGCTCGGGCCCGCGTTCGCCTCGGTGTCGGGAGGCGTGCGGCGCACGGCGTTCGTGGGGGCGGTGGCGCTGGCCCTCTGCATGCCCATGGCGGTGCACAACGGCCTGCTGTTCACCTTCGAGAACAACCTCACGGTGATCGGCATCGCGGGCGTGACGGCGGCCAGCATGCTGGCCAGCAGCCTGCGCCTGCAACGCGAGCGCGAACTGGCCAGCGTCCGCCAGGTCGCGGAGGCCGCCCAGCGGGTGCTGCTCAGGCCGGTGCCCCGGCGGGCGGGCGGCCTGCGAGTGGCGCTCTCGTACACCTCGGCCGCGGCCGAGGCGCAGATCGGCGGCGACCTGTACGAGATCGTCACGACCCCGCACGGGGTGCGGCTGCTGATCGGGGACGTCCAGGGCAAGGGCCTGGCGGCGGTCGAGACGGCGGCGTGGGTGCTGGGAGCCTTCCGCGAGGCCGCCTACGACCAGGCCGACCTGTCCGACATCGGCGAGCGGCTGGAGGCCAGCCTGGCGCGGCACCTGGGCGGGGAGCAGTTCGTCACCGCGATCATCGCCGAGGTGCACGACGAGGAGCTGACGCTGGTGAACTTCGGGCATCCGGCGCCGCTGGTCATCCTGCGCGACGGCGCGACGGCCACCGCCGAGCCGCCCGAGCACGGCCTGCCCCTGGGGCTGGGGGCGATGGAGGCGGCGGCGGTCAAGCCGTACCGGGTGGCGTTCGGCGGCGGCGACCGGGTGCTGTTCTTCACCGACGGGGTCATCGAGGCCAGGAACGCGGCCGGGGAGTTCTACCCGCTGGAGGAGCGCACCCCGCTGCTGCGGCACGAGGACCCGCAGGCGGCGCTGGACGCGCTGCGGGCCGATCTGGTGCAGCACGCCGGCGGGCCGCTGCTCGACGACGCGGCCATGCTGCTGCTGCACCGGCCTGGGCGCTGAGGGCCGGCGGGCCCGGCTCACGAGCCGCCGGGCACCAGCGGCATCGTCGTCGACTCGCGTACCACCAGGTGGCAGGGGTGGGCGTGGCGTCCCGGTGAGTGGCTGCCGTTGATGGCGGCCAGCAACATCTCGGCGGCGGTCCGTCCGAGCCCTTCCAGGTTCATGTCCACGCTGGTCAGCGGCGGCTGGCAGGCTTCGGTCATCACGTCCCAGTTGTCGAACCCGACCAGCGCCACGTCCTGCGGCACCCGCCGGCCCACGGCCCGCAGCGCCTCCGCGACCCCGCGCGCGATCTGGTCGCTGCCGCAGAACACGGCGTCGAACGTGGCCCCGCCGGCCAGCAGCATGCCGACGGCCTGCCGTCCCCAGACCTCGCTCCACGCCCCGAACAGCGGCGCCGCCGCCGGCGAGAGGCCCGCCTCGGCCAGCCGCTCGACGGCCGCGACCGACCGCACCCGGGCGGAGTGGTGGTGCTCGGGCCCGGTCACGTGGGCGATGCGGCTGCGCCCGACGGCGAGCAGGTGCTCCACCGCCTTGCGCGCCCCGCCCTCCTCGTCCGGCACCACCGAGCAGTCGGCGGGGTCGGCCGAGCTGATGAAGGCGTAGACCACGGGCACGGGCAGCCCGGCCGCGATCGGGGCGCGCGCCTGGGTGCGCCGCCCGGTGACGATGATGCCGTCCACGCGCCGGCTGAGCAGTGTCTTGACGTGGTACTGCTCCCGGATCGGGTCGTCGCGGCCGTCGCACAGGAACACCGACATCTGCCCCGCGCCCAGCGCGTCCTCGGCTCCCATCAGCACCGGGATGCTGAACCGGCCGATCGTGTCCGTGGTGATCATCCCCACGGTGTACGTACGCCCCGAGTGCAGGTTCCTGGCCCCGGCGTTCACCTCGAAGTTGAGCTGCCTGGCGGCCTCCTTCACCCGGCTCCGGGTCTCCTCGCGCAGGGATCCGCGCCCGTTGAGGGCCTTGGAGGCCGTGCCCACCGACACCCCGGCCAGTGTCGCGACGTCGGCGATCGTGGCGTGACGCTCCAATTTCCCCATACTTTCCTCCGCTTTCCGAGCACCTTGCCTACTCAACTTTACAGCCCGTTGACTCCGCCGAAGGAGCGTTGCTAGCTTAAGGCAAACGATTTCCTAACTTTCCAAGTGAGAGCTGGATGACTGCGCCGAAATCCTCAGGCAACCCCCTGGCCATCCGTGGCGGCGGCGGCCCGGCCGTCCCCGGCCCCGGCGCGGTCGCCGCGCTGCGCCCGCTCGGGCTGGAGCAGGTACGCCTGCACGACGACGGGCTGCTCGGGCAGTGGCGGCGGCGCAACGCCGAGCACACGCTGCCGCACTGCGTGGAGCGGCTGGAAGACAGCGGCAACCTGGGCAACCTGCGGGCCGCGGCCGGCGAATCGGACACGGAGTTCGCGGGCATGTGGTTCGCCGACTCCGACGTGTACAAGACGCTGGAGGCGGCGCTGTGGGAGCTGGCCGCCCCCGGCGCGGACCCGGGGCTGCGGGACTTCGTCGACGACACGACCGCGCTGCTGGCCCGCGCCCAGCAGGCCGACGGCTACCTCAACTCCTACTACACCGTCGCCGAGCCCGGCGGGCGGTGGCTGCAGCCGGTACGCAGCCACGAGCTGTACTGCGCCGGCCACCTCATCCAGGCCGCGGTGGCCGCGGGCCGCACCGGCACGGCCCCCGAACTGGTCGAGCTGACCAGACGCTTCGCGGACCTGCTGGTCGAGCGGTTCTCCCAGGTGGAGGAGGTGTGCGGGCACCCGGAGATCGAGACGGCGCTGGCCGAGCTCTACCGCCTCACCGGGCACCACCCCTACCTCGACCTGGCCCGGCGCTTCATCGACCGGCGCGGCCACGGCCTGCTGGGCGGCGGCCGGTTCGGCGCCCGCTACCACCAGGACCACGTGCCGCCGCGCGCGGCCGAGGAGGTGGCCGGGCACTCCGTGCGCCAGCTCTACCTGCTGGCGGGCATGGTGGACGTGGCGGTCGAGACCGGCGACCGGGCCCTGCTGGAGGCCGCCCGCCGCCTGTGGGACGACGCCGTCCGCACCCGCACGTACGTCACCGGCGCGCACGGCTCCCGCCACCGCGACGAGGCGTACGGCGACCCGTACGAGCTGCCGCCCGACCGCGCCTACGCCGAGACGTGCGCCTCGATCGCGGCCTTCCACGTGGGCTGGCGGCTGCTGCTGGCCACCGGCGCGGCCGGCTACGCCGACGAGATGGAGCGGGTGCTGCTCAACGCCGTCGCGGCGGCGGTCTCCGAGGACGGCCGGCACTTCTTCTACTCCAACCCGCTGCACCTGCGCACCGGCCACACCAACTCGGGCGAGGAGTCGGCCGGCCACCGCCTGCCGTGGTACTCGTGCGCCTGCTGCCCGCCGAACATCGCCCGCCTGATGGCCTGCCTGCCCGCCTACCTGGCCACCGGCGACGCGAACGGCCTGCAACTGCACCTGTACGCCACCGCGACGATCGAGGCGGGCCCGGCCCGGGTGCAGGTGCGCACGGACTACCCCTGGCAGGGCCGCGTCGAGCTCACCGTGACCGCGCCGCAGGCGTGGACGCTGGCGCTGCGTGTGCCGTCCTGGTGCGCCTCCTACCGCCTGCTGATCGACGGCGAGCCGGCCCCGGCCTCCGTGGACGCCGGCTACCTGCGCCTGACCGGGCCGTGGGGCGAGGGCACGCGCGTCGTGCTGGAGCTCGGCATGCCGGTCAGGCAGGTGCGCGCCCACCCGCGCGTGGACGCGGTCCGCGGCTGCGTCGCCCTGGCCCGCGGCCCGCTCGTGTACTGCCTGGAGCAGCACGACCTGCCCGAGGACGTCGTCCTGGAGGACGTGCTCCTCGACGCCACCGCCCCGCTCCTGGCCGCCGGGAGGGGCAAGGGGCCCGTCGTCGTCACGGCGTCGGGCCGCGCGCCCGACCTCACGCACCATCCGCTGTACAGCACCGACCGGCACCGGCCGGGTGCCACTCCGCTCCAGCTCACCGCGGTGCCCTACTTCCAATGGGGCAACCGGGGCCACGGCCCGATGCGGGTCTGGCTCCCGCTCTCCGGCACGCCATGACCGTCCTCCAGGAATGAGCGAGGTACCAACGTGTCCACCCCCCGAACCAAGCGCACCCGCGCCGCCTTACTGACCGCCGTCATGCTCGCCTGCGGGCTGGCGGCCCCGCAACCGGCCCACGCGGCCGGCGCGACGTTGACCGTCAACGTCGGGCAGCCGTTCCGCCCCGTCACGCACGTGGCCTCCGGCGGCCTGTACGGCCTGGCCGAGAACTCCCGCCCGGCCGACTCCACCCTGCTCCCGATCAAGGTCAACTCGCTGACCCAGCCCGCGCCCGGCGTCGGCCAGCGTCCCAACGGCCAGCCGCCGGGCGGTGACTCGCTGCTGGTCGCCCCGCAGGCCACCCGGACCGGGGCGGGCCAGTTCATCCGGATGCCGGACATCTACCCCGACTTCCCCTACCGGTGGGTGAGCTGGGACGACTGGCTGGCCAAGGTCACCACCATGGTCAACGCCAGGCTCCAGGCCACCTCGGTCACGAACGTGATCGGCTGGGAGCTCTGGAACGAGCCCGACTACACCTGGAACACCGCTGCGGCGGGCGCCTTCAACGACGGCTGGGTGCGGACGTTCCGGGCGGTGCGCGCCCTCGACACCCTCACGCCGATCGTCGGCCCGAGCACGGCCGTCTACAACCGCTCGTGGATGCAGTCGTTCCTGACCCGCGCCAGGGACACCGGCACGCTGCCCGACGTCATCTGCTGGCACGAGCTGCAGGACCCGGTCAGGATCGCCGCGGACGTCGCCGACTACCGCAACCTGGAGGCGTCGCTGGGCATCAGCCCGCGCCGCATCTCCATCAACGAGTACGCCGCCCCCGCCGAGGTGGACGTGCCCGGCCGGGTGGCCAGCTACGTCGCCAAGCTCGAACGGGCCGGCGTCGAGTCGGCGCACCGTGCCTTCTGGTACGAGTACGGCACCATGAACGGCCTGGTCACCGGCAACGACCAGCCCACCGGCACGTGGTGGCTGTACAAGTGGTACGGCGACATGGCCGGTGACATGGTCACGACGACGCCCGGCACGCAGACCGGCCTCGACGGGTTCGCCTCCTACGACGGCACCCGCAGGATCGTCAACGTCGTGTTCGGCAACGAGGCGGGCGCCAACACCGTCAACCTGACCGGGCTCGGCGCGCTCGGCTCCTCCGTCCGCGTCACGCTGCTGTCCACGCCGTCCAGTGGCCGGTTCACCGCCGTGAGCGCCCCCACCACGGTCTCCACCACGACCCGGACGGTCAGCAACGGCCAGCTCAGCGTCTCGGTGCCGAACATGTCCGCCACCAGCGCCTACCAGCTCGTCGTGGAGCCCGCCTCCGGGGTGCCCGCCTACCAGCAGCGCTACGAGGCCGAGAACGCCTCGGCGTTCCGCGCCCAGCGCCTCACCGCCACGAGCGCGTCGGGCGGCGGGTACGTCGGCCGCATCGACAACTCCGGCACCCCGCGCACCGACAGCTACGTCGACTTCGTCGTCAACGTGCCCGCCGCCCGCGCGTACACGATGACGATCGGTTACGCCAACGGCACCGGGGCCACCGCCACGCAGGGCCTGGCCTACAACGGCGGCGCCTGGGCCACGGTCAGCTACCCGCCCACCGCCGCGTGGGGGCAGTTCGGCGCCACCGTCAGCACGAGCGTGAGCCTGCGCGCGGGCTACAACGTGATCCGCCTGGCCAAGGGCTCGCCGTACTTCGCGGGCGGCACCGGATACGCCGAGCTGGACTACATCCAGCTCACCTGAGGTTTCTCGGAGCGAAACAAACCGATAGGGCGAGTGTCGTCCCCTTGTGGCGGGCGGCCGAAGGACTGACCCCGCCCGGCCCGCTAGGGCCTGCGCAGGCCGGGCGGGACGATCTCGTCGTAGCTGGGCGGGTGCTTGACCAGGCCGGTGGCCAGGTGGAAGGCGATGGCTGTGTCGAACGACGTCCGCGGGACGCCGATGTCCGCGGGGATCTCCTCCCGCAGCAGCTCCGGCAACTCCTCCAGCGCCTTGGGGTCGATGCCCTTCAGGTACGCCGCGAGCAGGCCCAGCAACTCCTGCCGGTCGGCCTCGTGGATGTAACGCTGGGCCCGTCCGAGGGCGCGCTGGAAGGCGGCCACCTCCCGGGGTTTGCGGTCGAGGACCGGCTGGGTGCTGAACACGACGCCGTGCACCGTCCGCTCCAGTCCCGGCACGTCGCCGGCCGCCGGCGAGATGTAGCGCACGCCGATGCCGGCCGCCGCGGCCTGCTGGGCAATGGGCTGGAAGAAGGCGAGCGCGTCCACCCGCCCGGCCTTCAGCGCGCCCAGCGCCGAGGAGGCCGTGCTGCCGAGGTTGACCAGCTCGCAGTCGGTGGCCGGGTTCATCCCGACCCTGGCGAACAGGTACGTGACCAGCGCCTCGGTGCCGCTGCCCGGCCCGGTGATGCCGATCCGGCGGCCACGCAGGGCGCGGATGCGCTCGTCCAGCGGGGCGGACGGGGCGGCGCCGGCGAAGGAGGAGCCGACCACGATGTCCACGTAGTAGCGGTCCACCAGGTCGGCGACCAGCCGCGTCCGGTCGTCGATCCGGGCCAGGTTGAGCGCGTCGGTCAGCACCCCCGCGCCGAGGTCGATGCCGCCCGACTTGAGGGCTGCCGCCACCTTCGCCCCGGTGCCGAGCCGGGGCCGCTCCCCCAGCCTGACCCCCTCCTGCGTGAAGTAGCCCCGCTGCTCGGCCACGAACAGCGGGAAGAAGCCGATGGAGTTGCTGATCTGGCCCACGTTCAGCACGCCGGGCGGCGTGGTCGAGCTGCGCTGCGCGCAACCGGACGCCACCAGGACGACGAGCGCGAGCAGCAGCGGCCCTGCCCGCC
>NZ_SSXE01000285.1 GCF_021699195.1 Nonomuraea sp. MG754425 | reverse complement strand
CTCAGAGTCAGAGGAGCTCACCCCGGACGTCTCTCGCGCACTCGTTCAGGACGTCGCTCGCCTCCTGCACGATGAACGCCAGCTGCGCGGCACCCCCAACGTACGCGGGAGGAGGCGAAGGCGGCCTCGTACGGGGCGGTGTTCCACGGGATGGCTCCGGTGGTGAGCAGCTCGGCGACAACGGCCGCCGTCAACGGCATGGTGCCGGCGCCCGCCAGTTCCCGCCGGGCAGCGTGGCCGTGAGCGGGTGCGAGCCGTTCGTACGCTTCGTGGAAGGCACGGGCGATCCGCTCAGCGGCTGCGTCGACGGCGGCCCGTTCGGCGGCGCACCCTTCGCACAGAGGCGGCCCGAAGCACTTGGCCTGGAAGCCGTCCGGGCGTGGGACGACGTGGCCGTGTCCGCCGGTCACTGCCGTACGGTCCCGTCCGGGCAGGCCGTCCGAGCGTTGGAGGCGCGGGCCTCGCGGGCGGCGACGGCCAGCCCGGAGCTGACGCTCTCGGCTTCCTCGGGCCCCATGGACGCGGTGATGTCGCCCCAGGAGAGCACCACCTGCCCGCCGCCGGTCTCGGTGTAGCCGCGGCCGGCCTGCCAGGTGCCCGGGAGCGGGCCGGGCCACGGCTCGACGTCGGCGAAGCCATCGTCCAGCGGTGGCAGGCCGCCGGCGGTGGCGGCCAGGAGCAGCGCGCCGGCGATCCAGCCGATGACGACCCCGATCACCACGGCGGGGCCGTTGCCAGGCCACCACACGGCGGCGAGACCGGGTGGGATGAGCAGAGCGGCCACGAACGCGGGATAACCATCGGGGCGCGTCAGGGAGTCAGGAAGCCGGTGATGGAGCGCCGAAGGTTGTCGCCCGCGCCCGCCTCCACCTTCCTCACCCGGTGGAACGTGCCGGCCACCATCACCACGAGCCGGTTCGGCCGGGGCGCGATGGACGTGGCCGGCACGGGAGCGTTCATCAGGTCCTTGGGGACGTCGAACTCGGCACACGGCACCTCGCCGACCGGGCAGTCGAACAGCTCCAGCTCGCCGCCCCACGTCGCCCGCCACTCGCGCGACAGGTAGAGCGTGTACGCCGCCCCCCGGCCGCTCCCGTCGTCGTGCCAGTCCAGCCCGGACCCCCGGCCGTACCGCCAGAACTTGAACCGGTCGTTGTCCGCCGCCGTCACGCCGAGCGCGTCGAGGCCCCTCCTGACGGCCGACGTCACCTCTCCGGCGTGCTCCTCGCCGGCTTTCGCGCAGGCGTACGACGCGTCGGCGTAGAACGCCACTCCGTCGAACATCGGATCGACCGAGCTGAAGGTGGGCCGGTGCTGCACGGCCCGCTCTTCCTCCCGCCAGGCGGCCAGGGCGTCCGGGGACAGGGCGTTGTCGACCACCACGAACCGCCGCCCCTGTACGAGGGTCACGGCCTCGGCGGTCCGTCCGTCATGACCTGCCACGCTCGCGCCTCCTGATCTCCTTGGACATGGCCTTCCGCCTCGCCTTCTCGCCCGCCCTCGCGACCGGATCCCGGGGAGGCCGACGAGGGCACCCCCTGGCACGCCGAGTCACCGGCGCCGTCCTCAAGAGCGCGGTCCCGCAGCCCCGAACGCGGGACCGCCCAGACGAGCACCGCCGCCGCCGTGGCGACGATGACGGCCGCCAGCCCGGCCAGGTACGCTGTCCGGCCCACCAGGTTCGCGAGCGGCAGCGCGATCACGACGCCCAGCGGCACCATCGCCGTGGTCATGGTCGTCTCGAACGATCCGACCCGCGACAACATCGGCTTGGGGACCGTGAGCTGCACGAGGGTGTCGAAGACGACCCCGGCGACCCCCGCCGCCAGAGCCGCCAGGAACAGGGCGCCCGCGACCACGACCAGATGCCGGCCGTACGCGAGAGCCAGGAGCTGCACCGGCATCGAGACGGCCAGCAGGGCGACGGTGAGCACCCCGCGCCACTCGACGCGCACGCGCCCGCTCACCAGCGCTCCCAACAGCCCGCCCGCGGCCAGGAACGTCACGATGACGCCCCACTGCTCGATGCTCCCGAACCTGTCCTGCACGGTGATCGGTCCGAGCACGCTCACCGAGGCCAGCCCGACCTGCACCGGAACCCAGACGAGGATCGCGCCCAGGACCAGCGGCAGGCGGGGCATGACGCGCACCGCGTCGAGGAACCGCACGCGCTCCGCCGCGCCGCCGTCATCGTCCTCGGCGGGTCCGCGCTCCGGCGGCCGGGCCCGGATCAGCCGCCTCAGCCAGGCGAGCGAGACGAGGGAGACGACGAAGGTGGCGGCGTCGAAGAAGAGCGCCAGCGGCACGCCTCCCACCACCACCAGCAGCGACGCGAGCGCGGGCCCGGCCAGCCGTCCGGTGTCCCCGGCGACGTCGAGCCAGGAGTTGGCCTTCTGCAACTGGGCGGGGCGGACCAGCTCGGGGAGCAGCCCGACGGCGCCCGGCGTGAAGAAGGCCGTCGCCGCGCCATAGACGGCCGCGGACACGACGAGGTGCCAGAGCTCCGGGTTCCCGAGGGCGAAGGTGATCGCCGGGAACACCTGGGCGGCCAGGCGGACGGCGTCCGCGCCGAACATGACCGGCAACCGCCCGACCCGGTCCGGCAGGCTGCCTCCGTACGCGATGAAGACGAACCTCGCCAGCCACAGGGCCAGCAGCACCATCGGGATGCCCCGCCCGTCGGGCGCGACGGCCAGGGCGGCGAACGCGAAGGTGACCGAGACGACCCCGTCCCCCAGCTGTGAGACCGCCTGCCCCGCCAGGTAGACCCTGTAGAGCGGCGACGACAGGGGCGAGCCGGGTACGGCGGGAGCGTCGGTCATGCGTCTTCTCCGGCGAAATTGTGCACCGGCGAGCCCCGCCCCACCACCCGCTCCACCACCTGCCCCGCCTCCGCGAGCTGGACGGTCTCCACGAGATCGGCCAGATGGGCGGCCGTCAGGTGGCGGCCGGACGGGGAGGGGCACGCCTCCACCAGGTCGCTCGCGACCAAGCGGCCCGCTGCGGCGACGCTCCGTACCAGGGCCGTCAGAGTCGCGGGGTCGAGACCGCCGCCGGCGGGATAGACGACATCGGGAGCGTACGCCGGGTCCAGCACGTCGATGTCCACCGTGAGGTGCACGGGCGCGCCGGCGCAGAACCGCGCGATCGTGTCCGCCGCCTCCGGCGCGCGGGCCTCCTCGGCAGTCAGGTAGGAGACGCGCCCGTTCGTGGCCTGGTCCAGGTTCGTGTCGACGCCGCGCACGCCGATGGTGAGCCATTCGACGTGGGGATGCTCGGAGAGCACCCAGCTGACGAAGTTCCCGCAGTCCGCGGTGACCGCGTTCCCGGCCGGGCGGCGGTCGGCGTGCGCGTCGAAGTGGACGACGCGCAGCGCCGGATGCCTGCCCGCGACCGCGCTGATCACCGGGTAGCCGATCGAGTGGTCCCCGCCGATCACCAGAGGCCGGTGGCCCTGCGCCAGGACGGTGCCGACGAGGGCCCGAAGCCGCTCGTGGGCCGCCGCCCCCGTGTCGGTCTGCGGATGGACCGCGAGGTCACCGTGATCCACGAGGCCGGGCAGTCCCTCGGCCGGCCGGGCCCGCAGCGTCCACGACCAGGTGCCCGGCTGGGCCAGAAGCCGGAACCTGCCCGCGAGGGCCTGGCGGATCACGGGGACGGCGTCCTTGGGCCGGGGGCCGGGAGGGCCTCCCAGATCCACCGGCGCTCCGATCAGTCCCCATACGGCCGCGGCGGCCCTGGTGCCCGCGGGCAGGGACAGCGGGGTCCCGGCCGTGCGCGCGAGCCCGCCGGTCGCCGCCGCCGAGGCGTCCGGCGGCACGATCAGGCGGATCCTGCGCAGGGCCTTTTCCGCCTCCTCAGTGAGCCGCACCGCTGGCGCGCCGTCACGGCGTTCCCCCAGCTCCCACAGCTCTCGCAGGGGCGGGGTCAGGGTGAGCCGCGTGCCCTCGGCCTCGTTGACGAGGTCGCCGCCCTGGATCCGGAACGCCGGGTTGAGGACCCACGGGGCCCCGGACTGGTCCACGCTCGTCATGGCGAGGCTCACCGGGCCTGCTCGACCAGGAGGAGCCCGGCGCGGACCAGCGAGTCGAGCGCCTGGTCGATCTCCGCGTCGGTCAGGGCGATGCCCGCCGTGTCATCGCGCAGCGTGGTTCGCCCCGCCGACCACTCGTTCATCCAGGGTGCGAGACGGCCGTCGATCCTGAGCCGCACGCCGAGGCTCTCGATCGCCATCAGGCCGTCCCCGGCCTCGACCAGCGGCGGGAACCGGGCCGCCCACCTGAGCCGGGTGCCGGTGTACGGGACGCTCTCCACCGACCACGGCAGCGACAGGCCCTCGCGCCTTTCGAGCGACTGCGCGGAACGCACCTCCCGCGCCCGGTGCACGTCCGAGGCCAGGGCGGTCATGAGGGAGTCGAGCTCGCCGCCGTCATCGGGCGTCCCCTCGGTCCTGGGCCGGTTGGACCAGGCGTCCAGCGCGGTCCGCGCGAGGTCCTCGGGGGTGGACGCGTGCAGGCCGAAGGTCCAGTGCAGGCTCGGCCCGATGCCGGTGGCCTCGTGGTCCCATCCCCGGGGGATGTGCCACACGTCGCCGGCGTGCATGTCCGCCTCCTCGATCAGCCGCGCGCCGAGCCCGGAGCCCTCCCAGATCCGCCAGCGCTTGCTGCCCTCCGCCTGGAAGATCACCGTGGCGTGGCCGTCCGCGTGGCGGCCGAACGCTGACTGCGTCGTCCAGCAGGCGTAGCAGTTCACCCAGGCCGGGTCGTCGGCGAAGTACTCGAACTCCTCCCGCAGGCGAGCAGGGCCCACGTGGATGCGGTCGGCCCTGTTGGCGACGAGGGTCGCGCCGGAGCGGAGGTACTCGACCATGGCGCCGTAACGCCAGTTGCGGTGCACGATGTCGCCGCCGTCGATCCGCGTGCTGATGTAGGTGCCGGGATAGGCCATGGGTTCGGACGACAAGCGGATCATCAGCGGTTCGATCGTGGTCGTCCTCATGATGTGGTCGATGACGCCCCATCCGAGCGACGCGCGCCACGAGCCCTGCGGGACCCGGCCGGCCAGAAGCTCGTTCCCGAACGACTTGCGCCAGACGGACTCCCCGCCGAGCGCGTCGACGATGTTCTCCCACGACAGTGTCATGACTGTATCCCAACGCTCCGAAGGACGCCCACGCGGACCAGGGCCCGCACAGCGGCTCGCAGCTCTGGCGTGGTGGCCGCGTCGCGCAGCTCGTCGGCGCCGACGAGGGCGCCGGGCTTCAGCAGGCGGGCCAGCTCACCGAGATCGACGGAGAGCTCTCTTCCCAGGGCGAAGACGCTGTGGTCGGCGATCACGACCGGCAGGCGGGTGACTGTATAGGGTGGACCTTGATCGCTGGTTCTGCCGGAGAACCGGGGCGGCGAGCCGTACCCGCACGACCGGCGGAGCATCGCCTGCCGTCGCACGGCCCGCTCGACGCCGTCGTCGCCGAGGGCGTCCCGGAAGGCGTCGATCGCGCCGGCGACCGGATCCCCGTCGGCCTGTTCCGGGTGCTGGGCGTTCCGGCGGCGCATCTGGTGGAACAGCGCGTCCGTGGCGATCTGCCCGGGATCTTCCGGATACACCGTGAGCCCCAGGAACAACGACGGGCCGTCATTGCGGAAGAGGTGGTACATCCCCGCGGGGATCAGCAGGAAGTCACCGGGCGCGAGGCGGACGCTGTCCGCCGACGGCAGAAGAGGCTCCGCGTCCAGCGTGTGCGGGCGCCCCTGGCCGAGTGCTGGCAGGCTCAGCCCTGGCCAGGTCCACGCCGTCTTCGCCGCCGGGCCGAGGTGGAAGATGAAGGAGGGCTCCGGGTCGGTGTGCACGCCGAACGGGGTGGTGCCGGAACTAGCCACGAAGCAGTACCAGTCCACCCCTCTCGTCAGCGGAACGCCCGCCGATTCGAGCGGGAGGACGAAGCCGGTGTAGAGAAGCTCGGCGAGCTCGGCGTCCCAGGAGTCCAGGCCGTTGATCGCCAGGCAGATGTCGTCCTTTCCGGTGCGGGCGGAAAGCCAGGAATGTACCGCGGACCGCCCGGAAAACGCCCCCGATACCAGTTTTTCCGAGGCGTCATAGTCGAGGCAGGTGTCACGGAACGCTCTCATGGCGGGCAGATCCGTGTCGTCGCCGTCCACTCTGGTGGTGGCGGCCCGGAGAGCGCCGAGAACGAGTTCCGCGAGAACGTCCGGTTCGCGGATCAGGCCGGGAATGTGCACACGTTCGGCGAAATGCGGCCCGTCGCGCTCGCAGAGTTTCCGCCAGGTGCCTTCGTCCAGCAAATCTCAGACCTCCGGAATCGTGCGGTGAATGGTCCCGTCAAGCCGCCTGACCAGCCCGGTGGGCGCGGGAACCCGTCCTGTGCTCAGAGAAGTCCCGCGCCCACCGGCCTGCGGATCAGTGACCGACGTCCCGCTGCGGCCGCATCCAGAGCTGCCGGTCCTGCAGAGCGGCGACCGACTCCTCCGACACGATGATGTCCGCGATGTCGACGAGAACGGGGCCCCGCCCTTCGTGCCGGTCGAATTCGTTGTGCGACGTCATTTCCATGTGACTTCCCTTCTTGTTGTCGCGGGCCCGCGACGTGCACGGACCCGGTAACAGGAATCAGCGGCTCCGAACCGCGGGAGAACCCGTGCCGCAGCGTCACGGGCATTCCGGCTTTTCTGGTGCCGCTGAGGGCGTTATTGCTGAGTCTTCACCCGTGGAAGGGCGTTCGCCCAGGTCGCCGACCGGACATTCTCCGGACATTCACCGGGCGAATCCGTGACCCTTGCCGCCCGGCGTCTTCGATTCACGCCGCCACCGGTTGCTGACGGCTCAGGTGCCGCCCGCCCGCGCGGCGCGGCCGAGGCGGAGGGCCGAGATGAGGAAGAAGATGCCGCCCGGGATGGCGTAGCCGGCACGCCGGCGAGCGCTAGAGCCTGTACGGAGTTGAGATCAGAGGGATTGCCCGCGCTGCGGATGGTGATCCTGGTAGGTCTTCGCCATGGCGCGTGGAGATCTCATCTCCTGCAGCTGGGCATGGAGGTCGAGACCGGCGGACGGCATGGACGTCCGCAGCAGGTGACCGGTCTCAGCCTGCGTGAAGAGCCGGAACTCGGCACGGCACTCGGCGCCCTGGCCGGCCGCCATGTGCGCGAGCTGCGCACCTGGACCGAATCGGTGAAGCTCCCGATCTGGGCGCAGCGCCGAGAACAGCAGTGATCGCTGACCGAACCGCCTTCGTATCGAGCGGATCCATCGGCTCAGCGTCTGCGGCGGCCTCCGGAAACGCAGCGATCCCGGCTCCACCACTTGCACCATTGCTCGTGCGGCAGGGCCGGGGCTGCGGCTTCTTCCGTCCTCGCCACGCGCGGCGACCAGTGCTGCCACGGCCGCGGGCTCGTTGGTAGTAGGGCACCGTCTCCGGGACGACATCGGTGGCATACGCACACCCCGGTCAGGGGGAAGACGAGGTTCCCGAGGGCCGCCACCTGGTGAGCGGCCTTCCTGTCGTTCACGGTGACCGCGCCATGGCGCAGTGTCAGGATGAGGAACACGGAGGACGACGGAGGGAAGCGGAGACTCGCGGACAGGAATGGCGGCCGGTCTGGCTGGGGCCGCGCCGTGGCGGTGACAATCGAAAGCATGGCCCCCGCATCGGCAGCGCGCCCCGGCTGGGCACAGCGCCTTCGCGATGCGCGCCGCGCACGCGGCTGGGACCCGCCCCGTCTTGCTCGCGAGCTGCGCCGGCTCCAAAGTCCGCAACTGATCGCGGTTGGCCCCCATCTGCTCCAGCACGACCGCGGTCATCATGTCCACGTCACTCACCGGCCGCCACTCCGGCTCGCCCCGGCCATCCCGGCCGCCACCACGCGCCATGCCCCAGATCGTCCCAGACCGGCACCAGCCGCCCGCCGCACCTTCACCACATCGAGACCCAAGGCTCTGCCTTACGCACCGTGATCATTATCAGCGCCAACCGTCTGTGCGATGGAACGGGATCCGGCGTTAACCGCGTCCGGAGGACCGCCACGGCAGGGGGTCACTGACCTGGGAGAACCCCTGTAAACGCCGGATTCCGTTCCAAATCTCTCTGACCCCCGAATCCACTGCAGTGCCATCTTGTCGTGTCGACGCCCGGTGGCGCTGGTTTGCTGCTCCAGCCTGTTGGTTGTGGCCACGTCGGAGTGTGAGCATGGATGAAAGAGCGGTGCTTATCGCGCCGTGGGGGAGGAGCGTTTTGCCGCGAGGGTGTAGCAAAGCGCGGCGGCCCACGTCCAGATGACGCCGCCACCGGCGAGCATGAGCCGGTAGTCCTGGGCGGGGAACGCCGCGAATCCCAGGACGAGGTACGCAGCCGGCGCGAGAACGCTGTAGAGGAGCAGACCACGTCTGCCCTCGCGGGCGAAGCGCCGGGCGAACACCAGGCAGGCGGCACTCAGCGCCAGGCCCATCCCCACGGGTGCGAAGTTGTGCAGCTGACCGTGCCAGGTGGCCTCGGTGGGGATGCCCGCGGCGGTGCCGGGCGGGTAGCCGTCGGCGGGGTCCGTGGGAAAGACGCCTGCCCAGATCAGGCTGGCTCCATAGACACCGAGCAGCACGGTGCCCCAGGCGCGCCCCGGACTTCCGGGCGCGAGCGTGCGGCGTAGACCCGCGACGGAGGCCAGGACCAGCGCTCCGCAGAGGAGGAAGTTGGCGGTCTGGATCCAGCCCAGCTCGCCCAGGCTCAGCATGCTGAGGGGATGTCGGCGGGGATCGAACCCTTCACGGGTCACTGCCTGAGCGGTGATCAGCAGGACGAACAGCGGGCCCGCGATCATCCCGCAGATGAGCAGGGCACGGGTGGCAGGGGCCGGCGCGGTGGCCGGGCGGGGAAGGCGGGCAGGAGCGTCGGGG
>NZ_SSXE01000284.1 GCF_021699195.1 Nonomuraea sp. MG754425 | reverse complement strand
GGTCTCCGAGACCGCCTTGGTCGCCGCCGCCACCGGCACGCCCGTACGGCCGAGCAGCAGGTCCACGAGTTGCTGGGCGGTCGGGCGGCGGGCCGGGTCCTTGTCCAGGGCGCGCTCGACCAGCGGCCTGACGCGCTCGTCGAGCCCGTCGAGCTTGGGCACGTGGTTGATGACGCGGTAGACGACCTCCGGGAGCCCGCCGGTGCCGAAGGGCGGCCTGCCGGTGCCGGCGAACGCCACCAGGGCGCCCCAGGAGAAGATGTCGCCGGCCGGAGTCACGTGCTCGCCTCTGGCCTGTTCGGGCGACATGTACGCGGGCGTCCCCATCGACGTGGCGATGGTGGCCACCGCTCCTGGGGCGTCGGCGAGCTGGGCGACGCCGAAGTCGATGACCCGCGGCCCGACCGGGCTGAGCAGCACGTTCGACGGCTTGAGGTCGCGGTGGACGACGCCCGCCTGGTGGATGGCGGCCAGCGCGGTGGCCACGCCGACGGCCAGCGCCTCCAGGTTCGAGCCGGACAGCGGGGCCCGCGCGACCACGGCGGACAGGTCGGGGCCCTCGACGTACTCGGTGACGAGGTAGGCGGTGCCGTGGTCGAAACCGGCGTCGAGGACGGGCGCGGTGCAGAACCTGGCGACCCTCCTGGCCGCCTCGGTCTCCTTGCCGAACCGGCGCCGGAACTCCTCCCGCCCCGCCAGGTCCGGCCGCATCGTCTTCAGCGCCACCAGCCGGCCGGCGGGGTCGGCGGCGAGGTGGACGACGCCCATCCCGCCCTCGCCGAGCTGCTTGATGAGGGTGTACGGCCCGACCCGCTGCTGCACGTTCACCGGGGGGATTATTCCGGACATGTTCCGGTCGAGGGAAATGACTACTTGGTCCGGCTCGCGCCCGGCCAGAGCCGGTCCACCTCCGCGTTCAGAATCGCGCCGATGAGCACGGCCAGCGCGGTGATGTACAGCCACAGCAGCAGCGCGATGGGCGCGGCCAGCGAGCCGTACACCGACACCGGCGAGAACCAGGCCGCCAGCACCTCCCGCAGCACGGCCGCGCAGACGATCCACAGGAACAGCGCCAGGATGGCCCCGGGCAGCTCGCGGTACCACTTGGTGCGCACGGGCACGCTCACGTGGTAGAGCACGGTCAGGAACAGCACCGAGCCGACGATCACGACCGGCCAGTAGAGCAGGTCGATGAGGCTGCCGTACTCGCTGGGGAGGGCGTCCTTGATCAGGGTCGGGCCGACGACGAGGATCGGCATGACGATGATGCCGATGATCAGGCCCACGACGTAGAGGCCGAACGACATCAGCCGGGTACGGATGATGCCGCGCTCCTCCCCCAGCCCGTAGGCGACCGAGATCAGGTCGACGTAGACGTACAGGGCTCTGGAGCCGGACCAGAGTGACAGCAGGAAGCCGAGCGAGATGATCGACACCTTGCCGGCGTCGTCGCTGAGCACGTCGGTGATGAGCGGGCTGATCACCTTGTTCACCGCGTCGGCGGTGAACATCAGCTCCGCCTGGTCGATCACCCAGGCGTGCACCTGGGCCACGACGCCGGGCCCGAGCCAGGTGCTGCCGAGTTTGCCCAGCACGCCGATCAGGCCCAGCACGAAAGGCGGCAGCGACAGAAGCGCGAAGAAGGCGGCCTCGCCGGCCAGCCCGGTGACGCGGTAGGTGACGCCGGCGTTCGTGGCGGCGCGTACGGTCGCCCACGATTTGGTGTCGAGCACCCAGTTCAGCCGCGCGCGGGCATTCGACACGAGCCCGCGCTTGGGCCTGGGAGGGGCTTCGGTGGACGTCATGGCACCCAACGGTATTGGCAGTGGCTCTTCGGGACAGCTTACGTCCCGTACTGCCCTAGTCGTTGTCGACGATGCGTGCGCCCAGGGGAAGGAGGGAGACCGGGATGAGCTTGATGTTCGCCACGCCCATGGGGATGCCGATGATCGAGATGAACAGGGGGATGGAGGTGACGACGTGACCGATGGCCAGCCAGATGCCGGCGACCACGAACCAGATGATGTTGCCCAGCATGGAGAACACGCCCGCGTCCGGATCGCGGACGACGGTGCGGCCGAACGGCCACAGCGCGTATGCCGCGATCCTGAACGAGGCGATGCCGAACGGGATCGTGACGATGAGGATGCAGCAGATGATCCCCGCCAGCGCGTAGCCCATGGCGAGCCAGATTCCCGCGAACACCAGCCAGATGACGTTCAGGATTGTGCGCATGCTCACAGCATGTCATGCATCATGAAACGGGCGTCATCCGGAATGACCCTGATCCTCCCCTGACTTGGGGCTTCGGCCCGATCCGGGAGGGCCGGCGAAGCACTGCGCGATCGGCATCCAGGCCCTGGCGGGCTCGCCGGTCAGCTCCAGGGCGGTGTCGGACAGATGGATACGCTGCGTGACGACGAGGCAGAAGTCGAGGAGCGGGCCGCGGACGACGCTCGCCGCGTCCTCGGGGCCGGCCGTCCACACCCCGCCGCCGGGCCGGGCCAGCTCCACCCGTACGGGCTCGGCGGGCACGGGCAGGGCGCGCACGGCGAAACTGTACGGCCGGGCCCGGTAACCCATCGTGGCCACGTGCCGCAGCCGCCCGGTCGGCTCCCTGACGACGCCGAGCGCGTCGGCGACGTCCTGGCCGTGCGCCCAGGTCTCCATCAGCCGGGCGGTGACGAAGGAGGCGGCCGACATCGCGGGCCCGAACCAGGGCAGCCGGTCGCGGGCGTCGAGCGCGGCGAACGCCTCCAGGCTGTGGCCACGGGCCGTACGGAACCAGCGGCGCAGCTCTTCCGGCGGCATCCCGCGCGCCCCGGCCGCCAGGTCGTCCACCGAGGTGAAGCGTTCCTCCAGCCAGGCGGGGAAGCCGCCGGGGTCGGCGGCGGCCCGGACGGCGGCGTCGTCGAACCAGGCCAGGTGGCTCACCTGGTCGCGCACCGCCCAGCCCACTGCGGGCGTGGGCCGCTCCCAGGCGTCGTCCCCCAGGGGCTCCAGCAGCGCTTCGAAGGACTCGGTCTCGGCACGCAGGTCGCGGAGTAACTCGGCCATGAGGTCCACGCGCGCCAGCCTAACGGGAGAGACGTTCCGGGAGAATAATGCGGAGCGTGATCTGCGAGAGCTGCAAGGACAAACGTCACGAGGACTGCCGGGGCGGATCCTGGTGCGACTGCCAGCACAAGGAGCAGGCGGTGCCGAAGGAGTCGGAACTGGACTGGCCGCGCCAGGGGTGACGCGCGCGCCCGGCGGGTCACTATCCCACACTCTGGACCCGGTCTTGGACATCTCGGACAGCCAGAGTACTCTCGAATCATGCCAGCGGACCCCATGCTCGTCGGTCGACGACACGTCGACCTTCAGCGTGTCCGTAGTGCCATCTGTTGCGACGCCCGCTGACCCTCTGTTTTTCTACCGCTGAGCGCGTCGCACTCCTCCTCACCAGCCCTGCCCTCGACGATGAGGCAGGAGGAACGTTGCGCGCGCCCATGATCCGAAGGACGCGCAATGAGCACCCCTGCCAGCCGCACTCCTGCCAGCCGGCATCACAAGCGCCCGCGCGGCGAAGGCCAGTGGGCTCTCGGTTTCCGTGAGCCGCTCAACAAGAACGAAGAGAACAAGAAGAACGACGACGGTCTCAACGTCCGGCAGCGCATCATCGACATCTACTCCAAGCGGGGCTTCGACTCGATCGACCCGGCCGACCTGCGTGGCCGCATGCGCTGGTACGGCCTCTACACCCAGCGCAAGCCCGGCATCGACGGCGGCAAGACCGCCGTGCTGGAGCCCGAGGAGCTGGACGACTCCTACTTCATGCTGCGCGTGCGCATCGACGGCGGCCAGCTCGACCTGGCGCAGCTCCGCACGATCGCCGGCATCTCCAACGAGTACGGCCGCGGCACCGCCGACATCACCGACCGCCAGAACATCCAGCTCCACTGGATCGAGATCGAGTCGGTGCCGGACATCTGGGAGCGGCTGGAGGCCGTGGGCCTGTCCACCACCGAGGCGTGCGGCGACACCCCGCGGGTGATCATGGGGTGCCCGCTGGCCGGGATCGACGTGGACGAGGTGATCGACGGCACCCCGCAGGTCCAGGAGATCTACGACCGGGTCGTGGGCAACCCGGCGTACTCGAACCTGCCCCGCAAGTTCAAGACGGCGCTGAGCGGCTGCCCGGCGCACTGCACCGTGCACGAGATCAACGACATCGCGTTCGTCGGCGTGGTGAACGAGCGCGGCGAGGCCGGCTACGACCTGTGGGTCGGCGGCGGCCTGTCGACCAACCCGATGCTGGGCAAGCGGCTGGGCGTGTTCGTCAGCCCCGAGAAGGCCGCCGACGTGTACGAGGGCGTCATCGGGATCTTCCGCGACTACGGCTACCGCCGGCTGCGGCACCGCGCCCGGATCAAGTTCCTGGTCAACGACTGGGGGCCGGAGAAGTTCAGGGAGATCCTGGAGACCGAGTACCTCAAGGAGCGGCTGCCCGACGGCCCCGCCCCCGAGCAGCCGCGCGACAGCCGGCGCGACCACGTGGGCGTCTTCCCGCAGAAGGACGGCAACTTCTACGTCGGCTTCGCCCCCAAGGTGGGCCGGCTCGACGGCGACCGGCTGCACCTGATCGCCGACATCGCCGAGCGGCACGGCTCCGGCCGGGTGCGCACCACGGTCGAGCAGAAGATGGTCATCCTCGACGTCGCCCCCGGTCAGGTGGACTCGATCGTAGCCGAGCTGGAGGCCAACGACCTGCAGGTCCGGCCCTCCACCTTCCGCCGCCAGACGATGGCCTGCACCGGCATCGAGTACTGCAAGCTGGCCATCGTCGAGACCAAGGACACCGCGATGGACCTGATCGACGAGCTGGAGCGGCGGCTGCCCACCTTCCAGGAGCCGCTGACCATCAACGTCAACGGCTGCCCCAACTCCTGCGCCCGCATCCAGGTCGCCGACATCGGCCTGAAGGGCCAGCTCGTCGTGGACGAGAACGGCGACCAGGTCGAGGGCTTCCAGATCCACCTGGGCGGGTCGCTGGGCATCGGGGCCGGCTTCGGCAGGAAGGTGCGCGGCCTCAAGACCACCGCCAAGGCGCTGCCCGACTACGTGTCGCGCGTCGTGTCGAACTACGACAGTCAGAAGAAGGACGGCGAATCGTTCGCGGACTGGGTCCAGCGGGCAGACGAGGCCGACCTGAAATGACCACACGAGCCGTTCCCTTCCACTGCCCGTACTGCGGCGAGGAGGACCTGGAGCCCTACGAAGGCGATGGCGGCTGGTACTGCCGCGCCTGCGCTCGTGCCTTCAAGCTGAAATTCCTGGGAATCGGAGTGAAGATATGACGCTCGTCGACATCGAGGTCGGGCTGAGAGAGCAGCGTGGCACGCTCGATCTGCAGGACATCGTCGAGTCCGCCGCGAAGTTCCTGGAGGGCGCCCCCGCCCGGGAGATCATCCGCTGGGCGGCGGCGACGTTCGGCGACCGGCTGTGCCTGACCTCCTCGATGAGCGACGCCCTCCTCATCGACCTGGTGAGCCGGGTCAAGCCGGGCGTGGACGTGCTGTTCATCGACACCGGCTACCACTTCGCCGAGACGATCGGCACGCGCGACGCCGTCCGGCAGGTCTACGACGTGAACCTGATCGACATCAAGCCGTCGCGCACGGTCGCCGAGCAGGACCGCGACCTCGGGCCCCGCCTGTTCGGCCGCAACCCCGACCTGTGCTGCTACCTGCGCAAGGTGGAGCCGCTGAACCGGGCGCTGGAGCCGTACCTGGCGTGGATCTCCGGCATCCGCCGGGACGAGTCGTCCAGCAGGACCGACACCAGGGTCGTGGAGTGGGACGCCAAACGGCAGATGGTGAAGGTCAACCCGATCGCCTCCTGGACGCAGGAGGACGTGGACAACTACATCTCCGACAACGGGGTGCTGATCAACCCGTTGCACTATGACAACTACCCCTCGATCGGCTGCGCGCCCTGCACGCGGCAGGTCGCGGAGGGTGCGGATCCGCGCAGCGGTCGCTGGGCGGGCCTGGGGAAGGTCGAATGCGGCATTCACCTGTGATCCCCGGCGGGGGACCCGTCCCGTTGGCAGGCGGGGCGGCCTCCGGCCGCGTGCCACTGGTGGCGGTGGCGCACGGATCTCGCGATCCGCGTGCCGCCGTCACCGTGGCCGCGTTGCTCGACCGGGTGCGCCTGGCGCGCCCTGAGGTGCCCGTACGGGTGGCCTATCTCGACCACTGCGCCCCTGACCTGGGGCGGGCGCTCGGCGGCCTGGAGGAGGCCGTGGTGCTGCCGCTGCTGCTCACCGAGGCGTACCACAGCAGGGTGGATCTGCCCGCGGCGCTGAACGAGGCCCGCGCGCGCGAGCCCCGGCTGCGGGTGCGCTACGGGGGCACGCTGGGGCCGCACCCGCTGCTGCTGACCGCGCTGGAGCGGCGGCTCGGCGAGGCGGGCGTGCCGGCGGGCGATCCGTCCACGGCGGTGGTGCTGGTGTCGGCGGGGTCGAGCGACGCGCGGGCCAACGCGATGATCGCGGAGATGGCGCGGGTGTGGCGGCGGTCCGGCTGGTGGACCGTGACGCCCGCGTACGCCTCCGCCGCCTCCCCCACGCCCGCCGAGGCGGTCGCCTCGCTCAGGCGCGCGGGGGCGGCACGGGTGGTCGTGGCGCCGTACCTGCTGGCTCCCGGCCATTTCGCGGACAAGGTGCGGCGCGACACGCTCGCGGCGGGGGCCTCGGTCGTCGCCGACGTGCTGGGGCCGGCCCCGGAGCTGGTGGACGTCCTGCTGGAGCGGTACACGGCCGCCCGGCGGGAGCCGGTGCCCCTGGCCGGCTGACCCGGGCGGGATCGCCGCTCCGGTGTCTCAGTAGCCGCGGTCGAGGCGGCGGTCATCGCGGAGCTGGCGGCGCAGCTCGCGCCCCTCGAAGCGGAGCTGGCGGCCGATCTCGCGCCAGTCGTCGCCGTGCAGCCGCCGCCAGTGCTCGCGCCAGGCCGCGAAGCCGCGCTGGAGCGGCTGCGCCTGCGAGTCGCCGATCACCTTGACGTCGCCCATCACCGCGTACGCCTGCACGCGCACCACGGGGACGTTCATGCCGGGCGGGGCCTGCATGACGTTCACCTTCTTGTCGCCCATGATCGCCATGCCGTCGAGGTCCACGTACACGCCGTCGGGGACGATGATCTTGACGTCGCCCATCACCGAGACGGCCAGGATCTCCACGGTGTCCGTGCGCACCTCGGCCTCGCGCAGGTCGAGCAGCACGTCGCCCATCACGGCGACGGCGCCGAGCTCCTGGTCGATGCGCCAGGTGCCGCGCCGCTTGGAGTCGCCCATGACGCCGACGAACCAGCGCCGTTTCCTGCCCTCGCGCGCCGGGACCGGCGCGGCGGCGGGCGCGCCGCCGGTCGTGGGCAGGTCCTGGGTGAGCAGGGCCAGGTCGGCGTGGGTGGTCGCGGTGTAGGCGGCCTCTGTGCGGTCGGTCAGCTCGGCGAGCGTCAGGCGGCCCTCGACCGAGGCGACACGGAGTTCTTCGACGACGGCCTCGCGCTCGGCGTCCGATGCGCGCAGCTCACCGGGATCAGTCATACTCGCAACATATCGCGTTTGGGTCCCCGTGCAGCTCCTCCCGAAGGACGAAAAAGGCTATCCACCTAAACATGCATATTCGGAATGGAATCTGAACCCAGCCGGGGGCGGACCGCGTACCACGCCATGACAAGGGGCCCCGGCCCTTGGTCCGGGGCGCGGCCGGACCAGGCTAGGGTCCCTTTCATGAGTGAGGAACAGCTCTACCGGGCGGCGTTGACCGGCGACATCGAGACGGTGGGCAAGCTGCTCGCCGGCGGCCTCGACCCCGACAGCCCGTACGAAGGCCAGGAGGAGGGCGGGCTGGCCCTGTGCGCGGCGGCCTCCCGTGACCGCACGGAGGCGGCCGAGGCGCTGCTGGCCGGCGGCGCCGACGTCAACGGCCGGGAGGGCGGCGGCTGGACGGCGCTGCTGTGGGC
This sequence comes from Nonomuraea sp. MG754425, assembly GCF_021699195.1. Lineage (GTDB taxonomy): Bacteria > Actinomycetota > Actinomycetes > Streptosporangiales > Streptosporangiaceae > Nonomuraea. The sequence continues at coordinate 1,091 of NZ_SSXE01000284.1, read as the reverse complement.
CGCCGCCAACGGTCACGCCGACGTCGCCAAGGTGCTGATCGAGGCCGGCGCCGAGGTCGACGCCACCAACGACGTCGGTGACACCCCGCTCACCCTGGCCGCCAGCCGCGGCGCGCCCGGCGTCGTGCAGGTGCTGCTGGAGGCGGGCGCCAACCACGAGAAGTACGACGGCGACGGCGACACCCCGCTCGAGGTCGCGCTCGGCTGGGCGGGCGTGCACCTGGAGAGCGCGCTGCTCGACCAGATCGAGCAGGACGGCTGGGAGTACGTCGTGGCCCGCCAGTACGCCAAGGACGGCACCGAGCTGATCACCGTGGCCGGTCGCTCGGCCGACGGCGAGCAGAGCGAGCAGGTGGAGGCCCAGCGCGGCCACGCCGCCGTCGCGACCCTGCTGGAGGACGCGGCGGGCGTCTACACGCCGGTGGAGCAGCTCGTGGCCCGCGCCCTGGCGCACCGCGACGTGGACGAGGACGCCGAGACCTGGTGGATCGTGGCCGACTCGCTGGGCAAGCGGGCCGACGACGAGACCTACGAGGCGCTGGCCCGGCTGTGCGTGAGCGAGGACGCCAGGGAGCGCGAGTTCGGCGTGGACACGATCGCGCAGTTCGGGTTCGCCGACGGGGACAAGCCGTACCTCGATCGCACCCTGCCGTTGCTGCAGAAGATGGTCACCACGGAGGGCAGCCCGCAGGTGCTGCGCTCGGTGCTGGCCGCGCTCGGCCACCAGGGCGACCCGCGGGCGCTGCCGCAGGTGCTGGACATCCTCGGCCGTCCCGGGCACAAGCGCACCTCGACGGACCCGATCGCGCTGGCCGACGTGCTGCCGCCGGACGACGAGGAGGGGCTGGCGCTGCTCATCTCCATGACCGAGGACGACAGCTCCGAGATCCGCGACTGGGCCACCGCCGGGCTGGCCGGGCTGACCGCCGACACGCCGCGCATCAGGGAGGCGCTGGCGGCCCGGCTGACCGACTCCGACCTGCGCACCGTGGCCGAGGCCACCCGCGGCCTGGCCGACCGCGGCGACGAGCGGGCCGCGCGCGGGGCCGAACGGGTGCTGGCCGACAGCGACGACGAGTACGCCAGGGAAC
>NZ_SSXE01000283.1 GCF_021699195.1 Nonomuraea sp. MG754425 | reverse complement strand
GGATGTGGGGGAGGGGAGGGCTCGATGCCGGCCTACCGGTCTACCGGGTGGCCGGGCTCACGCGGCGAGGCTGCCGGGATGCCACTGCCCCCGGCGTCGCAGCACGTCACGCAGGCCCGTGACGTTGTCGGTCATGATGCCGTCCACGCCCAGGTCGAGCAGGTGCTCCATGCGGGCGGGGTCGTTGATCGTCCACACGTGCACCTGCATGCCGATGGCGTGCGCGGTGCTGACCAGGCGCTGGGTGGTGACCCGCAGCCCCCGGAAGCCCTCGGGCACCTGCGCGCACGGCACGCCCGCCCGCGACAGCCGGGTCAGCAGGCGGCCGTAGGCGGAGGTGACCGCGGCGGCCCGCAGCGCGGCCACGCCGCGCGGCCCGAGCGCCGAGCACACCTCCCGGCCCATGGCGGCCCTGGCCAGCGCCAGGCGATCGTCGGAGAACGAGGTCAGGCAGATCCGGTCGTAGGAGGAGGTGCGCCTGATCGCCTCGGCCAGCGGGGCGATGGCGGCCGACTCCTTGACGTCGATGTTGAAGCGGACCTCCGGCCAGGTGCCGAGCAGGTCCTCCAGCAGCGGGATCTCGTGCACCCCGCCGATGCGGGCCCGCCTGACCGCGCGGTACGGCAGTTCGGAGATGCGGCCCCGCTGGTCGGTCACCCGGTCGAGCGTGTGGTCGTGGAAGGCCACCAGCACGCCGTCGGAGGTGGCGTGCGCGTCGGTCTCCAGGTAGGTGTAGCCGAGCGCGACCGCCCGCTCGAAGGCGGCGGCGGAGTTCTCCGCGCCCTCCGCCGCCCCTCCGCGATGGGCGAAGGCCAGCGGCCCTGGATGGTCGAGGAAGGCGAATCGACGGCTCAGCACGACCTGAAGTATGCCCTTCCCGGGTGAACGGTGCGGTTACGAATCGGGGAGTTTCTGCCATTCCTGGCGGCGGGTCTCGGCCAGCGCGATGGCCGCGGCCACCGCCACGTTGAACGAGCCGACCCGGCCGACCTGAGGGATGTAGCAGGCGCCGTCGACGGCGTCGAGCAGCGCGGGCGAGCAGCCGTGGTCCTCGCTGCCGACCACCAGGCACACGTCGCGGGCCAGGTCGGCGCGGTGCAGCGGCCTCGCCTCGGCGGTCAGCTCGATCGCCAGCACCGCGTAGCCGCTCTCCCTGGCGGCCTTGACCGCCTCGACGGCCGGCACCGCCTCGTGCCAGGTGACCAGGCGCTCGGTGCCCAGCGCGGTCTTGCCCGCCTTGGGGTTGGTGGGCGGGGTGGCGTTGCCGGCCAGCCAGACCTCGTCCACGCCGAAAGCGGCGGCGCTGCGGAAGATCGAGCCGATGTTGAACGGGCCGGTGACCGACTCGATGATCAGGCCGATGCGGTGGTGCGTGTTCCTGCGCCAGGTGCGGTTGAGCCGCTTGACGTCGGTGGGGCGCAGTTGCCTTCTCACGGGGTCACCTTCAGGATCCGGTAGGCGGCCCGGCTGGCCTCGCGGGAGGCGTGCCAGCCCTGCTCGCCGAGCCAGCGCTGCAGGGAGTCCGAGCCGAGGTGTTTCTGGACGACCAGGTAGGCCACGCCGTCGGGCGTCAGCCGGGTGAGCCACCTGGTGAGCATCTCGTGGAGCGCCTGCTTCCCGATGCGGATCGCAGGGTTGGACCAGATGGCCCGAAACCTCACTTCATCTGGCACTTCGTCGATATGTACGGACCTTACTTTGTCAAGGCCGGCGGCCCGGGCGTTCCGCTCGGTCAGCTCCAGGCTGCGGCGGTTCACATCGACGGCCCACACCGTCGCCCCGGGCGCCCGGCTGGCCATGGTCAGCGCGATCGGCCCGTACCCGCAGCCCAGGTCGAGCAGGTCGCCCTCCTGGGGCGGCGGCGGGACGCTCTCCAGCAACGCGCGCGTGCCGACGTCCACCCGCTCGGGGGAGAACACGCCGCTGTCGGTCTCCAGCCGGAGGTGCAGATCGGGCAGGACGAGATCGACGGAGCCCGGCCTGCTCGCGGTCCTCGGCTGCTCGGAGAAATAGTGGGCCACGTCGCCAAACGTTACGGGATCCGCGAACCGAACAGGACCGCCGCGCCCGCCACCAGCAGGCCCGCCAGGATCGCGGCCACGATGAACCACTGGGTGATCTCCTGGTTGACCAGCTTGTAGCCGAGCGAGGTGCCGATCTGCTCGTAGACCTCGCGCAACTCGGCCCCGGACTCGGCGGTGTAGGCGCGCCCGCTGGTGCCGTCGGACAGCGACTGCAGGGTCTGCTTGTTGACGGGGACGTTCACCGGCCGGCCGTCGATGTCGACGGTGCCCTCCTGGGTGCCGTACGCGATGGTGGAGACCGGCACGCGGGCCTGCTGGGCGGACTCGATGGCCTCGTTCACCGAGCGGCCGGAGGTGTTGTCGCCGTCGGACAGCAGCACGATCGCGGCCGGCGGCGGGTCGGTGGCGGCCTGCTGGTCGAACGAGCGCACCGACTCCAGCGCGTTGAAGACCGCCTCACCGATCGCGGTGCCGGGGCGGGTGGCGAGGTTGCCGATGGCGGTGACCACGGCTTGGTGGTCGGTGGTGGGGGCGATGACGACGTTGGCCGAGCGGGCGAAGGAGACGACGCCCACGTTGAAGCGGTCGGGCAGCTCCTTGGCGAAGGCCTGGGCGGCGGCCTTGGCGGCGCTGATGCGGTCGGGCTCGACGTCGGCGGCGTCCATGGACAGGGAGACGTCCAGGGCGATCATGATGGTGGCGCGGTCGCGGGGCACGCGCACCTGGTCGGCGGGCTTGGCGGCGCCGATGACCAGCAGGGACATCATGACGAGGAACAGGGCGGGCGCGACGTGGCGGCGCCAGCCCGGCCCGGCGGGGGCGACGAGGTTGAGCAGGGCCAGGTTGGTGAAGCGCACGGTGTAGCGGCGGCGGGCGAACATCGCCAGGATGTAGCCCGCCACCAGCAGCAGCACCAGCGTGAGCAGCCACAACCAGCCCGGCGCGAGGAATGTCATGCTGTGGGCCTCCGGTGGGCGAGGTGGCTCATACGGCGCTGACGCAACACGAACTGCGCGACGTCGAAGACCCAGTCGCGGTCGGTGCGCAGGACGAGGTGGGCGATGCCGGCCCGGCGCAGCGCCAGGCGGGTGCCCTCACGCTGCAGCGCGGCGGCCTCCGCGTACGCACGCCGGATCTTGGGCGAAAGGTGCACTTCGCGTACGTTCCCGCTCTCTGGATCGGCGAACGCGACCCGGCCCACGTCGGGCAGGTCGAGCTCGCGGGGGTCGATGACCTCGACGGCCAGCACCTGGTGGCGGGCCGCCAGCCGCCGGATGGGGCGCTCCCAGGCACGCTCGGCGTCGGGGTCGAGGTCGGGGTGGGCGTCGAGGAAGTCGGAGACGACCAACCGCAGGCCGCGCCGCCGGCGGGTGGCCGACAGGATCTCGAGGCCCTCGGCGAGGTCGGGCGGATCGGGCACGACGCTGCCGCGCGGGGCGTCCATGAGCGAGTGCAGCAGACCGTAGAGCGCGGGGCGGCCGGTGCGGGCCGGCATGCGGTGCACGTACTCGTCGTGGATGACCAGGGCGCCGAACCGGTCGCCCATCCGGCTGGACAGGAACCCGATCGCGCCGATGGCGGCCACCACCAGGTCGCGTTTGTCGGTGTCGGCGGTGCCGAAGTCCATGCTGGGCGACAGGTCCGCCAGGGCCCAGGTCTCCAGCTCGCGATCGGAGATGAGGTCGCGCACGTGCGGGACGGTCGTGCGCGCGGTGACGTTCCAGTCCATGCGGCGTACGTCGTCCTCGCCGGGCACATAGACGCGGCTGTCGCCGGCCTCGCTGCCGGTGCCGGGCAGCAGGCCCCGGTGCGCGCCGTACAGCAGGCCGTCGAGCCGGCGGGTGACGGTCAGCTCCAGGCGGCGCAGGGCCTGCTCCGCTGTGGTGGGGCTCAACGGTTCTGGTTCCAGACGACGAGGGGCGGGGGCACGGCGTGCAGGATCTGCTTGACGACGTTCTCCGGATCGACGCCGTCGGCGAGGGCGTCGAAGGTGAGCATCAGGCGGTGGCCCATGACGTCCACGGCGACGTCGCGCACGTCGTCGGGCAGCAGGTAGTCGCGCCCGCGCAGCAGGGCCAGCGCCCGGCCCGCCGAGACGAGGCCGAGGGTGGCGCGCGGGCTGACGCCGATCTCGATCGTCTCGGTGAGGTCGGTCAGGCCGTACTCGGCCGGGGCCCGGGTGGACATGACCAGCCGGACCACGTAGTCGGCGACGAGCTGGTGCACCGAGACCTGCTCGGCCCGCTCCTGGAGCGCGAGCAGCCGGCCGGGGTCGAGCACCCGCCCGGCGACCGGCGGCGTGACGCTCATGCGGTGCAGGATCTCCAGCTCCTCGTGGGCGCTGGGATGGGGCACGCGCACCCGGAACAGGAACCGGTCGCGCTGCACCTCGGGCAGCGGGTAGACGCCCTCGGACTCGATCGGGTTCTGGGTCGCCAGCACGATGAACGGCCTGGGCAGCGGGTGGGTGACGCCCGCCAGCGTGACCTGCCGCTCGGCCATCACCTCCAGCAGCGCGGACTGGACCTTGGCGGGGGCGCGGTTGATCTCGTCGGCCAGCAGGAAGTTGACGAAGACGGGGCCGAGCTCGACGTCGAACTTCTCGTTGGAGGGGTGGTAGACGCGGGTGCCGACGATGTCGCTCGGCACCAGGTCCGGGGTGAACTGGATCCGGGCGAACGTGCCGCCCACGACGGTGGACAGGGTGGAAGCGGCGAGGGTCTTGGCGACGCCGGGCACTCCCTCGAGCAGGCAGTGCCCGCGTGCCAGCAGGGCCACGAGGAGCCTTTCGACCATGTGGTCCTGCCCGACGATGACCCGCCGGACCTCGTCGAGACTCTGACGCAGCAATGCCGCGTCGTTTTCCCCTGGCAACTCTTCGGCGACGCTCATGACGCCATTCCACCAAACGCGCCGCAAACGTGCACGACGCCACGTCTGTGCTTTCATGGCAAACGTGGCAAGTCCCCTGCAGTACGGTGACCCGCCCCGGCTCGGGCCCTACGTGGTGCAGGCGCGCCTGCACACGGCGCCGGCCGGGTTCGTCTATCTGGGCCAGGCGCCTGACGGGCGTGCCGTGTCGCTGGCGGTGCTCACCCGGGGCGCCGCCTTCGACGCCGCGGCGCGCGATCGTTTCATCACCGCCGTGCGCGAGGCCGGGAGCCGTGACCGGCAGGGGAGACGCGGGTGGCTGGCACGTCCCGGCCGGGCGCGGGGCGCGGTGCTGGAGGGCGCGCCCGAGGTGCTGGCCTTCACCGGCGGCGGTGCGCCCTGGGTGGCGGTGCCGTACGCGCCGGGACGGCCGGGGGCCGAGCGCTTCCTGGAGCCCGTCATGGTGGGCGGCACGTTCATCGGGGCGGCGCACGGGCCCGACTTCGTCCCGTACTGGCTGACCGACCGCGCGCCGGCGCTGCCCGGACCGGCCAGGCAGCGGCGGCCGTTGACCGAGACGCGCAAGCGGGTGCTGCTGGCGGCGCTGGCCCTGGTCCTGTTGCTGCTGCTGGTGACCTCGATCCTGCTGCTGTTGCTGTTCGGACGGGGCGACAGCGAGCCGCAGCCGCGGCAGTTGCCGCCGACGGTGTTCGTGCCGACGCCGCCGCCGACGCCCGAGACGCCGGAGCCGCAGCCCTCGCCGTCGCAGTCGCCGTCACCCACGGAGAGCGGGCAGCGCACGCCTGGGCAGTCGCCAGGGGAGGACCTCGGCGACGGGTCGGACCTCTGACCGGGTGACGGGCCGACCCGGGCGGTCCGGCTAACCGGATGCGACGAAGCCCGACTCGTACGCGGCGATCACCGCCTGGGTGCGGTCGCGCGCGCCCAGCTTGGCCAGCACGTTGCCGACGTGCGTCTTGACCGTCTCCTGGCTGACGACCAGTTCGGCGGCGATCTCGTGGTTGGACAGGCCCCTGGTCATCAGCCGCAGCACGTCGCCCTCGCGGCCGGTCAGCCGGCCGATGCCGGGCACCGGCGCGGACGGGCGGCTCCGGCGGCCGGCGAGGGCCCGGATCGCGGCGGGGAACAGCAGCGACTCGCCCGTGGCGACCAGCCGGACGGCCTGGATGAGCTCGTCGGGCCTGGTGCGTTTGAGCAGGAAGCCGCTGGCGCCCGCGCGCAGCGCGTCGTAGACGTGGTCGTCGTTCTCGAACGTGGTCACCACCAGGACCTTGGGCGGGTGGTCCAGGGCGAGCAGGCGCTCGGTGGCGCGGATGCCGTCGAGGGCGGGCATGCGTACGTCCATGAGCACGACGTCGGGCCGCTCCCGGCGCACCACGGGCAGGACGGCGGCTCCGTCGGCGGCCTCGCCGACCACCTCCAGGTCCGGTTCGCCGTCGAGGATGATGCGCAGGCCGGCGCGGATGAGGTCCTCATCGTCGGCGATCACGACTTTGAGCGTCATGGCGTCGACCGTAGCGGCAGGCGTACCGTGACCCGCCATCCGGTGCCGGCCGGACCGGCGTGCAGGTCGCCGCGCAGCAGCCGGACGCGCTCGCGCATCCCGGGCAGGCCCCTGCCGCCCGCGCGCCCACCGGCGGGGGCGGCCTGAGCGCCCTCGTTGGTCACCTCCAGCCGCAGGTCCGCCCCCTGGACGGCGGCGGTCAGGCGGACGGGGCCGTGGCCGTGCCTGATGGCGTTGGTGAGCGCCTCCTGCAGGATGCGGTACGCCTCGCGTGAGACGACGGCGGGCACCGCCGAAAGGTCGCCGACCTCCGGCCGTACCCGGGCGCCGGAGGTGGCGGCCAGCTCGCCGAGGTCGGCCAGCGTCGGCCGCGGGGCGATGTCGGTGATGTCCCGGTCGGGGCGGTCGTGACCGCCGTCGCCGCCGTTGTCGTCGCTGTCGTCGCTGTCGTCGCGCAGGACGCCGAGGGCGTGGTCGAGGTCCTCCAGCGCGGTGCGGGCGGACTGCTCGATGGCGGCCAGCGCGGTCCTCGCGGTGGCCGGGTCGCGGTCGAGGACCCGGCCCGCCGCCGCGGCCTGCAGGGTGACGACGCTGAGCGCGTGCCCGACCGAGTCGTGCAGCTCGCGGGCCAGCCGGTTGCGTTCGGCCAGGGTACGGGCGTGCTCCTCGGCGGCGGCCAGCCGTTCGGCGGGGGTGGGCCCGAGCAGGACGGGGGCCAGCCCGGCCAGCAGCTCGCCCGCGCCCGCGGCCATGCCGACCAGGGCCGCCAGCAGCACGAGCCCGCCCGCCGCCCACCCCACGGCGCTCCACCCCTGCGTGGCCAGGACGCCCACCACTCGCGCCGGCCGTCCGGTGACCGCCAGGGCCAGCGTGTACAGCGTGAACGGCACGATCGCCAGGGTGCAGCCGCTGACCACGCCGCCGACGGCCAGGTGCGCCGTGAACCAGGCGGCCGTGCGCCGCCGCTCCTGCCAGGACCTGCCCGCCTGCCGGGGCGGCGTCTCCACGCGTGCCCCGAACAGGCCCTGGGCGGCGTTCACCGACAGCCCGCGCACCGGCAGGAACAGCCCGGTGGCGGCCACCACGGGCAGCACCGCGCCGAACACGCCGAGCTGGGCGGGCAGCATCAGGTTGGCCGACTCGCCGCGCAGCAGCCCGGAGATCAGCACGCCGACCATCATGTACGGCATCAGCAGCGCCCCGCCCACGACGAGGCCCGCCCAGCGGCGCGGCAGTGTCTTTCTCACATCCACGATTGTATGTCGATGAAAATTCGCTCAAGGAGTAATGCGCTTTAAGAGAAATGCGCCGCGAGCGAAAACTTTCCTTTGTTCGAGACCGCCAGGTCTAGCGTTTTCGCAGAAAGGCACGCATAGAAAGGAGCGCCCGCCATGACGGAGACCACGCGCGCAGCCTGGCCTGACCAGCTCAGCCAGCGCCTGCTGAGGGAGCGCATCGTCGTTCTCGGCCAGGAGGTCGACGACGAGATTTGCAACCGGCTCTGCGGGGAACTGCTTTTGCTCGCGGCCGAGGATCCCCAGCGCGACATAACGCTTTACATCAATTCCCCGGGCGGTTCCGTGCACGCCGGGCTGGCGCTTTACGACATGATGCAGTTCATTCCGTGCGACGTGCAGACGGTGGCGATGGGGTTCGCCGCGTCGATGGGGCAGGTGCTGCTGGCGGCCGGGACCAAGGGCAAGCGTTACGCCCTGCCCAACGCCCGCGTCGTCATGCACCAGCCGCTGGGCGGCATCGGCGGGTCGGCCGCCGACATCCAGATCCAGGCCGAGAACATGCGCTACACCAAGCGGCGCATGGCCGAGATCATCGCCCACCACACGGGCCAGCCGCTGGAGCGCATCCAGGCCGACTCCGACCGCGACCGGTGGTTCACCGCGCGCGAGGCCCTCGACTACGGGATCGTCGACCACATCGCAGAGGGGATGAACTGACATGAGCGGCCGTTACGTGCTGCCCTCGTTCACCGAGCGCACCTCGTACGGGGTCAAGGAGGTCAACCCGTACAACAAGCTGTTCGAGGACCGGGTGGTGTTCCTGGCGGCGCCGATCGACGACACCCTCGCCAACGACGTCATGGCGCAGTTGCTGACGCTGGAGTCGCTCGACCCCGACCAGGACATCCACCTGTACATCAACTCGCCGGGCGGGTCGTTCACCGCGATGTCGGCCATCTACGACACGATGCTGTACGTCCGGCCGGAGATCCACACGGTCTGCATCGGTGAGGCCGCCTCGGCGGCGGCCGTCCTGCTGGCGGCGGGCACACCGGGCAAACGAGCCGCCCTGCCGCACGCCCGCGTGCTGCTGCACCAGCCGCACACCGAGGGCGGGCGCGGGCAGGGGAGCGACCTGGAGATCCACGCCCGGGAGATCCTGCGGATGCGCGACCAGCAGGAGGAGATCCTGGCCCAGCACACCGGCCGGGGGGTGCTCGAGATCAGGAAGGACATCGAGCGCGACCGCATCTTCACGGCCGAGCAGGCGCGGACGTACGGGCTGATCGACGACATCTACGCCTCAAGGAAACGCGCTTTGACGGCAGCCCGCTGACCGACGGCCCCACGAAGGCGGCGCGCCCTCACCCCGAGGGCGCGCCCTTCGGCCTGCGCGACCTCGGCGCCGGCCTGTGCGCCGCGCGCCCGTGTGCCTGCGGGGGCTCGGCCCCGGCGTGGGCTGCGGCGGGGGCTTGCGTGTCGCGTGCTTGTGGGCCTGTGGGGGTTGGCGTCGGCC
>NZ_SSXE01000282.1 GCF_021699195.1 Nonomuraea sp. MG754425 | reverse complement strand
GGTCCAGGAAAGCCTCCCGCCCGAACGGCTGCTGATCTTCGACGTCCGCGACGGCTGGGCACCGCTGTGCCGCTTCCTCGATGTCGAGCCACCCGCCGGCGAGCCCTTTCCGCATCTCAACGACGGAGCAAGCATGCGGCGTCAGATCGAGGGGTTCATCGCCGGCGGCGCACGGCCGACAGGGTGAGCCTCGCCCCATGACCGGACAGACCCTTCTTGCGGTCAAAGCCCCTCTACTGCGGCAAACTCGTCCCAGAGATGTGGGTGGCGGCGCAGCGTCTTGAGACCGAGTCGTTCCTGCGGCACACGCCGGCGGGTGGAGAGCAGTTCCACCGCCCGTGGGCGTAACGCGGGAGGCAGCCAGGTGCAGACCACCGGGTAGTCCGTGCCGTACGTCAGGCTGGCCGGCCCCGCCAGGCGGCTCGTTCCTCACCACCGGCCACCGAGCATGCGGCCGGTGGTTCTTCCCAACTCCCGGCTATGCAGGCTCGCCGTACTCGGCGACGTAGGCGGCGTAGTTCTCCGCGATGACGGCCCGACCGGTCTCGGCAGTGAGGTGTTCCGTCCCGGAGATGATCGGCACCTGGCGCCCCTCGACGGTGACCGTCATCAGGCCGATCTGGCGGCCCAGTTCGGCGACGCTGGGAGCCGACTCGACCAGCAGCTTCCCGTCCCGTCATGCATAACGTGGTGCCCGACCGATCCCGGTTTGGCGGATGTTCATCTCCCATTCCAGTCGATGTACTTTCCCGTGGTCGGCTTGCCCTTCTCCGACCAGGCGGCGCGGTAGGTGCAATAGGGGGCCTGGGCGTCCGTGACCTTCAGCGCGGGCGTGTACGTGGTGCCGTCGATGTCCTTCGTGTAGCCCCCGTCGACGACCTTGCATTGGCCTGGGTCTCCCCACCGGGCGAAATACAGGTTGTACTTCTTGTTGAGGTTGCTGTCCGGCTTGGACACGCGGGCCCACCGGTACCACGATCCCTTGTACTTGCCCATGCGGAGCTGGAGCTGCGCGCCGCTGCCTGCCGTGTACACCTTGAACGTGCGCACGTCGGTGGCCTTGGTGGGCGCGTCGTAGTTGTAGTAGTCGGCCGCGGCAGCCGCGCTGGAGTTGGCGACGACGCAGGTGGCCGCTATGAGCGCGCCGGCCGCAGCCGTACCGAACGCCTTGGGCAGGCTCTTGAACTTCACGAGATGGATCCTCAATGTGATCGACTTCTGGGCCGTCGCTGGCAGTCGGCCAGGCCGGTGACATCTGCAGCCAAGCTAGAGACCGCCGGTATACCTTCGGTATGTCGCGCGATCCCCCCGGCGGCGACGGCCTGGGGGTCGGAGTGCAGCGGAACGAAAACGTACGCCAAGCCCATTTGCGCGGGTCGGCCGTGACAGCTTTACGCAGGATCCGGAGAGGCTTGGCGTACGTTCCCGTTCATCGCACAAGCCGGTGACACTCGTGCGCCCGACGCCTGAACCGGCTACCGGCTGGTAACGCTACAGTGCTCTGGTTATCTAGGGTTGTAGGATCTTTCCAGCAGGTCAGGGGCCGATGATCTCTTCTTTCACGTAGGGCAAGTTGAGCGGAGGCCGAGGCCCATGGCTGCCTGGTCTTGGCCCGAGCTCAAGGGAACGATCAGCGCGCGGAGAACCATCCAGGTGATCCCCGACGAGCCGCAGGTGTCGCTGTCCGGCGCCGGCTGCGGCATCCTTGCCGAATTCCGTTGGCGCTGAGGATGAGACGCCCTCTCAGGCCAGGAGGCCCAAGGTTTCGGGGGCTTCCCAGGCGGTTAGCCGCCGTCTGGCCCGCCCGGGGGGTGCTGTGCGTCTCGCCCCTGAACGCCTGGGGTGGTGAATAATGGCGGGATGTCGATCCCGCCGCTCGTCGAGACTGACGGCTATTCCCGTGTCAAGCGGCCATCGCTTGCGGATGAGCGCACCACCATGGTGGCGTTTCTGCGCTGGCATCGGGAAACCCTGGCACTCAAGTGCGTCGGACTCAAGCCAGCGCAACTCGCCGAGCGAGTTGTTGGTCGATCGGCGTTGTCGCTGCTGGGGCTGGTGCGGCACGCGGCGGAGTCTGAGCGTTTTTGGTTCCGTCGGGTGATGGCGGGGGAGGATCCTGCGCCCCTGTTCTCGTCTGTGACCGCTCCCGATGGTGCATTCGATGTGATGGGCGCGGACGCGCGCATGGTCGACGAGGCGTGGGAGGTGTGGCGGGCGGAGGTCTCGTTCGCTGACCGTTTCGTCGACGCCGCGCCGGATCTTGAGGTCATGGGAAATGAACCCGGGGAAGGGCCCGTGTCACTGCGCTGGGTGCTGATGCACATGGTGGAGGAGTATGCGCGACACAATGGTCATGCCGACCTGCTTCGCGAACAGATCGATGGAGCAGTAGGACTCTGACTGCTTGAAGGGCCGGTGCGTCCCGGGACGGCTGCCATGGCGTGAAGGTGGCCCTGGTCAGCCTGCTGCCGACTCGGTGAGCCGGGCTTCCATCTCGGCGATCATCTGGGCGAGCAGGCCGGTGTTCTCCTGCTTGACTACCTGGGGGCCGACCGTGTCGATGCCGGAGACCTTGGTGATGCACTCGTCGACGGCCTTGGCCATCGTGCCGAACTCCGTGCGGGCGATGGACTTGTCGTTGCCGGCCTCGAAGGTGGTGGCGCGGTGCATGTCTTTCATCGCGGTCATCGCGGTGCGGGCGGCGGACATCGCGTCGCGGGCGCCGAACTCATCGCCCAGGCCCTGGCGCATGTAGCGGGTGACGAAGACCCGGCGCCGGGCGGGGTTTTGCGAGGGCAGGAATTTTTCCAGGCGATCGCCCCGGTTGGCCGCGACCACGCGGGCGACCTTGACGGCCCGCCGCAGGCGGGGGCCGTCCTTTATGCCGACACCGGCGGCGATGTCGGCGTAGCTGAGCTCGCGGCCGTGGTTGCTGCGCAGCCAGATCATCACTTCTGCGACGTCGGTCTCGGCGCGGGTCCAGGCCGTCTCATCACGGCGGCGGCTCACAGGAATTTCCCGTTCTCGTCCATGAAGGCCGCGAGCGCGGCGTCGTCCAGAGCAGCGCCGGTGGCCATGTCACGGACGGCGGCGATCGCAGCCTCGGCGCCGTCACACAGCTCCGCGATGGCCTCGGCGCGGTCCGTGGTGAAGTTGATCTGCTGCTTGCTCAGCAACGCCAGCGCTCGTGAGGCGGCCATGCGGATCTCGGCCATGACGTTGAAGACGTCCATGGACGCCTCGGCCTGCGATCCCTCGCTGGCTTGGCGGGCTTGTGCGGCATAGGCGTCCCGCTCGCGGCGCTGGGCGTCGTCGTATTCCTACTGCCGCTGGCGGGTGACCGCGGCGGCCGCGGCGCGGTCTTCGGCATCCGCGGCGGGCTGCCGGGCTTTGAACTCCTCCAGGGCCTCCCGCGCCGCCGCCGACCATGGCGATCGTCGCGAACCCGGCTGCCACCGCCCCTGCCCGCGCCCCTTCATGTGAAGGCCCGGCCCGCTGGACGTCCACCGGCGGCGAGACAGGGTCGCGGGGCAGGGTACCGGCCAACGCCGCCACCGCCACGGTGAGGGCGCCCACGCGGGCGACCATGGCACGCCATCCGGCAGCCGCCCCAAGTGCCCCGGCGGCGTTGGCCAGCGCCAGCCCGGCGGGGATGCACAACCCCCACAACGCCAGCGCGCCGCGCCGTGCCCGGCCGGTCAGCAGCCGGGCCAGCGGGCCCGGGCCCGCGATCATCACGACGGCGTACCCGGCCGCCTGTACCAGCCGCAAAGCGGCTAGCATCGCCGCGTCGCCCGTGACGGCGGCCACCGATCCCGCCGTCCCCAGCGCTGCCAGCGCGGCCACGAAGATCGGCCGCAAGGGGCGGCGGTCCAGCCAGAGGCCCAGCGGCAGGCACGCCGCGGCGGCCACTACGGTGATCGCTGATGACAACCAGCCGGTGGTGGCCGGCGGCAGCGTGAACTCCTCGCCCACCTCTGCGAGGAACGGGATGAATTCCCCCAGCGCCGTGCTGGCCGCCACTCCCGCCGCCAGCACCACGGCAATGATCCGAACGTTCATCCGGGCGCGCACCTCCCACGGATCGGGGAGACGCGACCGGAGCACCGGCCCGATCCTCAAGCCCCTCGGGGCGGGGCGACGTCTCGGCGAGGATCCTCTGAGCAGTAGCAGGCGGTCGGGGCCGCCGACGTCATAAGCCCAACATTTTCCGATGTGGTCACACCGGTTTGTATGCTGAGATAAACCGATGTGATCGTATTGATTTGAGTGAGGGGTGGCGGGCGATCCTGGCGCTGGTGCGCGCGGCGCAGTTCATGGTGGTGCTGGACGTGTCGGTGATCAACGTCGCGTTGCCGTCCATCCAGCAGGCGCTCGGCTTCGACGTGCGGCACCTGGCCTGGGTGGGTAACGCCTATGCGCTGCGGTGGCCACCGTGACCGGGATGCTGCCGCCGCCCGAGGCGGCGCCCGAGAGAGTTGCTTGGTTGTCGACGGGGCGCGGCTGCGGCGGAACACCCGCCGTCGTCCTCCGGCTCCCGTCTACTTCAGCCAGTCGCGGCGGCTGCTTGAGCGGCGCTGCCCCTGGCCGACAGTTTTCGTATGTGTCGTATGGCGATGAGCGGCACCGTCACGCCGATCAGGTTGCAGTACGCCACCGCGGCGTAGAAGCCGTCCGCGCTGCCGACGGCGTGTGCCGCCACCGCACTGACCGCGACGATCAGGCCGAAGTAGATGGCGTTGAGCACGATGGCCCGGAAGCCGCCGCCGGTCTCCTCCATGACGGTCAGCGAGGTGAGCACGGGTCCCTGGACGGCGTAGGTGAGTGCCACGGCGCCCAGGTAACTGCCCGCGGCTGCGGCCACCCCGGCGTCGCCGCCTATCAGCCGCGCCAGCGGGTCATGCAGTGACCACACCAGCGCCGCGATCACCACGTAGGTCACGACGGTGACCTCGATGCCACCGCGCATCGATTCACGGATTCGCCGCCAGTGGCCCGCGCCGCGTTGCTGGTTGATGGTGATCGCTGTGGCTGTACCCAGGACCATGCCCGGCAGCAGCACGATGTTCTGCAAGGTGGAAGCGACCGTGAACCCGGCCACGGCGTTCTGCCCGTAGTTCCCGAGGATGCCGATGACCGCGAGGTTGTAGGCGGAGAGCACGAGAAAGGTCATGGCGATGGGCACACCGATGCGGCGCAGGTCGGTGAGCACCTCGCGCCGCCAGATCCGGGCGGCCGGCGGATGCCACAGCTCGGTGCGGCGCAGCAGCACCAGGCCCATGGTCAGGCCGGTCAGACCCGCTGTCGCCTCGGCGATGGGCACCGCCGCGATCCCGATGTCGGCACCGAGTCCGAGGCCGGCCACGAGGCCGATCCGCACGCTCGCCGTACAGATGACCAGGACGGTGGCCTGTCGCACATACCCATAGCCGCGCAGGCCGGACGCGCACAGCTCCTCCCCGACGGCCAGCAGACTGGCGGCGCTGGTCCAGCGCAGGAAGGAGGCAAACGTGTCCCGCAGTCCGGCGTCCACATGGAGGAGACCGGTCAGGGAGGGAGCCGCGACCGCGAGGACCAGGTACAGGGCCGCGCCGAGCCCGAGCCATACCCTGGCCAGGCTGGCGGCGTTCGATATGATGTCCTGGGCGCGCCTGGCTCCCTTGCTGATCGCGGCGGCGACCTGGTTACAGACCGCGAAGCCCGCACTCAGAGCGAGGGCGATGAGGCTGACAGGCTGATACAGGGAACGTACATAAATGGCCTCTCCCCCCATCCGCCCCAGAATGGCGATAATTCCGAGCTGGGCAGCGAAATTGAGGGACCCGGCCACAAAAAGAGGAACAGCGAGGCCGGAGATGGTTCGCCATACCCCCATTCTTTTATGAGCAGCTAAGGGAAACATGCGGACCTCCGGGGAACGCAACGGCTCGGACGCGAATGGACCTGCGGGACGATAGCGACATTCCTCAACGAATGTCCATGCGGGCCTGGCTGGTTCAGGCCAGGTCCGGGAGCATCCCATCGCGCACTCGGAGACCGGGAGAAGCCGCGGAACGTGAAGTGCTACTCGAAGACGCGCTCGATGACTTCGGCTTGTTCGCTCGGCACCGGCGAGCTGTTCTTCGCCTCCAGCAACGACCTGGTCTCCCAGTTCAATTACGCCGATGACCCCGCCGACATGGTCATCGACCTGACCGACGCCCACATCTGGGACGCCTCCTCCGACTACCCGCACATAGCGGGACCCTGACCAATCCGCCGCTGCAACGGGTCGCCGATCAGCCCAGTCCTGGTCGCGCTACCAGGCACTGCTCGGTCTCGGCGCGCAAGCCCTCGACCGCATGCAGCAGTTCCATCAGATACCGCGTCATCATTCCCTCAGCGTCGAAACGTGTTGCGGGCGGCGAGCGACAGCTTGCCGTTTCGGCAACGGAAATCGAGCCTGTGTCTCAGCACCGACGACGATGACTCGAGCTGGACCGACCAGCGTGAACCTGAGCGGAAGCAGGACTTCGATGCACGTTTTCGTCACCGGCGCAAGCGGCTACATCGGCGGCGCGGTGGCCACCCGCCTCCTTCGGGCGGGTCACACCGTCACCGGCCTGACCCGGGACACGGCCAGGGCGGGGGATCTCGCCCGGCTGGGCATCCAGCCGGTGGTGGCCGACTTGGACGACGCGGACCTGCTCGCCGAGCACGCCGACCGGGCCGACGCGGTCGTCAACGCGGCCGACAGCGACCACCGCCGAGCCGTGGAAAGCCTCATCGCTGCGCTGGCCGGGTCGGGCAAGCCGCTCGTCCATACCAGCGGCTCCAGCATCGTGGGCGTCGGCACCAGCGGCGAAGCCGCCGAGACCATCTTCACAGAAGACCTCCTCGACCCGGGCTCCGTCTGGGAGCCCGATCACCCCGTACGACAGGCACGCGTCACCGTCGACCGGCTGGTCCTGGCCGCCGCGCGACAGGGAGTGCGTACCACGGTCCTGTGCCACAGCCTGATCTATGGAGACGCACGCGGTGTGCCCCGCGACAGCGTGCTGATCGCTGCACTGGTGCGACAGGCGCGTGCCAGCGGGATGGTCCAGCACGTGGGCGCCGGACGCAACATCTGGTCCACCGTGCACCTCGACGACGTCGCCGACCTGTATCTCCTCGCACTGGAGAAGTCGCCTCCCGGAGGCTTCTACTTCGTCGAGAGCGGAGAGGAGTCCTTCGCCGCGATTACCAAAGCCATCGCTCACCGTCTCGGTCTGCCTGGGCCGCAGCCCTGGAACCCCGACTCTGCTGACAACGTCTGGCACCCGCAGTTCGCCATGCACGCCCTAGGCTCCAACAGCCGGGTCCGCGCCGTCCGCGCCCGCAACCAGCTCGGTTGGCAGCCCCGGCATCACTCGATCACTGACTGGATCGCCGGCGCCGATCTCGATGAGGCGACACGCCAATAGGTGTAGCTCTTATGCAGTGGCTGACGGTCGCGAGCCTGGACCGGCGAGCTCTCGCCGACGTGATCAACCAGTTCTCTCAGCAGGAAACTGACCCTGAGCGGCATCTGACGGCCTGGGAAGCGCCCGAAACCCTGGGTCTCCTGGTCTGAGGGCTGCTGCGTTGATGCTGTGATCAGATTTTCTGCCCGGGCTGCGCATCGGCCGCAAAATCCTGGTGCCCACCGCGCCGAGGGCCGCCCCGGACCGCCCTGGCTCAGGCCAGTGCGTCCATCAGGGCGGTGACATAGGCATCCAGCCGCTCCTCCACGGCTCGCGTCGTCAGCTCTGTCCTCCCTGCCGCCCGCCATGGCTGCGACACCAACTGCACCTCTTCTGAGCACGCCAGCCCGTCCCGCACCTGCCAGTACACCCGCTCGCTCGCGGCCGCGGCCAGCACACCGCCGGCCTCCTGATACGCCTCAGCGAACCGCAGACCCCACGCCGGTCCGTGCAGCAGGGCGAGATTGGTGGAGCAGTGCGCCACGTCGAGGTCTGCCGGGCCCCAACAGGTCGCTGCCCAGTCGACGACGCCGGTGATCCGGGGACCTGCCGGGCTTGGGGGCGACATGTCGAACAGCACGTTGCCGGGTTGGAAGTCCCGGTGCAGGAATCGTCCTTCATAGGGCGGCGCTGGCTTGCGGATCACGTCGATCGCCGCGGCCCATGCCGCCGCGTCGGCGCCCTTAGGAACCACGACGGTGTCAGCGGTCGTCAGCGTCACATACTTCCGGGGCCGCTCGGCGGGCCGCAGCGCATGGATCGCCGCGAGTTGACGGGCCAGCAGAGGGACGTGTGTCTCCAATCCCTCATCGTCGAGGACCGTTCGGCCCGCTAGATGCGTCATGAGGAGCGAGGGATACGCGCAATGCGCGGCGGTCGGATCAACCGCGACCAATCCAGGAGCCGGCACGTCGGTCCCCGTGAGCAGGGCCAGGGCGCCGGCCTCCCTGTTCAGCGAGTCCTCGGCGCGCCCCACATGGAACGGGTCGACGAAGCTCCGCAGCACCAGGTCACGGGTACCTCCATCCCGCGTGCCGACGGTCAGCCTCCGCATGTCGGCAGTGATGCCGCCGTGCAGCGCCGCGGTTTTGACGATCCGTTCGCCGACCTCCAGGTGCCGGCTCACCCAAGTCAGTGTCAACGGTCGGACAGCCGCCGCCTCATCGTGGTTGGTCACCGTGCCACCTCATCATCCGGACGGAGGGCGAAGAACCGGAACAACTCCTCGCACCCGATCTCGGGGAACTGGCGCAGTGCCTCAAGTTGCTGGTCGGTGAAGACCTGAGCGACCAACCAGCACCCCTCGCCACAGCCCGAAGATCCGCAGCTCAGGAGCCTAGTCGATCATATCCGCCCGAAATTTCCCGGATGCTACGGCGACTCCCCGGTAAAGAGCACCGCGCCGACTTCCGAGATTGCCATGGCCAACCTACTTGCCTTACGTGCCTGACAGACCTTCAAGCAGCTGACCAGCTATTTCGCTTGACTACCCAAGATGACAGCCGCCGCCTCGGACACCGCCACCACGGACGCCACGGACTCCATGGAGGAGGCGGGGCCGGAGCTGGGCATCCGCGAGGCGCGCGGGACCGGCTGGCACCGGGGCGCGTACGTGCTCCGGCGGGACACGGACGAACACGTCGAGCTGCAGGTCATCACGCTATGGGAGTCCTTCGACTCGATCAGGGCCTTCGCCGGGACGACCTCGGCACGGCGGTCGTCGAACCCGCTGCCCGGGCCGTCCTGCCGTCCTACGACACCGCCGCGCGGGACGCCCCCGGACTCCTCACTCCGCGACGCTCATCCCCTGGTCGTAGGAGCTGTCCTTCAGCGCTAGCCAGGCCAGCTCCCACGCGTCCATCGGGCGCACGTCCCGCAGCACC
>NZ_SSXE01000281.1 GCF_021699195.1 Nonomuraea sp. MG754425 | reverse complement strand
GGTCGGGGCTGGTGGTCGGGCCGCCGCCGGCGGGCTGCAGGGTCCACTGCTTGGTGGCGACCGAGTCGCAGGAGTTCTGCTGCAGGAGGGCGTCGGCCGCGGTGGAGTTGTCCTTGACGTTCAGGCACTTGCCGCCGTTGGCGTTGACCACCCGGTAGCCGCTTCCGGAGGTGACCAGTTGCCAGGTCTGCGAGGTCGCGCCGGTGCACGTCTCCTGCTGCACCGCCTTGCCCGCGCTGGTGGAGGCGTCGCGGACGCCGAGGCACTTGCCGCTGTGCGCGGCCTTGATCTGGTAGTCGCTTCCGGCGGCGGCGAGCGTGAACACCTGCCCGGCGCAGGCGCTCTGGACGAGTTGCACGCCGTCGCCGGTGCTCTGTCCCGGCACGGCGGCGCACAGGCCGCTGCCGCCGTTGACCAGCGTGTAGTCGCCGCTGGACGGGGCCGCCGAGGCGGGCAGGTTGAGCACGGCGATCAGGCCGCCGGTGGCGACGAGGCCGGCGGTCATGACGACCGTCACCCTCCTGATCAGGAAATCGTTCGTGCGCACGTTTGAACCTCCTGGATGTTCGCTCCGGCGCTTTCTGCGGCTCGTCGGCGTTTCTGGGCGGTTGTCGGCGCGCGCATGTCGCCGCAGACAGGTCTTCGCACTTTCAGACACCAACCGGTTGCAGACACAGTGGCGTTACACGGAGGAAACGTCAATACATCCGGGCGAAACTGCAAACCATGCTGGGTGTCTTGGCTGGTCGTGTCGCTTTTTCTGCAACAACCGATTGCAAAAATGCGGCGGGTTGCAGTGAATCGGCGAGCCCGTGAAAGTTTCAGCGAATTCGGCTGCCGGCGCGGGATGCTTTTCCCGGCGTCACCTGCGCGAGTTTCTCCACGGCGAGAACGATGAACGCCTCCGGGCGCGGTCCGGGCTTTTCCCGCGCGCCCGGTCGTGCTTCACTTGACGGCCCGCGTGGCGGGTACCGCCGGTCCTGCCGTCGGGGCGTCCCTGGCCCGCGGCGCGGCCACCCGGCGATCCTGGTTGCCATGACCATGACCTTCCTGCACGACCATGTCGGCATCAGCGTGACACCGGACGACCTCGACGCCACCGTCCGGTGGTACGCGGACCACCTCGGCTTCGTCCTCGACCAGCGGTTCGAGGCCCACGGGACGACGTTCGCCTTCCTCGCCAACGGGCCCGTCCGGATCGAGCTGCTCGCGGGTGCCTCCCGCCGCCACCCGGCCCCGGCCGGAGACGTCCTGGAAAGCCTGGACCCGGAGCGGCTGCACCACTTCTGCCTCGCCGTCGAGGACCTCGACGCGGCCGTGGCCGGGCTGCGCGAGCGCGGCGTGGAGCTGATCGGCGGCCCCATGGAGGTGCCCGCGATCGGCCGGCGCATCGCGTTCGTCACCGACAACGTCGGCACCGTCATCGAGCTCGCGGAGTCCGGTCCCCCGACCTCCGGCGCGCGCGGCTGACCGCCCCGCGGGCGTCAGGCGGCCGAACCCTCGATGTCGGCGCTCGCCACCGCGCGCACGCCCTCGACCTCCGCCACCGCCGCGATGAGCTGGTCGATCGGCCCCGCGCCCTGCACGACGAGCCAGATCGACACCAGGTGCGGCTCCCGGCGCTCGCGGTGGCGTTCCATGCTCAGCTCGGCGATGACGAACCCCTTGCCGGTGCAGATCGACAACACCCGCCGCAACGCGCCCCGCCCGTCGAGATACGTCACGTGCAGCCGGGACAGGGTGAAGCGCGAGCGGGGCAGCAGGCCCACCAGCGGCGTGAAGGCGAACACCACCAGGAAGTGGCCCGCCGTCACGGCCACGGCCAGCAGCCACAGGCCGGCCCCGGCGGCCATGCCGACCGCGCAGGTGAGCCAGACCACCGCCGCCGTGGTCAGCCCGCGCACCGCGTCGCGGCGCACGAAGATCAGGCCGCCGCCGATGAACCCGATCCCGGACACGATCTGCGCGGCGACCCGGGAGGGATCGAGGGTGACGTGCTCGCCCAGGACGTCGAAGAAGCCGTACTTGGACACCAGCATGATCAGCGCGGCGGCGAAGCCGACGAGGGTGTGCGTGCGCAGCCCCGCGCTCTTCTGCCGGACCTCCCGCTCCAGCCCGATCAGGGCCGACAGCAGCAGCGCCAGCCCCAGCTCGCCGAGCTGTGTCCAGCCCTGGCCGGTGAGGCCCCCGACGCTCGCCATCCCCATTCGTCAGGACGTCCCCGGAACGCGTCGTGATCACACGCCGGCCACCGGTCTCTGACTACCGGGTGAGGATGCTGATGCCCAGCATGCGCGCGCCGGTCTCGGTACGCGGGCGGTGCGCGCTGCCCGGCGCGAACACGACGTAGCTGCCCGGCCCGAGCCGCCGTCCCCGGTCGATGAACTCGCCCGAGAGCACGTAGTAGCGCTCCTCGCCCTCGTGCACGTCCACCTCGGGCCACTCGCTGCCCGGCGCGAAGTCGTACATCCAGCCGCGGGCCCACTCGGTGGCCGGCAGCCGCCGCCGGACGATCCCGGGGACCACCTCGACCGGTTCCACCTCGTCCACGTGCAGGATCTGGACGTCATTCGATTCATCCGTCATGCCCCCATCGTCCCGGTGCGCTGCCCGTCCGGCCCAGTGTCTGTATTGACGGCCACAGGTACTTTTCTGCCATGAACCTGCACCGGGTCGTCGCGCTCGTCCTTCCGCCGCAGTCCACGTTCGAGCTGGCCTGCGCCGCCGAGGTGTTCGGCGTGAGCCGCCCCGGGGTGCCCGCCCGCTACGAGTTCGGCGTGTGCGCCGAGCACCCGGGCCCGGTGCCGACCCTGGCCGGCTACGACATGGTGGTCGGCCAGGGGCTGGCCGCGCTCGACACCGCCGACACGGTGGTGGTCCCCGGCCGGCAGCGGCCCGACCGGCCCGCCCCGCCCGCCGTGCTCGACGCGCTGCGGCGGGCCCACCGGCGCGGCGCCCGCGTCGTCGCGATCTGCTCCGGCGCGTTCCTCCTGGCGGAGGCCGGGCTGCTGAGCGGACGCCGGGCGACCACCCACTGGCGGATGGCGGCCGACCTCGCCGCCCGCTTCCCCGACGTCCGGGTCGATCCGGACACCCTGTACGTCGACCTCGGCGACGTCGCCACCAGCGCCGGCTCCGCGGCGGGCATCGACCTGTGCCTGCACCTGGCGCGTACCGACCACGGGGCCGGCCACGCCGCGCGGATCGCCCGGCACATGGTCATGCCGCCGCACCGCGAGGGCGGCCAGGCGCAGTACGCGGCCGTCGCGCCGCTCGCGCATCCGCCGGGGTCGCTGGCCGTCGTCCTCGACTGGGCCGTCGAGCGGCTGCGGGAGCCGCTCACCGTCGAGGACCTCTCCGCGCGGGCCGGGACCTCCCCGCGCACGCTCGCCCGCAGGTTCGCCGAGCAACTCGGCGTCGCCCCCGGGCGGTGGCTGCTCCAGCAGCGCGTCATGGCGGCCCGTGCGCTGCTGGAGGAGACCGACCTGCCGGTGGAGGCGATCGCGGCCCGGGTCGGCCTGTCGTCGGCCGCCAACCTGCGCAGGCGCTTCCACGCCATGGTGCACACCACCCCGGCCGCCTACCGCCGCGCCTTCGGCCACCACACCGGCCCCGCGCGGGCGCGTGAGCCCGTGCGGGCGGACGCGTGAATCCGCGCAGGGCCGGACGCCGGGTCCTGCACGGGCGGACGCCTGACCGCGTGCGGGGCAGGCCCGCTATCCCGTGCGGGGCAGGCCCGCCACCCCGCGTGGGGCCGGCCCGCTACCCCGCGTGGGGCCGGAGGCCTGGCCCCGTGCGGGCGGATGCGTGGGTCCGTGGGGGTCGTGCGCAGGGGGTGGGTCGGCGATTGACAGGGTAGCCAACCAAGCGCATGCTCGGGTTCCGTTCGAGGCCCCGCAGAAGGGACACGTCGATGGAATCTCCCGCGCCCGCCTCTCCCGACCTCACCCCCGCAGGCCGCACCCGCCGCTCGCTGCTCATCGCCGGCGGCATCGTGGCGACCGGCGCGGCCCTGGGCCGCACGCCCGCTCCCGCCCGCGCCGCCACGCGGGACGCCGAGTACGACGTGGTGGTCGTCGGCGCGGGGGCGGCCGGGATGACCGCCGCCCTCACCGCGGCGGCCCGCGGCCTGCGTACCGTCGTGCTGGAGAAGGCCGCGACGTACGGCGGGTCGGCGGCGCGCTCGGGCGCGGGCATCTGGATCCCGTGCAACGAGGTTATCCTCGCCGCGGGCGTGCCGGACACCCCGGCCAAGGCCGCCGCCTACCTCGCCCGGGTCGTGGGGGACACGGTGCCGCTCGCCCGGCAGCAGGCGTTCCTCGCCGCCGGGCCGCCGATGATCTCGTTCGTGACGCGCAACAGCCCGCTGCGCTTCCGGTTCATGGACGGGTACGCCGACTACTATCCCGAATACCCCGGCGGCATGCCGAACGGCCGCTCCATCGAGCCCGCCCAGCTCGACGGCAACCTCCTCGGCGCCGAACTGGCCCGGCTCAACCCGCCCTACATCCCGTCGCCGGCCGGCATGGTCGTCCACAGCGCCGACTACAAGTGGCTCACGCTCAGCGCGGTCAACCTGAAGGGGGCCGAGGTCGCCGCCGCCTGCCTGCTGCGCGGCACGGAGGCGGCCCTGCGCGGGGAACGTCCCCTCACGATGGGCCAGGCGCTGGCCGGCGGGCTGCGCGCGGGGCTGCTCGCGGCCGGGGTGCCGGTGCTGCTCGACACGCCGCTGCTCGACCTGCACGTGGCGGCGGGCCGGGTGGCGGGCGTGGTCACCCCCGCCGGGCTGGTCCGGGCCACGCGCGGCGTCATCGTCGGATCCGGCGGGTTCGAGCACAGCGCCGCGATGCGCGCCGAGTTCCAGCGCCAGCCCGTCGGCACGGACTGGACGGTCGGCGCCGCGTCCAACACCGGCGACGGCATCGAGGCGGGCGAGCGGGCCGGGGCGGCGCTGGAGCTCATGGACGACGCCTGGTGGGGGCCGTCCGTCCCGCTGCCCGGGGAGGCGTACTTCTGCCTGGCCGAGCGCACGCTGCCGGGCTGCGTCATGGTCAACGGGAACGGGGCGCGGTTCGTCAACGAGGGGGCGCCGTACAGCGACGTGGTGCACGTCATGTACGACCGCGACTCCCCGTCCGCGCGGCACATCCCGGCCTGGCTGATCGTCGACCAGCAGTACCGCAACCGCTACCTGTTCAAGGACGTCGCCCCGCTGCTGCCGCTGCCCGCCTCCTGGTACGACAGCGGAGCCGTGCACAAGGCCGCCACCGTCGAGCAGCTCGCCCAGCGGATCGGCGTGCCGCCCGCGGCGCTGCGCGCCACGATCACCCGCTTCAACACCTTCGCCGTGACGGGCCGGGACGAGGACTTCCACCGCGGCGACAGCGTCTACGACCGTTACTACGCCGACCCGAACGTCCGGCCCAACCCCTGCCTGGCGCCCCTGTGGCTGCCGCCGTTCTACGCCTTCAAGATCGTCCCGGGTGATCTCGGCACCAAGGGCGGGATGCGGACCGACGCGCGGGCCCGCGTGCTGCGGGCCGACGGGTCGGTCATCCCGGGCCTGTACGCGGCCGGCAACGCCAGCGCGGCCGTCATGGGCCGCAGTTACGCCGGTTCGGGCTCCACCATCGGCCCGGCCATGACGTTCGGCTACGTGGCCGCCAACGACCTCGCCGGCGCGTGAGCGCGGCGCTCAAGGCGTGCGCGGGTCTTCGTCCTGCGGGGCGAGCCAGGCCAGGGCCGCCGTGACCAGGGCCTCGACCCCGGCCGGCAGCGTCGGGAAGATGACCGGCGCGAACGCGGGGGAGTGGTTGCCCGGCACCTCCTCCGTCAGCCGGCCTTCCCGCTCGGCCCGCTCGTACCGCTCGGGGTCGGCGCAGCCCAGCCCCCAGAAGACCGAGGGCGCGCCGGCGGCCGAGCCGATCACGCCGAAGTCCTCGCTGCCCATCAGCGGCGCCATGTCCGTCACCCGCTCCGCGCCGAGGCGGGCGGCCAGCGCCCGGCGGACGCGGGCGGTGGCGCCGGGGTCGTTGGAGGTCACCGGGAAGGAGTTCAGGGTGCGCAACTCGGGCGGGCGCGGCGCGCGGGACGCCTGCGCCTCGGCCCGCGCCACCCGCTCGACCCCGTCCAGCAGCGCGCGCCGGACCTCGGGCGAGAACGAGCGGAGGTTGACGGTGAGGCTCGCCTCGCCGGCGATGACGTTCTCCTTGTGGCCGGCGTGGATCTGCGCCACGGTCAGCACGGCCCGCTCGAACGGCGACACCTCGCGCGAGACGACCGTCTGCAACCGCATCACGGTGGCCGCCGCCAGCACGACCGGGTCCACGGTGCGCTCGGGCTGCGAGCCGTGGCCGCCCCGCCCGAACAGCCGGATCTCGATGCTGTCGGCGGCGGCCATGACCTCGCCCGGACTGATCAGCACCCGCCCCGCCGGATACGGGAACACGTGCTGGCCCAGCACGACGTCGGGACGTCCGATGAGATCGAGCAGCCCGTCGTCCACCATGGCCCGCGCCCCGCCCGCGATCTCCTCGGCCGGCTGGAACAGCGCCACCAGCGTCCCCCGCCAGCCGTCGCGCCCCTCGGCCAGCTCCCGCGCCGCGCCGGCCAGGCACGTCACGTGCATGTCGTGGCCGCAGGCGTGCATGACCGGGACCTGCCGGCCCTCGGCGTCCGGCATGGTGGCGGTGCTGGCGTACGGCAGGCCGGTCGCCTCCGACACCGGCAGCGCGTCCATGTCGGCGCGCAGCACCACGGTCGGGCCGTCGCCGTTGCGCAGCACGCCCACGACGCCCGTGCCCCCGACCTCGGTGCGCACCTCGAACCCGGCCGCGCGCAGCCGGGCGGCGGCCAGGCCCGCGGTCCGCTTCTCGCGGAAGGGCAGCTCGGGGTGGCGGTGCAGGTCGCGGTAGAGGTCGGCGAGGTCGTCCTCGGCCGCCGTTCGAGTGGTCATCAGGATGCCCGTTCCAGTGCGACGATCTCTTCGGCGAGTGTACGGCGGGCGCGCTCGGCCTGCCCGGCCGTGGGCGCCGTGCGCGGGAACCGCGCGGGGAGCCCGGCCAGCACGGTCGTGTAGAGGGCCGTGCGGCGGGCCGTCCGCGCCGCGAGCGGCAGCCGGAACAGGGCCGCCACCAGGCGGTCCACGCTGGCGGTGTCGAAGACCGACTCCCACGCCTGCCGCTCGGGGCCGCCCGGCGCGACCTCGTCCCGCCTCTCGCGGGCCGCCCGCGTGGCCTCCTCGTCCACGACCGGCGTCTCGCCCGCGCCCAGCACCACCCCGTACGCGCGCGCCGCCGCCTCCCGCGTGACCACGCCGCGCTCCACGTCGCGCAGCACCGCCTCGGGATCCCGGGTGAACGGGTCGCCGTAGCCGCCCGCGCCCGAGGTCAGCAGGGTGACGACGTCGCCGCGCGCCAGCTCCAGCACGTCGATCTTGTCGTGCCGGCGCTCGCCCGGCGTGCCCGCGTTGACGATCAGCTCCGTGGGCGCGCCCGGCCCGCCGCCGCGCACCCCCCACGGCCGGAAGCACATCCGCTCCAGCCCTCTGGCCAGCAGCTTCGCGCCGTCACCGAGCACGCGGAAGGTCAGTTCGAGCCCGCAGCCGCCCCGCCAGCGGCCCGCGCCGCCCGAGTCGGGACGCAGGCCGTAGGTGAGGATCTCGACGCCGATCTCCGTCTCCACGGTCTCGACCGGGTTGTTGGACAGGTTCGAGATGCCGCTGTCGCGGCCGTCCACGCCGTCCGCCCCCTCGCGCGCGCCGGTCCCGCCCACCATCGGCTCCAGCACCTGGACGTTCTGCCGTCCGCCGCGCTGCTCGGCCACCACCACCGGCACCACCAGGCCGCTGGAGGCGGCCGGCAGCACGTGCGGCGCGGCCAGCCCGAGCGCGCCGCCGACGGCGTCGTTGACCCGGTTGGCCGAGGCGTGCCGCACCCCCACCGCCGCCGGGGGAACGGGATTGACCAGCGACCCCACCGGGGTGGTGACGCTGATCGGCGCGATGAGCCCGGCGTTGAGCGCGATGCCGGGGTCGAGGGTGCAGATGAGCGCGAGCACGCGGGTGGTGATCCAGGCGTGCGTGCGGCCCAGCGTCGCGATGTTGAACGCCGCCGCCACCTGCGGGTCCGTGCCCGTGAAGTCGAGGTGCAGGTCGCCCCCGGACAACGTCGCGGTGACCGACAGCCGCACCGGGACGGCGGAGACCGCGTCGTCGTCCAGGTAGTCCACGAAACGGTGGGTCCCGTCGCCCAGGCTCGCCAGCGCCGCCCGCGCCTTGCCGGCCGTGTAGGCGACCAGGTCGCGCTGGGCGTCCAGCACGGTCGGCGCGCCGTGCTGGGCGATCACCCCCGCCAGCCGCTCGCGCCCGGTGCGCAGGGCGGCGCGCATGGCGCGGATGTCGCCCAGGTTCGCCTCCGGGGTACGGCTGTTGGCCATGACCAGCGTCTCCACGTCGCGGACGGTCTCACCCGCGCGCACCAGCTTCACCGGCGGGATCTGCAGCCCCTCCTGGAAGATCTCGTCGTTGACCGGCGACAGGCTGCTCGGCACCCGCCCGCCGATGTCGGAGCAGTGGATGAACGCCCAGCCGTAGCCGATCAGCTCGCCCTCGTGGAAGTACGGCTCGATGAGCTGGATGTCGGTCAGGTGCGTGGCCAGGCCCCCGGACCGGTAAGGGTCGTTGGTGATGATCACGTCACCCGGCTCCAGCGGGCCCGCGGCCTCGACGGCGGTCAGCACGTTCAGCCCGACGAAACCGGACACGCCGATGCCGCGCGGGTAGGCGGCGAAACCGCCGTCGAGCCCGGCGAAGGCGCAGCAGAAGTCGGCGGTCTCCTTCACGTACAGGGACCGGCTCGTACGCTGCAGCGTCAGGCACATCTCCTCGGTCATGGCCGTCAGCCGGTTGCCGACGATCTCCAAGGTGACAGGGTCGAGCCGCACGGTCATGCCTTTCTGAGGTGGAGGTTGCCCGCCTGGTCGACGTGCCCGGACCAGCCGGGCGGCACGACCACGGTGGTGTCGTCCTGCTCGACGATCGCCGGGCCGGACAACTCGTCGCCCACGCCCAGCGCCGCGCGCAGGTGGACGGCGGCCTCGTGCCGGACGCCGGCCAGCAGGACGCTGCGGCGTCCGGCGGGGCGGGGCGCGCCCGAGCCGGGCGGCACGGTGACGGGCGGCAGCGCGGCCACGGGGCCCACGACGCCGAGGCGGGCGGTGCCCAGCTCGATCGGGGCGTGCTGGTCGCGGAAGCCGTACAGGCGTTCGTGCTCGGCGTGGAACGCCTCGGCGACCGCGGCCGCGTCCAGGGGGGTGGGCGGCAGGGGGACGCGCAGCTCGTACGCCTGGCCGGCGTAGCGCATGTCGGCCGCCACCGACAACGCCGCCACCACACCCGCCGCCGTGCCGTGCTCTGGGCCGTGCTCTGGGCCGGACTCTGGGCCGGTTTCGGGTGATGGTGCCGGGTCCAGCGTCGGGCTCAGGGCCGGGGGCGTGG
>NZ_SSXE01000029.1 GCF_021699195.1 Nonomuraea sp. MG754425 | reverse complement strand
GTTGTCGGGGTGGTGGGGGTCGCGCGGTGGGGTCGTATGCCGCTTCTATGACGACAGTGTCCGAAGTCTGATACTCGCGGGTCTTTGTCCGGCTCAAGCGGTAAGTTCATGAGCCATGCCTGCAAACGCTACTGACAGTCGCCGTGCGCTGATGGTCTGGGGCGCGCTGGCGATCGTCTACGTGGTGTGGGGCTCGACCTACCTCGGCATCATGATCGCCATCGAGACCATGCCGCCGATGCTCCACGGCGCGATGCGCTTCGTGACATCCGCCCTGCTGCTCGTCGGCTTCCTGCTGGCCACCAAGAGGCTGGCGCCGTTCAGGATGTCGCTGCGGCAGTTCGGCGGCGCGGCACTGGTCGGGCTGCTGCTGCTCACCGGCGGGAACGGCATGGTCGCCGTGGCCGAGCAGCACATCTCCAGCGGCCTGGCCGCGCTGCTCGTGGCCGCGGTGCCCCTCTGGCTGGTGCTGCTCAGGGTCGTGGCCAGGGACCGGCCCGCGGTGCTGACCCTGGCCGGCGTGCTGGTCGGGTTCGTGGGCGTGGCGGCCCTGTCGCTGAACGGCGGCGGCGAACAGGCGGGCACGACCGGCATCGTGGTGATCCTGCTGGGCTCGCTGTCCTGGTCGATCGGCTCGTTCCTGTCGGCGCGCGTCCCGATGCCGGCCAACGTGTGGACGGCCAGCGCCGTCGAGATGCTCGCCGGCGGTCTCGGGCTGGCGGTGGCCGGGCTGGTGACCGGGGAACGGCTCGACGTCGCGGCCGTGTCGGGACGGTCGTGGGCGGCGCTGGCCTACCTGGTGCTGGTGGGCTCGCTGGTCGGGTTCACCGCCTACACGTGGCTGCTCGGCAACGCGCCCATCTCGCTCGTCTCGACGTACGCGTACGTCAACCCGGTGGTCGCCGTCCTGCTGGGCGTGCTGGTGCTGGACGAGCACGTGACCACGCAGATCGTGCTCGGCGGCGTGGTGATCCTCATCGGCGTGGCCCTGGTGGTCTCCATCGAACGGCGGTCGAAGTCGATGTCACCCGTCGTGGAAGAGACCGGCGTCGCACACTGATCCGGCCCGGTCGGGGTGAGCGGAGCCGTCGTGTTCGTCAGCGGCCGGTGAGGGTCGCGGTCGCGGCCATCAGGTCGTCGAGTTCCTGGCGCGCGACGTCGGCGAAGTGCCGGTCGTTGGCCGGGTCGGCCCAGCGCGTGTAGGCGTTGCGGAAGGCGAGGCAGCCGAGTTCGGCGGCGAGGCTCGCGGCCGGGTCGGGCACGCCGCGCCGCCGCAGCGCGTCGGCCATGGCCTCGGTGAGCGCGGCCAGCTTGAGCAACTCGCGTTCGCGCAGGTCGCTGTTGCCCATGACGACGGCCTGACGCCGATGGGCCCAGGCGTGCCGTTCGGCGACGAAGATCTCCGCCATGGCCGCCAGCGCGGCGCCGAGCGCCTCGACCGGCGTCGCCCCGGCGGGGGCGCCCGCGATGGCGTCGGCGAACAGGCCGTTGAGCGCGTCCTGGCCGCCGAACAGCACCTCACGCTTGTCGGTGAAGTGCCGGAAGAACGTGCTCTTCGCCAGCCCGGCCCGCTCGGCGATCTCCGCCGCCGTGGTGCTCTCGTAGCCGCGCTCCACGAACAGCTCCAGCGCCGCGTGTTCCAGGCGCTCGCGCGCGTTCGGCTGCCATCGACCCATGCACGGAATTCTACGTGATGAGACTTGGTCCCATCGCGTGCTACCTTGATGAGACCAAGTCCTATCACTGTGAGCCAGGAGGGCTCTGCCATGCGTGTTCTCGTCACAGGAGCGAGCGGCCACCTCGGCTCGGCCGTCGTCCCCGAGCTTCTCTCCGCCGGCCACGAGGTCGTCGGCCTGGCACGTTCCGAAGCGTCGGCCACCGTGCTGAAAGCGCTCGGCGCGCAGGTCAGGCTGGGCGATCTCGACGATCTCGACGGCCTGCGCGAAGCCGCCTCCGCCGCCGACGGGGTCATCCACCTCGCGTTCAAGCACGACGCCATGTACGCCGGCGACTACGCCGCCGCCATCGCGGCCGACCTGGCGGCGCTGCGCACGTTCGCCGAGGCGCTGGCCGGCACCGGCAAGCCCTTCGTCGGCACCTCGGGCACGGGCACGTCCGCGCTCGTACCGGGACGCGTGGGCACCGAGGACGACGTCATTCCGCCCGGCCCCGGGTTGCAGGCGAGGGTCGAGGCCGAGAACCTGGCCGCCGGCCTCGCCGGGCGCGGCGTCAGGTCCTCGGTCGTCCGGCTCCCCCCGACGGTGCACAGCGAGCTGGACCGACACGGCTTCGTCCCGGCGCTCGTCGCCACGGCGCGGGCCGCGGGCGTGTCCGGCCGTCTCGGCGACGGCGCCAACCGCTGGCCCGCCGTGCACACCCTGGACGCCGCCCGCCTCTACCGCCTCGCCCTGGAGCAGGCCCCCGCCGGGTCGCGGCTGCACGCCGTGGCCGACGAAGGGGTGCCGTTCCGGCTGATCGCCGAGGCCATCGGCCGGCGGCTGGGCGTCCCCGCCGCCGAGATCCCGGCCGACCGGGCGCAGGCCCACTTCGGTTTCCTGGCGGGCGTGGTCACGCTCGACAACCCGGCCTCCAGCACGCGCACCCGGGAACTCCTGGGCTGGCGGCCGGAGCACCCCGGCCTGCTCGCCGACCTCGACCTGGGCCACTACTTCACCGCCGGCGCGTAGCCACTCCCAGCACGCCGGACGAGGCCGCCGCTAGTCGCGGAACGCCTGCGCCGCGGCCAGGAAGGCGTCGTTGTCCTCGGGTGAGCCGATCGTCACGCGCACGCCCTCGACGCCGAACGGCCGCACCGCCACACCCTCCACCGCGCAGGCGGCGGCGAAGGCGGGGGTGCGCTCGCCGAGGCGGAGCCAGACGAAGTTCGCCTCGGTGGGCGGCACCGTCCAGCCCTGGGAGATGAGCGCCTCGCGGACGCGCGTGCGCTCCTTGACCACGTGCTCGACCCGCTCCAGCAGTTCGTCCTGGGCCTCCAGCGAGGCGATGGCGGCGACCTGGGCGAGGTGGTTGACGGCGAACGGGACGGTCGTCTTGCGCACGGCCGTGGCCACCGGCTCGGCCGCGATCACGTAGCCGACGCGCAGGCCCGCCAGCCCGTACGCCTTGGAGAACGTGCGCAGGACGGCGACGTTCGGCCGGTCGCGGTAGAGGGTGAGGCCGTCGGGGACGTCCTCGTCGCGCACGTACTCGCGGTATGCCTCGTCGAGCACCACCAGCACGTCGTCGGGCACCCGGTCGAGGAACGTCTCCAGCTCGGCGCGGCGGATGGCGGTGCCGGTGGGGTTGTTCGGGTTGCACACGAACACCATGCGGGTCCGGTCGTTGATCGCCTCGGCCATGGCGTCCAGGTCGTGGTCCTCGCCCGCCAGCGGCACCTGGACGGACGTCACCCCGGCCAGGTCGGCGAGCAGCGGGTACGCCTCGAACGACCGCCACGCGTACACCACTTCGGCCCCGGGGTCGCCGATCGTCTCGAAGAGCTGCTGCGCGACGGTCACCGACCCGGCGCCGAGCGCGATGTGCCCGGCGGGCACGCCGAAGCGCTCCGCGATGGCCTCGGTGAGCTTGACCGAGCCGGCGTCGGGGTAGCGGTGGATCTGCCGTGCCCCTTCGGCGATGGCCTCGACCACGGAGGGCAGCGGGTCGTAGGGGGATTCGTTGGACGACAGCTTGTACGAACGCCCGTCGGGGGCGACGACCGCCTTGCCCGGCTTGTAGGCGGCCATGGTGTCCAGGATCTGGCGGAAACGAGGCATGTCATCACCTTAAGAGTCCGGGCGTGGTGGAAGCAGCACCCCCCTCCGGGCGTGGGCCGTCCGACGGGCGCCGAATAGCCGGAGCGGAAGACCGGCCATTCGGAAGGAGCACGTTTCTTTCCGGTTACCGAATGGGATCTCGCACGTGAAAGGTGGCGATAAGCCCGCCAGGTCGTCGCCAATATGACCCAAGTCACACTCCATGAGGACTTGCAGCCACCCATTTCCTCCGCAAACATCTTATGTGTGAGCATATTAGGTACATGCATATAATTAAGGAGGAAAATGGTAAGGGTCCCCACCTTCGACCGCGAAGTGGTCGCGGACGGCCTCACCGACGGCTACTGGATCCAGGCCGTCGATCTCGACGGCTCCGGGCGTCCGGGACTCCTGACCTCAGGACTGGCCGAGGGGGTCGTGCGCTGGTACGCCAACCCCGGCTGGCAGGAGCACGTCATCACCCGGCTGCGCCAGCCCGTCGCGTTCGACGCCGCCGATCTCACCGGTGACGGGCGGCTCGACCTGGTCGTGTGCCACGACTACGGCGAGAGCATGTACGCCCACAAACCCGACGACGGCACGATCTCCTGGCTGCGCAACCCCGGCGGCCGGCTCGACCGGCCCTGGGAGAGCCGCCGGATCGGCACCCTGGTCTCCGCCCACCGGCTGCGGGTGGGACGCTTCACCGCTGACCGGCCACAACTGCTCGCGCTGCCCGTCGTCGGGGACGCCGGCGGTCGCGAAGGGCTGGACCAGCCGGCCCGAGTGACGGTCTTCGACGTCCCGGACGACGTGCTCGCCGCCGGCGGGTGGGACGTCGCGGCCGTCGACGCCGGCTCCTTCACGGTCCTGCACGACTACACCCCGCTCGGAGCCGATCCGACGGGCACGGAACGCCTGGTCGTGGCCAG
Organism: Nonomuraea sp. MG754425; assembly: GCF_021699195.1. Taxonomy (GTDB): domain Bacteria; phylum Actinomycetota; class Actinomycetes; order Streptosporangiales; family Streptosporangiaceae; genus Nonomuraea. Next base: position 57,299 of record NZ_SSXE01000029.1, on the reverse strand, counting down.
CCGCGAAGGGCTCTCGGAGTACGGCTGGGACGCCGGCCGGCACGAGTGGCGCACCCGCCGCATCGGGGCGGGCGAGCACGCCCAGCGTCCGGCGACCGGCTTCGCGGGCAGCAGCAGCGTCGCCCTCGGCACGTTGAACGACGGCACCCGCTACGCGGCGACCCTGGAGCCCTTCCACGGCAACACCGTGAGCGTGTACACCGACCACGGCGGCGCGGGCCTGTGGCGCCGTGCCGTCCTCGACGTGTTCGGCGATCCGAACGAGGCCGGCGAGGGCCCCGGGCACCACGTGGTCGCCGCGGACTTCGACGGCGACGGCGAGGACGAATTCCTCGTCGCCCTGCGCGGCCCGATGCCGTGGCAGGGCGTCTTCTATTACAAAGCGGTCGACGCGGCCGAGGGCCTGTGGACACGCGAACGGGTGTCGGAGGACTCCGCGGCCCGCATCGCCGTCGCCGACTTCGGCGGCGACGGGCGGCTCGGCTTCGCCACCATCGGCTACTACACCCCCGGCTACTTCCTCGCCGACGATCCCGTCGTCGTGGTCCACCGGAACCGGGGCTGATCGGAGGAGGCACGGTGCCGCGCGTTCTGTTCCTGTACGGAGGCTGGCCGGGACACCGCCCCTACGAGGTCGCCGACTGGGCGACCCACCACATGGACGACCTGGGGATGAAGGTCGACGCCGTCAACGACCCGTACCGGCTGGAGGCGGACCTCACGGCGTACGACCTGATCGTGATCGGCTGGACCCAGGCGCACACCACCGAGAACCTGACCACCCGCCAGGAGGACAGCCTGCTGGAGGCCGTACGGCAGGGCACCGGCGTGGCCGGGTGGCACGGCATGGCCGCCTCGTTCCGCGCCAGCCTGCGCTACAACCACCTGGTGGGCGGATCGTGCGTGTCCCACCCGGGCGGCGAGGGCGTCGAGGTGCCCTACGAGGTGACGATCACCGACACCGCCCACCCGGTCACCGCCGGCGTCGGGTCCTTCCACGTCGCCTCCGAGCAGTACTACATGCACCTCGACCCGGCCAACCACGTGCTGGCCGAGACGGTTTTCAGCGGCGAGCACCTGCCGTGGATCGAGGGTCAGCGGATGCCCGTCGCCTACGTGCGCACCTGGGGCGCGGGCCGGGTGTTCTACTGCTCGGTCGGCCATTATCCGAAAGACCTGCAGTCACCGCAGGCCACCCGGCTGCTGCGCCAGGGCCTGAGCTGGGCCTGCCGCGAGAGCTGAGTTCTCCGGCTCTCTCTTCCCGCGAATACCGCAAGACCTTCCCGGCACAAATGACCGGGAAGCGTTACGTGCTGCACTCACGAAGGACAGCCTCATGCGAAATTCGAGAAAGGTCGGCAGTATCCGCGTCCCCTCCCGGCTGGGGGTGGGGCCGATGTCCAGGAACGCGGTGGACGCGGCGATCGAGGTCGCCTACCGCCACCGGCAGCCGATCATGCTCATCCCGAGCCGCCGCCAGGTGGAGGCCCAGACCCAGGGCGGCGGGTACGTCGAGGGCTGGAACACCGAGACCTTCGCCGCCTACGTCCGCAGCCGGGACCCGGAACGGCTCCTGCTGCTCTGCCGCGACCACGGGGGCCCGTACCAGCATCCCCGGGAGCGGCAGCAGCGCTTCAGCCTCAGCGACGCGATGCGCTCGGCCGCGCAGTCCTACGCCGAGGACATCCGGCAGGGCTTCGACCTGCTGCACATCGACACCTCGGCCGACCTCGAAGGCCCGGCCCCGATGGACGCGGCCATCGACCGCGCGGTCGAGCTGTACGCGCAGGCGGTCGAGGTGGCCCGGTCGCTGGGCGCGGACGTGGCGTTCGAGATCGGCTTCGAGGACCAGGGGCGCGACACCAACGACCCCGCCGAGTACGACAAGCAGGTGGGCACCGCGCTCGAACGGCTCCGGATCGTGGGGCTGCCCGAGCCGACCTTCATCGTGGCGCAGACCGCGACGAAGGTGCTGGAGACGGTCAACGTCGGGGCGCTGACCCTCGCGCCGTTCGCCGTCTCGTCGGCGGTGCGGGAGCTGGCGTCGATCACGCACGAGCACGGCATCGCGCTCAAGGCACACAACTGCGACTACCTGTCGCGGACCGAACTCGCCCACCTGACGCGCGCCGGCGTGGACGCGCTCAACGTGGCGCCCGAGTTCGGCGTCGCCGAGAGCCGCGCGTTCGCCGCGCTCCTGCGCGAGTTGTCGCTGAACGTCCAGCTCGAACGTTTCCTCGCCCTCGCGTACGAGAGCCGGTCCTGGGAGAAGTGGATGCGTCCGGGCACCGACGCCGGCGACGCCGACCGGGCACTCATCGCCGGGCACTACGTCTTCGCCACCGACACCTTCCGCGACCTCAAGGAGGCCGCCCGGGACCGGGCGAGCAGGCTCGGCATCGACCTCGACGGCCGCCTGCGCGAAGCGGTGGCGGCGGCGATCGAGCACTACGTCGTGGCGATGCCCGACCTGCGCCCCGGCCAGACCATCGGCCTGGCCACCCCGGCCTGACGCCGGCCCGCACACCCCGTCGAAAGGATTTCCGCAGGTGAGCACCCAGCAAGAAATTCCTCCACTTCCGATCGGCTATGACGGTGTAGGCGAGGTGGAGGACCGGATCCTCGCCGACCTGACCGCCCGCCTGGACGGCTCGCTCGTCGAGGAGCTGACCGAAGGCGGCTCCCCGGCCCGGCTGCAGCGCGTCGAGCTGCCCGGCGGCGCCCACGTCATCAAGCTCCTGGTGGACCACCCCGGAGCCGTGGACGGCCACGACCTCGGCTCCTTCCATGTCAAGATCCGCCAGATCGAGAAGGTGCGCAGGGAGCGGGCCGTCCTGGGCGACGTCTACACCGAGTTGTCCCACGAGTTCTACGGCGACAACTGGGCGGCCTACACCATGCCGTTCTATCCCAACCACGACATCGCCCAGCCGCTGCGCGAGGACGAGGACCCGCGGCACAGGTACGTCCCGCAGGTGCGGACCATCCTGCTCGACCTCGTCGGGCGCGGCTACCTGAGCGAGCGCGTGCCCGCGCCGCCGGGCAACATCGCCGAGGTGCACGCCGACCGGCTGATCCGCCGGTTCCGGCTGCTGCGCGAGTACCTGCCGGCGGAGCTGACGGACGCCGAGCGGATCGTCGTCAACGGCGTGCCCTGCCGCAACCCGCTGCGCCTGGCCGAGACCATCGTGGCCGACCCCTCCCTGACGGCCGGCATCGACCCCGTGCACCTGCACTATCCCGTCCACGGGGACCTCAACACCCGCAACATCCTCGTGACGGACGAAGCCCGTCTGGCCGGCGGCGACGGCGGTTACCGCATCATCGACCCGCGGGGGACGCTGGACCCCTGGGACACCGCGTACGACCTGTCGAAGATCCTTTTCAGCTTCTCGGTCTGGGACGCGGGCCTGCGCAAGGGGTTCGCGCTCGGCTCCGTCCCCGGCGGCGAGTGGACGGTCGGGATCCGCGGCGGGAACTATCCGAACTACGTCACCGCCGCCCACGGCCTGTTGCCCCTGCTGCGCAGCCTGCCCGGCTTCGACGAGCTGACCGGGCAGGACCCGGGCTGGGAGAGCCGCTACCTGCTCGGCCATGCCTTCCACCTGCTGGCGGAGGCGGCGTGCCGGCTCTCCGACATCAAGAAACGCACCAACGAGAACGACAGTTTCCAGCTCAGCCCGATCGAGCTGGCCACCGGCCACTACCTGTACGGCGTGCTGTTCCTGGAGGACGCGGTGGCCCGGCTCCAGCGTGACGGGCGCGTCGACCATGACGCCGCCCTGGCCCACCTGACGTGACGCCGGTGGGCCGTGGCAGCGCGGCCACGGCCCACCCCCCAGACCGAAACGACGAAGGGAGCCGACATGAGTGAGGACCGTCTGGCCGACGCGGTGACAGGCGCGCGGGCGGTGCTGTTCGACCTCGATGGTGTCCTCGTGGACTCCTCGGCCGTCATCGACCGGGTGTGGCGGGCCTGGGCCGCGCGCCACGGCCTGGCCTGGGAGACGGTCGAGCCGCTGCTGCCCGGCCGCCGGGCGAGCGAGACCGTACGGCTGCTCGCCCCGTGGCTGGACGCGGCGGCCGAGGGAGCCGAGCTGGAGCGGATCCAGGCCGCCGACGAGGACGGCATCCGAGCCTGCCCCGGCGCGGTGCAGCTCACCGAGCAGCTCGGGCTGCCGTGGGCGATCGTCACCTCCGGCAGCCGCGCGACCGCGACGGCGCGGTTGCGCGTGACGGGGCTGCGCATCCCGGCGGTGCTGGTGACTGCCGACGACGTCCGGCACGGCAAGCCGGACCCGGAGGGTTATCGCCAGGCCGCGCTCAGGCTCGGCGTCGAACCGCGGCACTGCCTGGTGGTGGAGGACGCCGAGGTCGGCGTACGGGCGGCGCTGGCGGCCGGCGCGCCCGTGGCGGGCGTGGCCGGTAGCGGGCTGGGCTCGGCCGCCGGGCTGGTGGACCTGCTGATCGCCGGCCCGGCCGACCTCATCGGCCTGGTGGGCTCGGCTGCTCCTGGACCGCTTGTCGAAGAGAGCGCGTGACCGGCGGCACGTCGTCGCGCACCGCCTCTTCGAGGATCTCTCTGAGCACCTGCACGTAGGTGGCCCGCGCGGTCTCGACCGCCTCCCGGCCGGCGTCGGTGATCTGCGTGTAGACGCCGCGCCGGTCGTTGGGGCACACGTAGCGCTCCGTCAGCCCCAGTTTCTCCAGCCGGAGCACCAGGCGGCTGACGGAGCTCTGGTTGAGCGGGATCGCGTCGGCCAGGAACTGCTGGCGCAGGTGGCCTCCGTCGTCGGAGTAGGCCAGCGCCGCCAGCGCGTTGTACTCCGACAGCGACAGGCCGTGCTTGGCCTGCAGGGCGCGGCCGACGGCGTCGTCGGCGCGGGCCTGGAGGATGCGCTGCGCCTGCCAGTGCTGCTCCAGGGGCGTCGGGAGCTCGATATGCGGACTCGGCGCGGTGATCAGTGGCACGGCCGTCTCCTTGTTTCCGCACCGTTACAGCTAGGCGGCCACTTTATCATGCGTATACATTCCTTGCAGTTGCAAAACATGCATGGCGTTCTTATGCTTATACATAGATTCGAGTTTCCAGCCCATCACGCTTCGTGATCCGACCGCTGAGGCCCGCCATGGACACCCCCGCACCCGGCCCCACCGCGCTGCGCCGCATCGCCGCCGGCCCCGGAGAGCTCACCCTCGGGGTCGAGCTCCCCCTGGACAACGACTGGTCATCCGGCGGGCGGCGGGCCGCCGCCGTCGCCGGCCGGGCTCCCGGCGTACCGGACCTCACCCGGCACCACCAGCTCGCCCAGCTCGCCGACGGGCTCGGCTTCGCCGCGCTGTGGCTGCGCGACGTGCCCCTGTGGGACCCGTCCTTCGGCGACGCCGGGCAGGTCTTCGACCCCTTCCCGTACCTCGGGTACCTGGCGGCGGTCACCCGGCGCATCCAGCTCGGGACCGCGGCCGTCGCTCTGCCGCTGCGCCACCCCCTGCACGTGGCGAAGATGGCCGCCACCATCGACCGGCTCAGCCAGGGCCGGCTGATCCTCGGCATCGCCTCCGGCGACCGGCCGATCGAGTACCCCGTCTTCGGCGTGGACCACGAGCGCCGCGCGCAGGCCGTCCGCGACGGCGTCCAGATCATGCGCCGGGCCTGGGCCGAGGCCGGGACCGGCGGCGCCGACATCCAGGTGCTGCCCGCGCCCGCGAACGGCACGATCCCGCTGGTCATGGCAGGCAAGGGGCAGCAGACGCTCGACTGGCTGGCGGCCTGCCTCGACGGCCACTTCACCTACCACCGCCCCGGTCACGCCATGCGCCCGGTGGCCGAGCAGTGGCTGCGAGCCTGCGGCGGGGCGTACCGGCCGCTGCTGACCACCATGCTGGTCGACCTCCTCGACGACCCCGACGCCCCCGCCGAACCGATGCGGTTCGGCGCGCGGCTCGGCAGGCAGGCGTTGATCGACTACCTGGAGGAGCTGCGCGCCGCCCACGTGGCGCACGTCGCGCTCAACTTCCGCCCCAGCTCCCGGCCCGTCCAGGACGTGCTCCTCGAGATCGCCGGCCACGTGCTGCCGCGCTTCCCCTCACCGAGCCCGGTGGCGGCCGTCTGAGCCCGTCGTGCTCTCCGGCGGCCTCCGCCGCACCCCGCGAAACGTTCACGAAGGAGCATCCGAGATGCCATTGGCTCTGTTCGCGCTGATGATCAGCGCGTTCGGTATCGGCACCACCGAGTTCGTCGTCTCCGGCCTGCTGCCGGAGATCGGCCGCGACATGTCCGTCAGCCTCTCCACGGCCGGCCTGCTGATCTCCGGGTACGCGCTCGGCGTCGTGGTCGGCGGCCCGATCGCCACCGCGGCCGGCACGAAGCTGCCGCGCAAGGCCATGCTGCTGATCCTCATGCTGCTGTTCATCGCGGGCAACCTGCTCGCCGCCGTCGCCCCCGGCTACGGGATGCTCATGGCGGGCCGCATCCTGTCCGCGGTCTGTCACGGCGCGTTCTTCGGCATCGCCTCGGTCGTGGCGGCGGACCTGGTGGGGAGCGCCAAGCGCTCGCGGGCCATCTCCATGGTCTTCACCGGCCTGACCGTCGCCAACGTGGTCGGCTCGCCGCTGGGCACCTGGGTCGGCCAGGGCTACGGCTGGCGCGCCACGTTCGTCATGATCACTGCCATCGGCCTGGTCAGCCTGGCCGGCGTCGCCTTCCTGGTGCCCAGGCAGCCCCAGGCCGAAGGCGCCAGTCTCCGGCGCGAGCTGGCGGTGTTCGGCCGGTTGCAGGTGTGGCTCGCCTTCGGCACCGCGGCGATGAGCATCGGCGCGCTGTTCGCCGCCTACAGCTACGTCGCCCCGCTGATGACCGAGGTGGCCGGCTTCTCGCCCGGCTCGCTCACCCTGCTGCTGGTGCTGTTCGGCGTCGGGCTGGTCATCGGCAACCTGCTCGGCGGCCGGTACGCCGACCGCGCCCAGTTGCCCACCCTGTACGTCTCCATCGGCCTGCTGACGGTCGTCCTGGTCGCCTTCACGATGACCGCACACGCCCGGTTCCCCGCCGCGATCACGCTGATGCTGCTCGGCGGAGCCGGGTTCGCCACCGTTCCCGGGTTCATGACCCGGGCGATCGACAAGGCGGACGGGGCGCCCACCCTGGCCTCGGCCGCCGCCGCCTCGGGCGCGAACCTCGGCATCTCCATCGGGGCCTACCTCGGCGGGCTCACCATCGACGCGGGTCTCGGCTACACCTCGCCCGTCTGGGTCGGCGCCGGCATGGCCGCCCTGGCCCTGGTCATCACGGCCGCGTCGGGCGCGCTGGAGTCGCGCGACCGCCGCCGCCAGGGGGCGGCCCTCGCCCCGGCCGTACCGGCGCCGTGAACCCCGGGGCCGCCTCACGGGGCGGTCCCGGCTGAGCGTCAGTCGGTCGTGGCGGGCCGCCTGCACCGGTCGAGCGCCGCCGCGACCAGCTTGGCGACCTTGTCGGCGGTGGCGTACCCCCGGTCGCGGCCCTGCGAGGTGATCGACACCGAGACGTTCGCCAGGGTGAAGACGACCTTGGTGCTGTAGACCGGGGTGCCGCGCCAGACGATGCCCGTCCGGCCGGTCTGGCTGTAGGCGCCGTCGCCGATGTCCGGGCCCTCGCGGAGCTTGGTGCCGGGGGTGCGTTTGGGCTCGTCGCGCATGAACTTCACGGCCTGCTCGTGCATCATCGCGGCGGTGGACGCGCTCGGCGCCCGATACGCCATGATGGTCAGCACCGCGAAGTCGTCGCCGCGCCAGGAGCAGCTCGACTCCACCAGCCAGTGGCGCTTGGCCGACTGACCGACCAGCGAGCGGGCCTGCGCGGCGGTCAGCAGGTCGCACGCCTCGAACTCGCCGACGAGCGGCACCGCGCTCGGACTGCCGCTCGGACTGCCGCTGGGCGTGCCGACCGGCACGGACGGGGTGAAGGTGCTGCGGGGCGTCAGCGCGTAGCCGAGCAGCCGGGTGACGTTCGGGAAGAGCAACGGCACCACCACGACGCCCGCGGTCACGACCAGCACCACCGCCAGACCGGCGGCCAAGATGATCTTGGAGCGGCGGCGGCGCGGCCGGCTGTTGCGGGTGGTCGGCTCCGGCCGGCGGCCCGGCGCCGCCCATCCGGTGTTGACGACCTGGACGCCGCCCTCGGCGGCCGTCGCCGGGCCGCCTCCCTGGGCACCGGTCCGGTGCTCGCCCTGGGCGATGGCCGCCAGCAGGCCGCTCGCCTGGTCCGGCGGGCACCGGCGTCCCGGATCCTTGTCCAGGATCGCGGCCAGCACCGGCGCGAGCGGCCCCGCCAGCCGGAACGGGGCCGGTTCCTGCATCAGCACCGCCGCCAGCACGGCGGCCTCGTTGTGGCGGGAGAACGGCGGCGCGCCCTCGACCGCCGTGTAGAGCGTCGCGCCGAGCGACCACAGGTCGGCGGACGGGCCGTCGTTCTCGCCGCGCAGCCGCTCGGGGGCGATGTAGCCGGGCGAGCCGCTCAGCAGCCCGGTCTGGGTGAGCGCGACGTCACCGGCGATGGTCGCGATGCCGAAGTCGGTCAGCAGCACCCGGCCGTCGTCGGTGAGCATGACGTTGGCGGGTTTGACGTCGCGGTGCAGGATGCCCGACGCGTGCGCGGCCGACAGCGCCGCGATCATCCGCAGGCCGATCTCGGCGACCCGGCCGGGGGGCAGCGGGCCGTCGTCGCGGACGACCCGGTCGAGGGAGCGGCCCCGTACGAGCTCCATGACGATCCAGGGGCGGCCCTCGTCGAGCACCACGTCGTGGACGGTCACGATGGACGGGTGGTCGCGCAGCGCCGCCGCGGCCCGCGCCTCGCGCAGCGTACGGTCGGCCATCTCCGTCCGCTCCGCCTCGTCGAGCCCCGGCGGGAAGCGGACCTCCTTGATCGCGACCTCCTGGCGGAGCAGCTCGTCGGCGGCCCGCCAGACCGTGCCCATCCCGCCCTTGCCCAGCTCCGACAGCAGGCGGTAGCGCCCCGCGAGCAACGTCACCGCGTCGACTCCCCGATCAACCGTCGTCTCCTTGTCGCCGGTGCGTACGGGCAAATCAGATACTAAGCCGCAAGAGACAACAGCGTCACCGATTCATCACCAAAGGTCACCCCCAAAACGCGCCGAGGTCCCGCGCCCTGGCGGGCGCGGGACCTGAGCGGGAGGGGGTGGAGGGGGCTTACGGGGTGGATCCGGGCCGCGCGGCGGCGACCCTGCTCCATCCGTACTTTTCGTGTTGGCTCATGAGCGAAGAGTAAGCTCGCGGCCGGCCGGGAGTCACCAGGTCATGCGCTCTGGGTAGCGCACGTATTTGCAGGTCCGCGCGAGTGCTCAGGAAGAAGGCGCTCGCGGTGCGGCCGAGCCGGGGTCACTCCTTGAGGCTGCGGAGCATGGGGGGATGGAGCAGCTCGACGGGGCCCCGGCGGTAGAGCTTGGCGGGACGCCCCCCGTCGCGGGTCGTCGTGCCGCCCGTCTCCACCAGGAAGCCCTCCGCCTTGGTGACCTTGCGGTGGAAGTTGCGCGGGTCGAGCTGCCTGCCCCACACGATCTCGTACACCCGGCGCAGGTCGGCCACCGTGAACTCCGGCGCGCAGAACGCCGCGCCCAGCGGCGTGTACTCCAGCTTGGCCCTGGCCCGCTCGATGCCGTCGAGCATGATGCGCCGGTGGTCGAAGGCCATGACGGCCAGGGAGTCGATCGGCTGCCAGCTCATGTGGGCCTGCTCCGAGGCGGGCAGGTCGGGGGCCAGGCCCAGGTAGGCGACGCTGAGGACACGCTGGCGGGGGTCGCGGTCGGGGTAGCCGTACGTCTGGAGCTGCTCCAGGTGCACCGGCGCGCCCGGGAGACCGGCCCGTTCGGACAGGATGCGGTGGGCGGCGGCGGGGAGGTCCTCGTCGAGCTGGATGAAACCGCCGGACAGCGACCAGCGGCGCAGGAACGGCGGGTTGTCGCGGCGCCACACGAGGGCGCACAACGTCTGGTTGCGTACGGTGAGCACGACCAGGTCGACACTGACCGGGACGCTCGGAACCATGGGGGGCACGTTACACGCAGGAGGGGGCGGCCAGCGAACCACGCGCCGTGCCCGTCAGGTGACGACGCGCACGTGCAGCGGCGTCGTGGCCGACTGCCCCGCCGGCGTCTTGACGCCGATCCGCACCCACTCCCCCGGCGGCACCTGCGCCCAGTCGAACGGCACCCAGGCGGTCACCATGCCCTCGGGCAGCTCCTCGTCGATCGGGTCCTCGTCGAGCCAGCCCACGGCCGACACCACCATCTCCGTGCTCCCTCCCGACCAGGTGACGGTGACGGTGCCGTCCTTGAGGTGGTAGCCGCGCAGCTCCAGGCCGTCCTGGATGTCGCGGGCGCGGCGGATGGCGTCCACGGCGATCGGGCGCTTCCAGTCGCGCAGGATCTCCTTCTCCAGCGACGGCTCCCCGCAGGTCATGAAATCGCTCCACATGTAGGAGACGATCTTCTGCACGTACCGCCCGGCCATCGTGACCGCCTGGTCCAGGCGCTTCTTGTCGGTCTTGCCGCGCGTGCCCGACGGGGCGCAGGGCTGGTCGCCGGACGGCTCGAAAGCCTCCACGTTCGCCCACAGCTCCACGTGGAAGCCCTGGTCGATCAGCTCCTCGCGGGCCGTCGCCATCTCCCGGTAGTAGTCGCGGGTGGACCCGTGGTACGCCGTGTCGTACGACGCCTCCCCCACGGCGGAGCGCAGCCGCTCGTCCACCTCGCTCCTGCGCTCGTCCGGCCAGAACAGCCCGACCTTGCCCGTCCCCCGGCTGTCCTGCGGGGCGATGATCCCGACCCCGGTCTTCACCAGGGCCTTGAAGCCCTCGGCCACCTGCTTGGGCGTCTGCCCGAACGCGACCCGCTTGCGCGCGTCGAGGTAGGGGCTGATGAGGATGGGCTTGCCGAGTTCCTGCTCGACGATCGTGTGCTGGTCGGCGTACACCTCCAGCGTCGGGTTGCCAGCCAGCGTGTGCGACATCTGCACCTCGAACGGCTGGTAGACGCCACCCAGCGAGTCGCGGCCGGCGAAGCGCACGCCGTAGTCCTGGAGGATGCGCCGCGTCAGCGTGGTGAGCGTGCCGAGGTGCCGCTTCTCGGCCCGGATCTTCACCTTCGAGTCGCGCGGGGCGAGCGGCAGCGCGGGGAAGACCCGCATGCCGAACTGGTCGCCCAGGTCCAGCAGCTTCTTGAGGCTGTCCTGCGGCGAGCCGGCCACGAGGATCAGGTCGTACGACCTCGCCTTGCTGCTGAAGTCGCAGGTGGCGTCGTCGGAGCCGTCGGGCTGGGTGATGAGCCGGTAGTAGGTGCGCTTGCCGACCTCGATGGGGTGCTCCATCTGCGGGCAGCGGAACAGGTCCGGGCCGAACGACTCGTCGGTGCGGTAGGCGTACACGCGGCCGACGCGGTTGCCCGGGTTGGCCTCCCGCAGGTCGCGGAGGGCGGCGTCGTAGCAGGTCAGGCCGTCTTCCTCGCACGGCTCGTAGAGCGGGTCGGGCTCGCCGTCCTTGAGCACCTCGCCGGAGCCGGAGACGGTGCGGAACTGCAGGCCGTAGCCGATCCTGATGATCGTGTCGCCGCCGACGCGGTGGATCTCCTGGAGCTGCTTGCGCCAGGTGCAGGGGTTCGTCTTGGGGGTGATCCAGTAGCCGGTGACCGCGTACGGGGCCTTCTCGTCCGTGTCGAACGTTCCACACGGGTCGGTGAACTCGCTCACCATCGGCGTCGGGTCGGTGCGCGACGGCTTGGGCGCGGCCGACTTGGAGGCCACGGGATCGGGATCGCCGGACGGCAGGACGATGACCACGGCCGCGACCACGGCGACGATGGCAACGCCCACGACCAGGAAGAGCCAGCGCACGTTCAGGAACCTACTCCGCCTCGGTGATTACGGCTTGACCCCGGCCCAGGACTCCAACTGCGTGACGAACCGCTTGGCGGAGTTGGGCCAGTGGTGGTTCGCACGGGCCGCCGCGTAACCCCGCGCGCCCTGCGCCCGCCGCTCCCGTACGTCGTCGCGCAGGGTCAGCACGGCCTGCGCGACCGCCTTGGGATCCTCCCACGGCACCACGACGCCGCTGTCATACCGCTCGACCAGCTCGACCGCGCGCGGCGAGGGCGTCGTGATGACGGGGATGCCGTGCGCCATGTACTCGACGATCTTGGTGGGCATGGAGTGCCGGTAGTTCGGCTCGTCGTGCAGCAGTGACAGGCCGGCCAGCGCGCCGTCGAGCCGCTTGAGCGCCTCGTCGTTGGGCATGAAGTCGCGCCACTCCAGCAGCCCGTCGGTGACGGCCTGGTTGAGCATGGGCCGGCTCTGCGGGTCGGCGTACCCGATCAGCTCCACGGCGACCCGGTACGGCTGCAGCAGCTTGGCCACCTCGACCGCCTCGAACACGCCGCGGGCCCTGGACAGCCACCCGAGATAGACGATCCGGTCGTCCCCTGGCGGGCTGACGGAGTCGGGCACCCAGGTCTCGTTCGGCACGATCAGGTGGGCGTCCTTGAACCGGCCCGCGTACGCCGTCTCGGCCAGCAGCAGGTGCAGGTGCCGCTCGGCGGTGCCTTCGAGCACGCGGGCGAGGAAGCGCACCGGCGGGCGCAGCGGCGACGGCAGCCACGGCTTGAGCGAGAGCGTGGCCGGGGTGTCCTCGTGGACGTCCCACACCACGGGCGGCCGGTTGCGGACGCCCCACACCGCGAACAACAGCTCGGGGTCGTGGATGAGGACGAGGTCGACCTTGTGGCGCATGCGCTTGAACAGCCGCCGCGCGGCCCACACCGCGGACATCCGCTTGCGCTGGGCGGCCCGGGGCAGGTCCACTCCGTTGACCCACGGTCTGGGGACGACGCCGTGCGCGCTGAACGACGCGGCGTACGTGACCTCATGACCGGCATCCACAAGGGCACGAATCTGCCGATGCAGAATTCTCGCGTCCTCGGGGTTATGCACCACCGTCATGACGAGCACGTGCACTGCGCGCAGCCCTCCGTCGCTACAGCCGCTCGACGCGTTCACCCTCGGCGAGGACGCCGCGGGTGTCCAGCACGAGCGTGGCCTTCGCCTCGACCATGTCGAGGTCGAACGCGGCGTGCTGCTGAAGCAGCAGCGTCACGTCCGCGTTGATCACGGCCTCGGCCAGATCTTCCTCACGCGGCACCGGGGTGCCGTCCACCGCCCACTCCTTGACGTACGGGTCCGCGAAGGAGAGTTCCGCGCCCAGCTCCAGCAGCGCGCGCGCCACGGGAAGGGCCGGTGTCTCACGCTCGTCGGCGATATCCGGTTTGTAGGTGACGCCGAGCATAACCACTTTCGCGCCATTTACCGCCATCTTATGGCGATTGAGCAGACGCTGAACGCGGGCCACCACGTAGGACGGCATGCGCTCGTTGATCTCCTGCGCCAGCTCGACGAACCGGAACGGGTAACCGAGCTTGCGCACCGTGTACGACAGGTACGACGGGTCGACCGGAATGCAGTGCCCGCCGACGCCGGGACCGGGCAGGAACTTGTGGAAGCCGAACGGCTTGGTGGCCGCCGCGTCGATGGCCTCCCACAGGTCCACGCCGAGCTCGTCGCAGAAGATCGCCATCTCGTTGACGAGGGCGATGTTGACGTGGCGGTAGGTGTTCTCCAGCAGCTTGGCCATCTCGGCCTCGCGGGTGCCGCTGACCGGCACCACCTGCTCGATGAAGCGCCCGTAGAACGTCGTCGCGCGATCGCGGCAGGTCAGCGTGTAGCCGCCGACGACTTTGGGAGTGTTGCGCAGGCCGAACTTGGGGTTGCCCGGGTCGATCCGCTCCGGCGAGAAGGCCAGGTGGAAGTCCTCGCCCGCGGTCAGCCCGGAGGCTTCCAGCAGGGGCCTGGCCACCTCGTCGGTGGTGCCGGGCCACGTGGTGGACTCCAGCACGACGAGCGTGCCCTTGCTCAGGTTGCGCGCGACAGCCTTGGTGGCCCCTTCCACGGCGGACAGGTCCGGCCGGTGGTCCTCGTCGAGCGGGGTGGGGACGCAGATGACGATCGTGTTGCTCTTGGCCAGCACGGCCTCGTCGAGCGTGGCGCTGAACCCGTTGGCCAGCATGTGCTCGAGGTCGGCGTCGGTCAGGTCATCGATGTAGGACTGTCCGGCGTTGAGCGCGGCAACCTTGGCAGGATCCACGTCAAGGCCGACGACCCGCAGGCCAGCGCCCACAGCCTCCTTGGCGAGAGGCATGCCGACGTAGCCCAGGCCGATGACAGTCAAGTCGATTTCTGTCACAGCGGTGCCTTTGGGAGCCGGAAACAACACTTCATGGTGGCAAAGGCTATCTCAAGTCCACCTAGCTCACGCCTAATGCGACCGAACCCATCGTAAGTGACATCAAGATTCATGGTCATCATTCGGCAAGCGACCGGTATAGAGCTTGATAAGTCTCGGCCACGCGGCTCCAGGTCCGCTTCGCCGCCACTTCCGCCCGGCCCGCCTCGCCCATCTCGGCGCGCTTGGCGGGATCCTCCCTGAGCCCCGCGATCGCCCTGGCCAGCTCGGCCGGATCACCCGCGGGCACCAGCATCCCGGCCCCGTCGGAGCCGACCAGCTCGGACAGCGCGGGCAGGTCGCTGAGCACGACGGGCTTGCCGAGCGCCATCGCCTCGACCGGTTTCAGCGGCGTGACGAGCCGGCAGACCCGCAGATCCTCGCGCGGGCAGGCGAAGATGTCGATGGCGTCCTGGGCCTGCAGCGCCTCGTCGGGGCCGACCCGTCCGGGCAGGATCGCGTCGCCCAGCCCGAGCTCCTCCACCAGTTCCAGGAGGTTCGGACGCTCGGTGCCGTCGCCCACGATGAGCACGCGTACGGGGGTGCGCTCGTCACGCAGCAGCGCGGCGGCGCGCAGCAGGGTGGCGAAGCCCTCGTAGGCCACGATGCTGGACACCGAGCCGACCACGATCTCGTCGTCGGCGATGCCGTACTCGCGCCGGAACGAGGCTCCGTCGTACTGGGCCGTCAGCAGGGTGTCGTCCACCGCGTTGGGCGCCAGGCGGATCTTCTCCCTGGGCACGCCACGCTCGACGATCTCGGCGGCCATGGTCTCGGCCAGCGTGACGACGGCGTCGGCCTCGCGCATCAGGAACGCCTCGCGCTCGCGCTGGAGCACGTGCCGCTCGCTGCCGACGCGGATCGGGTCGCGGGAGGCCCAGGTCTCCTCCAGGAAGCCGCGCACCTCGTACACGAACGGGGTGCCCGTGCGGTCGCGGACGGCGTGCGCGATGGAGCCGTTGCGGTGGTCGGTGGCGGCGTGCAGGACCTGCGGGCGCAGCTCGGCCACCAGCTTGGTGACCCGGTCGGCGGCCCTGATGATGCGCCCCTGGGTCTCGAACGGCATCTCGCCGTGCGGCTCGGGCAGCAGCCGGTGGTAGGGAATGCCGTCGATCTCGTCGTACGGCGCGGCGTCCGCGTGCCCCTGCAACATCGGCCAGCCCCAGCTCGTGACCACGTGCGGGTCGATCCCGGCGGCCTTCTGGGAGCTGACGATGCGGTGGGTGCGGACGGTGTAGCCGGCCTGCGTGTACGGCAGGGCGTTGGTGACCAGGTGCAGGACGCGGTTCTGGACCCGCTCCAGGATGGCCACCTTGGTGCCCGGCGGGATCGGGTCGGGGCTGATCGCGGCCAGCTCACCCCGGTAGTAGGCGGCCCTGCGCTTGACGAACGGATACTTGGTGTGGGCCTCGAGCACGGCGGCGGCCTCGGCGACCCGGCCGGCGTCCCAGTGCTCCTTGGCCTCGTTCCAGGGGCCCTTGACCACGCGCATGCCGAACTTGCGCACCATGCGCCGGGCCCTGCGGGCGGCCGGCCAGGCCACGCTGCCGACGATCGGGCGCAGCTTGGGCGGCAACGTGTCGGCGGCGGCCTGGGCCACGCGGACGGGGTCGGATCTGACCTTCGTCATCACCACGCGGGAGACGATGATCGGGTGCTGGACGAAGCCCTTGAGAAGTCCACCGACGCCGGCACGGGCGGACTTCGCGGAAACCCCGGCACTTGTACGGGAGGAGTCTTGACGACTGGCGTCGGATGCCACGCAGGGACCGTACCATAGGCAACGTTTTTTCCCTTACGCTATGAAAGGCGAGGTCAATGAGGGAGAACCCCCTGGTCCTGCACGTTTTGGGCGCTCGTCCCAACTTCGTGAAAGCGGCCCCGGTGGTGCGGGCACTCGGCGAACTCGGCGTGCGGCAGGGCATCATCCACACCGGTCAGCACTATGACGCGCTGATGTCCGACGTGTTCTTCGCCGATCTCGGACTGCCCGAGCCGGTGGCGAATCTGGGCGTCGGCTCCGGCAGCCACGCCAAGCAGACCGCCGCCCTGCTCGTCGGCCTGGAGGAGGTCGTCGAGGAGCAGGCTCCCGACCTGGTCGTGGTGTACGGCGACGTCAACTCGACGCTGGCGGCGATCCTGGTCTGCGCCAAGCTCGGCGTGCCGACCGCGCACGTGGAGGCGGGGCTGCGCTCGTTCGACCGGGGCATGCCCGAGGAGGTCAACCGGGTCGTCACCGACGCGCTGGCCGACCTGCTCTTCGCCACCTCGCCGGAGGCGCTGGCGTTCCTGGCGAACGAGGGCGTGCCCGCGTCCAAGGTGCACCTGGTGGGCAACCCCATGATCGACAGCCTGTTCTCCGCGCTGCCGTCGCTCGACCCGGCCCCGGTCGTGGCCCGGCTCGGCCTGCCCGAGCGCTACGCGGTCGCCACCCTGCACCGTCCCGCGAACGTGGACACCCCCGAGGCCGCGCGGGAGCTGGTGGACGCGGTGCTGGAGGTCTCGCGGCAGGTGCCGGTCGTGGTGCCGATCCACCCGCGCGGCAAGGCGCGGCTGGCCGAGGCCGGTCTCGTGGACGACGGCACGATCCGCGTGATCGACCCGCTGGGTTATGTGGACTTCCTCTCACTCGTGCGCGGGGCCGCGCTGGTCGTCACGGACTCCGGCGGCGTCCAGGAGGAGACGACGATGCTGGGCGTCCCGTGCCTGACCGTCCGGCCCAACACCGAGCGGCCGATCACGATCACCCACGGCACGAACCGCCTGGTCACGCCCGCGCTGCTGCCGGCCGCCGCGGAGAAGGCGCTGGCCGACGGGGCGGCCACCCCGGCCGGTGAGCTGCCCGTGCTCTGGGACGGCAAGGCCGGGCCGCGCATCGCGACGGTGATCGCCTCCTGGCTCAAGGGGGACAACCTCGCGCCGGCGTCTCAGAGCAAACGCCCCGAATAACCGCCACAGCCGCCGTACTATGACATACCTCCGCTGAGCGATAGGCGTACCACCATGGCCGAAACCCCCGAACAGCCCGCTTACCAACGGCTCGGGCCCGTGAACTGGCTGCCCGAGGAGCGCAAGCTCGTCGAACGGTACGAAGCCGAGGTCAGGGAGCTGCGACGGCGGCTGGAGGTGGCCGAGGCCAAGGCCGCGTACGCCTCCTGGAAGCTGGAGGCCACGCAGGCCAAACGCACGTTCAAGCTGGGCGAGGCCCTGGGCTCGAAGAGCCCGGGGAAGATCGTCGAGGCGGTGCGGTCCAAGCAGCGGGCGCCCAAGCCGCCCGTCCCCGTCACCGAGGTGATCGAGACGGCCGGCAACCGGCCGCCGCTGGTCGAGGTGCCGCCCGCCAAATGGCCGAAGGGCCCGGTCACCCGTCCCGACCTGAAGGTCGCGGTGATCCTCGACGACTTCTCCCGCATGGCCTTCCGCTACGAGTGGGACCAGATCGAGTTCGGGCTCAAGGACTGGCCGGAGATCTTCGCCGAGAAGCGTCCCGACCTGCTGTTCTGCGAGTCGGCCTGGCACGGGAACCAGGGCCGCTGGCGCTACCAGATGACCGGCACGAACGCCCCCAAGGAGCCGCTGCGCGACCTGGTGGCCTGGTGCAGGAGCGAGGGCATCCCGACGGTCTTCTGGAACAAGGAGGACCCGCCGAACTTCGACTTCTTCATCGACACGGCCAAGCTCTTCGACTACGTGTTCACCTGCGACGGTGACATGCTGCCGAAATATCGGGAAACTCTGGGCCACGACCGGGTGGACGTGCTGCAGTTCGCCGCCCAGCCCCGCGTGCACAACCCGATCCAGCAGAACAAGGGCCGGCTGCACGACGTCGTCTTCGCCGGGATGTACTTCCGCGACAAGCACCCCGAGCGGCGCGAGCAGATGGAGACCGTGCTCGACCCGGTCAGGGAACTGGGGATGCACATCTTCGCCCGCAACGGCGAGGTGGACGAGAAGTACGCCTGGCCGGAGAAGTACCGCCCGCACATCGTGGGCGAACTGCCCTACGACCAGATGCTGGCCGCGTACCGGATGTACAAGGTCTTCCTCAACGTCAACTCGGTGCTCGACTCGCCGACCATGTGCGCGCGGCGCGTCTTCGAGCTGTCCGCCTGCGCGACGCCCGTGGTGTCGGGGTGGTCGCGGGCGATCGAGGAGACGTTCGGCGAGCTGATCCCCATCGCGCGTGAGCCGATCGAGTCGTACAACCAGGTCCTGCACCTGATCAACAGCCCGGAGCTGCGGGCCAGGATGGGGCACCTGGCGATGCGCGAGGTGTTCGACAAGCACCTGTTCTCGCACCGCGTCGACCAGATCCTCCAGGACCTCGGGCAGCAGGTGACGTCCCGGTCACGCTCGATCACGGTCGTGCTGCCCACCAACCGCGCCTCCCAGATCGAGCACGCGATCTCCTCGGTGGCCAAGCAGCGCCACCGGCCGCTGCAGCTCGTCATGGTGCTGCACGGGCTGGACATCGACCCCGTCGTGGTGGCGGACAAGGCTCGCATGGCGGGCGTCTCCGACGTCACCGTCCTGCCCGCCGACGCCTCGCTGTCGCTCGGCGCGTGCATGAACCTGGGCATCGCCGCCGCCGAGGGCGAGCTGATCGCCAAGATGGACGACGACAACCTCTACGGGGAGCACTACCTGTCGGACCTGGAGCGCTCCTTCGACTACTCCGACGCGGAGCTGACCGGGAAGGGCGCGCACTACGCGTACTTCGAGGGCAGCAACACCACGATGCTCCGGCTGCCGGGGCTCGAACACCGCTACTCGTGGCTGGTCCAGGGCGGGACGTTCCTCGGGAAGGCCGAACTGTTCCGGGCCTACCCGTTCGCCGACATCACGCGGGGCGAGGACACCCACCTCGTACGGCGGCTCAAGGAGGACGGGGTCAAGATCTACTCGGCGGACCGGTTCAACTTCGTCTACTGGCGCAGCGCCGACACCTCGATGCACACCTGGCAGGCCGACCACATCAAGCTGACCAGGAACGCCCAGTTCTCCTTCGTCGGCCGCCCGGACGACCACGTCCTGATCTGAGCCCGGGGGATCCTGACCGGCCCCGAGCCGGCCAGGCCGCCGCCCCCTGGCTCCCCGCGGACCAGCGGGGTCATGCCGTCGCGCGGACCAGGTTCTGGTCGGCGAGGTCGGCGAGCTCGTACAGGCCCTGCGGCTTGACCCGCTGCCCCACCACCAGCATGCTCATGATCAGGTTGCCCCGCCTGATCATGACCGAGCCGATCTGCGCGTTCTGCTTGTCGCCCGCCGCCGTGGTCAGGTAGGCCCGCGACTGGTCACCCTTGGCGGGCATGTCGAGGGTCTTCGTCGTGTACGTGATCTGCGTGCCGCCCACGTCGGCCGTGTAGTCGGCGCACTGCTGCGGCAGCGGCTCGGGGAAGGCGGCCGCCGGCAGCGACACCACCGCCTGCGTGATCGAGCCGCGGTCCGCGGAGAAGGCGACCACTGCGGCGGGCGACTCGGCGACCTCCGGCTTGGCGGCGTCGAGTTGGGCGGCCCCCGCGCACTCGGGGTGCTGCGCCTTGGCCTGGCGCAGCGCCTCCATCCCCTGCTTGGTGGACTTGAGCGAGCCGAACGCGCCCGTCTCCGGCCCGTACGCGACGGTCATGCCCTTGGGCGCCGGCAGCAGCGCGGCCCGCAGCTTGACGCTCGCGGCGGCCGTCTGGGCGGGCGGCGCGGAGGCCGCGGGCGACTTGGGCTCTTCGGCGGCCGAGCACCCGGCGAGGACCAGAGTGCTCAGAAACAGGCCGGGAATGACTTTGTGCATGGCCGCTCCATTTCA
Organism: Nonomuraea sp. MG754425; assembly: GCF_021699195.1. Classification (GTDB taxonomy): domain Bacteria; phylum Actinomycetota; class Actinomycetes; order Streptosporangiales; family Streptosporangiaceae; genus Nonomuraea. The sequence continues at coordinate 37,176 of NZ_SSXE01000029.1, read as the reverse complement.
CTACATCGACATTGACCAAAACGCTAGAGGAAGCCGGGAGCGAGACACCGAGTAACGTCGCTATTCACGGGATTAAGCGGCTTTACGAGTGATTCCCGATTCGCCGTCCGGCTACTACCTGGGCCGATGCGGACGACGGCGATGCGACCCGGCAAAGCGGCATTCGCGGTAACAGGGTGCGCAAAATGTTCCCCGGGACGCTGCGCGGTCCGATGCGGCATTTCTCCCCGCTGCTGATGATCGCGGCATGAGCTTGACTGCGCACGCGCTCGGCATGGACGCGCCCATTTCCCGCCGCGACTTCTTCGACGGCATCGCCGTGAGCTGCGTGGCGGCCGGCACGTCCGCCGGGCCCTGCGACCGGCCGGACGCGTTCACCGTCCGCGGGGACACCGGCGCGGCGCTCGGCGTGCCGCACGCCCTGCGTGACGGCCGGTTCTGGGAGTACGCGGGACCTCCCGTGCCCACCGGCGAGAGCTACGACCTGGTCGTGGTCGGCGGGGGACGCGGCGGGCGGAGCGCGGCGGCCGAGTGGCTGCGCCGCCGTCCGCGGGCCGGCGTGCTCGTCCTCGACAACCACGACGAACTCCCCGGCGACCCCGGCGGGCTGGACGGGCCGGAACCGTTCGACGCGGTGATGTGCGACCAGGAGAGCTTCGGCACGGACACGCTGGTCACGACCACGTCACCCGGCTGGATCGACCGGCTGCCGATCGCCGCGCGGGCGCGGCGCGACCTGAGCGCGCTGCACGACGACCCGCCCGACTGGTTCCCCGGGCTGCCGGCCGCGGCCAAGCAGGAGCGGCTTGCGGGGCTGACGTACTCGCAGTTCCTGCGCGAGGTGTGCGGCGCGCACCAGGACGTGGAGCGGTTCTCCCGCACGATGTCGTGTCCAGAGTGGGGCTACGACACGCGGGCGTTCGGCGCGATCGACGCCTGGGGCACCGGGTACCCGGGGTTCGGCGGGCTGGGGCTGAGCCGGGACGAGCCGTCCCGCTACAACTCCCCGACCGTGCGCCGGGGCTGGCACGGGCCCGCGCCGGCGACCGCCGTGCCGCCGGTGGACGGCCGGGCGCGGGTGCGCGCGGGCAGCCCCGTGGTGTCCGTACGGGACGGCGTCCGGTCCGCGACCGTGGGCTACTTCGACGGCGACCAGGTGCGCACCGTGGAGGCCGGGGCGGTGATCCTGGCCTGCTGGAGCGCGGTCGTGCCGTACCTCGTGCCGGACCTGCCGGCCGAGCGGGGGCGGGCGCTGCGGCGGGCGACGCGGGTGCCGCTGCTGCGGGCCACCGTACGGCTGCGCGACGCGGCGGCCTGGCGGCGGCTGGGCGTGCGGCGGGTGCGCTGGACGGGCGCGTACTGGAACGTGTGCGCGTTCGCGCCCCCGGACACGGTGCGGCTGCTGGCCACGCCGTGCCGCTCCGAGCTGGGGCCGGACGCGGGCTCGGCGGCGGGCCGGCGCGACCTGCTCGGCACGCCGTACGAGGCGCTGGAGCGCGGTGTCCGCGACCAGCTCGCCCGGCTGCTCGGCCCGGCCGGCTTCGACCCGGGCGGCGGCGTCGCGGCGATCACGGTGCACCGGTGGGGGCACGCGCTCGCGCCCGAGTACTGCCGGCCGTGGCACCCGTTCTACCCGGACGGTCCGCTCCCGGCGGACGCGGCGCGCGGCCGGTTCGGCCGGATCGCGATCGCGGGCTCCGACTCGGCGCCCGCCGCCGGGCCCGCCGCCCGTGGTGAGGCGGCCGTGCTGGCCGCGCACCGGGCGGTCGAGGAGTTCTTCGGGGAGGCGGGACGATGAAGCGGCTGTGGTGGCGGATCTTCGCGACGGGCCTCGTGCTGTGGCTGGCCACCGTGGTCGTGACCGCGTGGACCGGGAACTCCAACCTGGTGCCGACGGTGGTGCTGTTCGGCAGTTTCCTGGTGCCGGTGACGTTCGTGGTCTGGGCGTACGGGCGGGGGCGCTCGCCCGAGGTGACGGTCGAGCGGCTGTTCGTGGCGTTCGTGGTGGGCGGCGTGCTGGGCGTGCTCGGGGCGTCCCTGCTGGAGAGCTGGCTGATCCGGCCGTCGGTCATCATGTACCTGCTGGTCGGGCTGATCGAGGAGGGCGTCAAGCTGGCGGCCCTGATGTTCGTCACCCGGCACATGGTCCGGCGCGCGACCAGGGACGGCGTGGTGCTGGGCGCGACCGTCGGCTTCGGCTTCGCCGCCTTCGAGAGCGCCGGCTACGCCTTCAACGCCCTGTTCACCGCCGACGGCCTGTCGCTGGCCCAGCTCGTCGAGACCGAGGTGCTGCGCGGCATCCTGACCCCGGTCGGGCACGGCCTCTGGACCGCGATCGCGGGCGGCGCGCTGTTCCGCGCGGGCGGCCGGCTCACCGCGCCCGTGGTGCTGACCTACCTCGGGGTCTCGCTGCTGCACGCCATGTGGGACTCGATGAGCGCCATCGCGATCGCGATCACGCTCGTGCTGACCGGGCAGCCCTGGCAGTTCGAGCTGCTGCGCATCGGCCGGGTGCCGCACGTGACGGAGTGGCAGGTGCACGTGTACACGCTGGTGAACTGGGGTGGACTCATCGTGATCTCGCTGGTCGCGCTCGTGTGGCTGTGGGCGACCGTCGTGTCGGGGCGCCGCGACCGCAGGATCTTGTCCCAATAATCACGGTAATGAACGCCTTCCTCCCACTGCGCCGGAAGCATAATCGGTGCTAGTCTCCTGTGCGATCTTCCGGAGGTGTATTTACACAAGGTGTGGAAATGCCCCCGACTCGAGGTTGGGACATGGGCTCGCGAAACCGGTCAATTCGGTTCAAGATCTTCCTATTGCTGCTACTACCCCTCCTGTCTTTGAGCGCGCTATGGGGTTTCGTTCTCAACCTCACAATGGGCGACGCCCAGTCACTGCTCCGCGCGAGCACTCTCTACGACACGATCGGCGTCACCTCCACCGACCTGGGATTACAGCTTCAGGCTGAACGCGTGCGCTCCGCGGAGGCGCTCACTACGCGTGAACTCACCCAGGTGCTCGGCGGCCAGCGAGCCCGCACCGACCGGTCCGTCGCCGACTTCAGGCAGGCCGTCACCGACGCCGGCAACTCGGTCGGCGACGACCTGCGCCAGGCGCTCGGAGACCTCGACTCCGCACTCAACAGGCTGGGCTCGATCCGGTCGGACATCGACAGCGGCATCAGCTCCCGGCTGACCGGCCTGAACGAGTACAACCGCGTTCTCGACGCCATCTTCCAGCTCTACGACCACCTGATCTCCGTCTCCGACCTCGACATCTTCCAGCAGGCCTCCTCGCTCCAGGCCATCGGCATGGCCAGGGAGTACATCGCCAGGGAGCACGCCCTCGTCATCGGCGCCCTGGCCGACCGCCGGCTCACCGAGTCGGAGACCGCCGCCTTCACCGAGTACGCGGCCTCCAGGAAGTTCCTGCACTCGCGCGGCCTGGCCGGGCTCGACGTGACGCTGCGCAGGCCGTACGAGCAGGTCTTCGCCACCGAGCCGTACCTCACCTTCGCGACCATGGAGTCGCGGATCATCAAGACCGGCGCGCCCCCGCCCGACGCCCAGAGCTGGCACCAGGCCCTCGACAAGCTCGTCGCCCGCCTCGACGACCTGGGTAAGGGCTCCTCCGACACCCTCGCCGTCCGCACCTCGGAGGCCGCCACCGGCACCGTCGTGGAGATCGGCCTCGCGGGCGGCCTCGGCTTGATCGCCGTGCTCGCGTCGATCATCATCTCTGTACGCTTCGGTCGTCGCCTGGCGGCGGAACTGGGCGGGCTGCGCACGGCCGCGGTCGAGCTGTCGCAGGAGCGGCTGCCCGACATCGTGGCGCGGCTGCGCAGGGGTGAGGACGTCGACGTGCGGAAGGAGGTCAAGGCGATCAGGGTCAGCGGTTCCGCCGAGATCTCCGACGTGGCCGGCGCCTTCGGCTCCGTGCAGCGCACCGCCGTGACGGCCGCGGTCGGCCAGGCGGCGCTGCGGCGCGGGATCGGCCAGGTCTTCCTCAACCTCGCCCGGCGCAAGCAGGGCCTGCTGCACCGGCAGCTCGCGCTGCTCGACGGCATGCAGCGGCGTACGCACGACCCCGACAGGCTGGAGGAGCTCTTCCGCCTGGACCACCTGACCACCCGCATGCGCCGGCACGCCGAGAGCCTGATCGTGCTGTCCGGCGCCGCGCCGGGACGTGCCTGGCGCCGGCCCGTGCCCGTGATCGACATCGTCCGGGCCGCGGTCTCCGAGATCGAGGACTACACCAGGGTCGCCGTGGAGGCCATGCCGGACGGCGCCATCGAGGGCACCGCCGCGGCCGACGTCACCCACCTGGTCGCCGAACTGGTCGAGAACGCCACCATCTACTCCCCGCCCGACACCCTGGTCCAGGTGCGCGGCGACATGGTGAGCAACGGATACGCCATCGAGGTGGAGGACAAAGGGCTCGGGCTGCCGGCCTCCGAGTACGACCGCTTCAACGCGCTGCTCGCCTCCCCTCCCGAGTTCGACCTGGCCGACAGCGACCGGCTGGGCCTGTTCGTGGTCGCCACGCTGGCCGCGCGGCACGGGATCAAGGTGCTGCTGCGCCGCTCGCCCTTCGGCGGCACCACGGCCATCCTGCTGGTGCCGCGCTCACTGGTGGCCGAACGGGCCGCGCCGGAGCCGCCCGCCGGTGACGGCAAGGCCGCGCTGCCGAGCCGTACGCGGAAGAAGGCCCTCGCGGTCGTCACCTCGGGCACCCACCACGCGGGGCTGCCCAGGCGGGTGCGGCAGGCCAACCTGGTGCCGCAGCTCAAGGAAGCGCCGCCGGAGCCTGTGCCCGCGCCCGAGCCCGCGCCCGTGTCCGGCCCGGAGCAGGCCGCGGAACGCTCTCCCGACGAGGTACGCGACCTGTTCTCGGCATTCCAGCGGGGAACCAAACGCGCCAGAGAAGAAGCCTCTGAGGAGGGGCACGTGAGTAAGGGGGATGCATGAGTGCGCCGACCACCAACACCGGTGAGCTGAACTGGCTGCTGGACGACCTCGCCACGAGAGTGGCCGCGGTGCGCCAGGCGGTCATCCTGTCGACCGACGGCCTGGCCGTGGGCCATTCCAAGGGACTGGCCCGTGAGGACGCCGAGCACCTGTCGGCGGTGGCCGCCGGTTTCCAGAGCCTGGCCAGAGGCACCGGCCGCCACTTCGGCGGCGGTGACGTGCGCCAGACGATCGTGGAGATGGAGTCGGCGTTCCTGTTCGTGACGGCGGCCGGCCAGGGCACCTGCCTGGCCGTGATCGCCGACGCGAGCGTGGACGTCGGCCAGATCGCCTACGAGATGGCGATGCTGGTCAAGCGGGTGGGCCAGCACATCAGCACCAACCCGCGCGCTGGAGCGTCATGAGCGATGGCCCGCAGTGGTTCGATGAGGAGGCCGGGCCGGTCGTCCGGCCTTATGCGCTCATTCGCGGTCGTACGCGCTCCTCGGGAGACGCGTTCGACCTCGTGGCCACCGTCCGCACCATCGGCGGTGGTCCCGGTGGCGGGCCCAATGGTGGACCGGGCGGCGTCGGGCCGGAACAGCAGCTCATCCTGCGGGCGGCACGTGACCCGATCTCGGTGGCCGACCTGGCCGTCGAGCTCGACCTGCCCGTCGGCGTCGTCCGGGTGCTGCTGGGTGACATGCGTGACCACGGCCTCATCTCGGTGACGTCACCCTCTGCCGGAGGGGCGCGGTCGAATGAGCGCATTCTCAAGGAAGTGATCAATGGACTCCGTGCTCTCTGAGGACCCCGTCGCGCTCAAGATCCTGATCGCCGGCGGGTTCGGCGTCGGCAAGACCACCCTGGTCGGGTCGATCAGCGAGATCAAGCCGCTGCGCACGGAGGAGGTGCTCTCCGACCGCGGGATCGGCGTCGACGACATCGACGGGGTCGAGGCCAAGACGACCACGACCGTGGCGATGGACTTCGGCCGCATCACGATCCGCGACGGGCTGGTCGTCTACCTGTTCGGCACCCCCGGGCAGGAGCGCTTCTGGTTCATGTGGGACGAGCTGAGCCACGGCGCACTGGGCGCGGTCGTGATCGCCGACACCCGGCGGCTGACCGACTGCTTCCCCTCGGTCGACTACTTCGAGCAGCGCGGCACGCCGTTCGTGGTGGCCGTCAACTGCTTCGAAGGCGCGGCCCGGCACACCGTGGACGACGTGCGCATCGCGCTCGACCTGGACGACGACGTGCCGGTCATGCTCTGCGACGTGCGCCGCAGGAACTCGGCCAAGGAGATCATGGTCACGCTGGTCGAGCACTCCCTGCGGACGCTCACCTCGGCCAACTGACCCCCCGGGTCAGAGCGCCCGGAGACCGTTGATCACCTCGCGGAGCAGGCTCTCCGACGGGGTGACGGCCTTGTCACGTGGCGGGCGCACCGTGACCAGGTCGTGCTCCAGCAGGTCCCCCAGCAGCACCCGTACGACACCGACGGGCAGGCCCACGTCGGAGGCGATCTCCACGAGGGGCCTGCCCTGCCCCGTCACGCAGGCCAGCAGGCGCCGGTGCTGAGCGCCCAACTCGGCCTTGGACGGGACGGGCGTCCCCGTCGAGACGACGATCGCCAGCAGGTCGACCTCCGAGGAGGCGGACCGCGTGCGTCCGCGTGCGACCGCGTACGGCCGCACGACGGGCCCGGCCTCCTCGTCAACCCACTCGTGCTCGCGGCTCACGATTGAGATCCCCCATCCTGATCGTTGTCCTGCCGCCCGCGCTGCCAGCCGGACTGGAGCGAGGAGAGCAGGGCCCTGGTCTCCTCCGGTGTACGCTCCTCGACCGGTGGCGTGGCGGCGGGCGACGCCTCCTTCAGCCGCTGCGGCTGCCCCGTCTGCCGTTGCCGCTGCGGCAGCCCCGGGTCGCGCCGGCGGCGCGGCAACTGCTGCGGCGGCTCGTCCTGCGGCTGGGCCTGCTGCGGGAGCGCCGGGCTCGGCACGTTGCCGGCGGCGACCCCGCTCCGTTTGCTGGTGCGGACCCGGCGCGGCAGCTCGCCGGGCCCCGTGGGCTCCGTCCTGACCACCGAGACCGGCTCGAACTCCACCGGCGGCACGGGCGTCGCCAACTGCTCGACCAGCGTGGCCGGCACGAGCACGATGGCCGTGGTCCCCCCGTACGGCGACGGCTTGAGCGTGACCTTGACGCCGTGCCGGGCCGCGAGCATGCCGGCCACCGCGAACCCGAGCCGCTGCGTCTGCGCGGGGTCGAACTCCGGCGGGCTGGCCAGCCGCTCGTTGATGGCCCTACGGGTGGCGTCGTCCAGGCCCAGGCCGCGGTCCTCGATCTCGACGGCGAAGCCCCTGCCGACCATCTCCCCGTGCACGGAGACCTCGTTGCAGGGCGAGGAGTAGGTGGTGGCGTTCTCGATCAGCTCGGCGAACAGGTGCATGAGGTCGGCCGCCGCCGTGCCGGAGACGCCGCACTCGGGCATCGGGTAGACCCGGACCCGGGTGTACTCCTCGACCTGGGCGGCGGCGCCGCTGAGCACGTCCTCCATCGGGATGGCGCCGCGCCACCTGCGGCCCGCCGAGCCGCCCGAGAGCAGCACGAGGCCCTCCGCGTGGCGGCGCATGCGGGTGGTCAGGTGGTCGAGCCGGAACAGGCGCTCCAGCGCCTCCGGCTCCTCGGTCTGGCGCTGCATCTCGTCCAGCAGCCGGAGCTGGCGCTGCAGCAGCGACTGGCTGCGCCTGGCCAGGTTCCGCAGCGCCTCGGAGACACCCTCGCGCAGCCTGGCCTGCTCGACGGCGGCGTCCACGGCGGTGTGCTGCACGCTGTCGAACGCCGCCGCGAGGTCGCGGACCTCGCTGGTCGACTTCTGGCCGACCGTGATGGGCGGGGCCTCGGCCGCGATGTCCACGCGCTCGCCCTTGCGCAGCTTGGTCACGACGTCGGGCAGCCTGATCTCCGCCAGGTCCAGCGCGGTACGGCGCAGCGCCCCCAGCTCGCGGGTGAGCCGGCGGCCGATCCTGATCGAGATGACGATCGAGGCGACGACCGCGATCAGGCCGAGCGCGCCCGCGACGGCGGCCCGCACGATGACGGCCACGCCCGCGGGCTCCATCCTGGCCAGCAGCTTGTCGCCGGTGCTCCAGACGGCGTCGCGGTACTCCTTCTGCACCTGGTCCGAGATGCCCCGCCAGAGGTCCACGTCGAGCGCCCGGCCGCTGATGTAGGACTCGAGGAGGTTCTCCATCGTGACGTAGCGGGGGGAGTAGTACAGCTTCTCGAACGGGCTGCGCAGTTCGGTGTCGAGGTTGGCCAGCGCCTTGGGGAACAGGTGGGCCCGGGTGCCGTTGATGGCGGCCAGCAGGTGCATGTCGTGCATGCTCGCCCGGCCGTTGGAGGCGACCACCAGGGCATGCTCACGGGCGAGCAGCTCGCGTACTTCGTCGGCGGCGATGAGGCCCTGGGCCTGCAGGGAGAGCTGCAGGTCGGTGCTCACCGTCAGCCGGGAGTACAGCAGGTGGATCTCGTCGGAGATCCGCGCGTACTCGGTGACCAGGTTTCCGGGGGTGAGCTGGCGGTTGTCCACCTTGCGGCGGATGTCCGTCAGCCGGTCGATGGTCTCGAAGACCGTCTGGAGCTGGGTCCGCGCGTCCTGCGAGAGCGCCGACTGGGTGTCCTCCGCCATGCCGCGCTGACGCAGGGTCCGGTTGTTGTTGTCGACCTTGGCCCGCGCCTTGGCCAGCGCGTCCTCGTCCTCGCTCGTCCCGGCGATGAGCTGGGCGGAGATCAGGCGTTCGGTCTGGAGGTTGCCGACCAGTCCGTCGGCGTTGTTGATGATGCCGGTCCAGATGGTCTCGACCTTGAGCAGGTTGAGAGCCTCGCCTGACGTGGTGCTCGCGGCGAAGCCCCAGAGCGTGATCAGGGAGACCAACGGGATGACGAGCAGGGTCGAGATCTTGAATCTGATGGATCTGCCCGATGCCATGACACCTGCTCCCGGATAGAAGATCGCGGGAGAGACTAGCACCGATACAGATGGTTTTAAGATCGACTAGCGATAAATCTGTGGTATGTCGGGAAATTTACGGCCTTCGTGACAACGGGCCACCACGTCAGGCGTACCAGCCAGGCCGCCAGCACCGCCAGCAACGCCACCTCCGTGCCCAGCAGCACCCGCTCGACGAGGCCGATCAGCACCCGCTCGCCCGGCATGGCCACGTACGTGATCGCCAGCAGCCCGAAACCGCCCGCCAGGGCCACCCACTCCACCACCCGCGCCACGGGCTTCCACGACGCGTCCGAGGACAATCTGGGGACCAGCAGCGCGCCGGCGGCCGGCAGACTCACGAAGGCGGCGACGGAGACGTACCGGTGGACCATGGCCGCCGTGTCGAGGTCGTGGCCGATGGGCGTGGTCGGGACCAGCGCCGCCACCACGAGGGCGACCGACCACACCGCCAGCAGCCACTGCGGGGCTCCCCTGACGGGCGCCCCGGCCGACCGCAGCCCCGCCAGCAACGCCAGGGAACCGATCCCGAGCACCGCCATGGCGACCTCCGTCATGCCCCCGCGGTCCGACACGGCGTACTCGCTGACGGTGACGTTCAGGGGGTCGAGGTAAGGGTCGGGGCCGAACTGGCCCGCCACCACGGCGACGACCGAGAACAGGATCGAGGCGCAGGCGATCCAGGGGTAGAGCCTCTTCACTGCGGTCATGGCTTCACTCTCGCGCCGGGACGCGGGCCGGCGCATCCGGCGCGGCCCCCTACCCGACCCTGACCCACCCCTGAGTCCGGCCCTCGCGGCGGCCGGGCCGACGCCCTTCCGGCCCGTGCCCTCTCGTGGCGGCCGGGACGATGCCCGGCGGGCGGCGTCGCGTCGGGGAACGCCCCCGAGCGGCGCTCGCCCGGCGCGGGTCAATCCAGGATGTGGCCGGTCGCGCGGGCGTAGCGCTCGCGGATCGACGGCACCGCCGCCCCCTCGTACGAGGCCGTCTCCGACGACTGCCAGTCGGGCGTGCCCACCAGCGTCGCCGCCTGGAAGGCCGCCCCGTCGGCGACGTACTCGGCGGGCGGCGGCACCGTGATCCGGACGCCGAAGATCGTCGGGGCGATCCGGCGGACCGCCTCCGAGCGGGCCGCGCCGCCGATCAGCAGCACCCGCTCCGGCCGCATGGCCAGCGCGTCGAGCGCGTCGGCGAGACCGCAGAGCATGCCCTCGACGGCGGCCCTGGCCAGGTGGGCCGGGGTCGAGGTGGCGAGGGTGAGGCCGTGCACGGAGCCGGTCGCGGTGGGACGGTTGGGGGTGCGCTCGCCTTCGAGGTAGGGCACCAGGGTGAGGCCGTCGGCCCCGGGCGGCGCCTGGAGGGCGAGGGAGCCGAACTCGTCCAGCGAGACCCCGAGGACGCGGGCGGCGGCGTCCATGACGCGGGCGGCGTTGAGCGTGCACACCAGCGGCAGGAAGCGCCCCGTCGCGTCGGCGAACCCGGCGACCGCGCCCGTGGGGTCGGCGCTGGGCGTCTCCGCCACCGCGAACACCGTGCCGGACGTGCCCAGCGACACCACGACGTCGCCCGGCCTGGCGCCCACGCCCAGCGCGGCGGCCATGTTGTCGCCCGTGCCGGGCGCGATCAGCACCGCGCCCGGGCCGCCGGCGACGGCCGCGCCCACCTCCTCGACCGGCCCCAGCACCCTGGGCAGCAGCGGGACCGCCCCGAAGGCGGCCTTGAGCAGGTCGGTACGGTACGCGCCCGTCGCGGGCGACCAGTAGCCGGTGCCCGAGGCGTCACCCCGGTCGGTGGCCAGGTGGGACAGCGGCGCCAGCGGTGCGTCCGCCCAGGCGTCGGGCGAGAAGGGCACGCCGGAGGCCAGCGCCCCCGACAGCCGCCATGTGAGCCAGTCGTGCGGCAGGCAGACGGCGGCCGTGCGGCGGGCGTTGTCCGGCTCGTGCTCGGCCAGCCAGCGCAGCTTGGTCACCGTGAACGACGCCACGGGCACCGCGCCGACCGCGTCGGCCCACGCCTGCGGCCCGCCGAGTTCGGCGGTCAGGTCGGTGGCCGCCTGCGCGGAGCGGGTGTCGTTCCACAGCAGCGCGTCGCGTACGACGTTGCCTGACTCGTCGAGGCAGACCATGCCGTGCTGCTGCCCGCCCACGCTGACGGCGGCGACGTCGTGCAGCCCGCCGGCCTCCTCGACGGCCCGCAGTAACGCGGCCCACCAGTGGGAGGGGTGCACCTCGGTGCCCGCGGGGTGGGTGGCGCGGCCCTGCCGCACCAGTGCTCCCGTCTGCGCGTCTCGAATGACGACCTTGCAACTCTGCGTGGAGGAATCGACCCCAGCGACCAGCGTCACCCACGAACTCCTAACAAGTGCTCCAGCGCAAGCTGGTTCAGATGGGAGAAATGGTATCCGCGCGCCGCGGCTGCCCCAGGACCGTATCCCGTGGGCTCCCGGCGGGGGCCGAGCGGCCCGCCGGGGCGGATCACGCGCCCGCGGCCCCGCTCGTCCATGGTCCGATGCTCCCCCGGCGGTCGCCCGTCCACAAGCGGTGGCTACAACCCGGAGGGATCGCGCCCCACGCTGATCTCCTCGGCGATCTTCCTGATCTCGGTCACCTCGAGGCCGGGGGCCTTGGGCAGATGACGCAGCAAGGCGTCCATGACCACGGGGACGGGCTGGCCGGCGAACCGGCCCGCGATCCCGTGAACCGCCCGGAACAGCGCCTCTTCGGTGTCGTACATCAGCCTCTCCTCGGTCGGGTACCGGGAGAACGCTACGGCCTCGGCACGACAGTTTTCTCGCTACCCCGCCCCGCGTGTCGGTTCGTCCTCATCTGGCCGTCGCGAGATATATGCGCGTTCAACTAAATTGGAACGTGAGGCCCGGAACCCTGTCGAAAGGGGCACACCATGCCGGTCCAACGGCTCAACCACGCGGTCCTCTACGTCCGCGACGTGGAGCGCAGTGTCGCCTTCTACCAGGAGGCCCTCGGTTTCGAGATCGTCATGAGCATGCGGGGCGCCGCCTTCCTCCAGGCCCCGGGCTCGTCCAACGATCACGACCTGGGCCTGTTCCAGATCGGCGCGCAGGCCGCCCCTTCGGGAGCCGGCCGCACGTCCGTCGGCCTGTACCACCTGGCGTGGGAGGTCGACACCCTGGACGAGCTGGAGCGCGTACAGGCCAAGCTGGCCGAGCTGGACGCGCTCGTCGGCGCCTCCGACCACAGCACCACCAAGGCGCTGTACGCACGCGACCCCGACGGGCTGGAGTTCGAGGTGTCGTGGCTGGTCCCGGCCGCGCTGCTGACCGAGGAGATCATCGCCGGACGCACCGCGATCCGCCCGCTCGACCTGAACGCCGACAAGCGGCGGTTCGGCGCCCGGACCCGAGGCGGCGTGGGCGTGTCCGTCCCCGCTTGACGTACCTTGGGGGTATCGGCCCTTTCACGGAGAAACGGTCATGCCAAGCGATCCTGATCATGTGCTCGACGCCATCGACGGCGTCGTCGAGGAGTGGGAGACGCTGAGCGCGGACGCCATGCGCTGGTCGCCTCCCGAGAGCAAGAGCCCCGACCTCATGACCGAGGTGGGCGAGATCTTCGGTCCGCTCGTCAACGCCTTCTCCGAGGCGCTGCGGCCGATCGGCGACGCCTTCGAGCGCGCGCTGCGGGCGCTGGACGAGGAGGACGATCACTGACCCCCCGGTGTACCGCCGGGCCGGGTCAGTCGGCGGCGCGGCGACGGCGGGCCCGGCGCGGGTACGCCTTGGCCGTCTCGGCCAGCCGCGCGGCGTGCTCGGCCTGCCTGCGCCAGTGCCCGTAGGCGTCGCCGCGCTGGGCCAGCCGGTCGAGTTCGCTCATGGTGGCCAGCGGGATGAACGCCGGCTCCGCGTCGCGCCACGGCGTGCCCGGCAGCGGCATGAACGTGTGCGTGTGGATGCGCGCGCCCAGGTCGGCGAGGTCGGCGGCGAGCCGGAGCGACTGCGCCTGGTCCTCCTCCGACTCCCCCGGCATGCCGAAGATGAAGTCGACGTTGGGCCGGAAGCCGTGCTCGGCCAGAAGACCCGCCGGTTCCGCGGCAGTTCCTCCTTGACCCCGGCCAGCAGTTCCTCCACCGCCCCGAGGTCGGGGTCGGGCCCCTGCGAGCCGTACGAGAGCGAGGTGGGCCTGGTGCGCAGCGCGACGCCGTCGGCGTCCTTGATCGCCAGCCCGGGGACCGAGGCGAGCGGCGCGTCGTCCTGGAGCGCCCGGCGCTACGTGTCGCCGGGAAAGCGGCAGACGGCCTTCTCCGGCAGGAACGCGTGCAACTGTTCGAAATAGCCGTTCAGCCGGTCCATCATCTGGCGGGCCGCCGCGGTCTCGTAGGCGGTCCGGGGGTCCAGGCGCCGGTCCTCTATCGCCTGACGCTCCGTCTCGTTGACGAAGCGGCCGAGCTCGCCGGCGTAGAAGTCTTCGCGGTTGGCCACCGCGATCGCGTCACGGGGTTGGGTGACCCACCTGTCGCTGTACTCGTAGTAGTACTCGTGTTCCTGCCGGATGCACGTGGCGGAGTCGACCCCGGTCCACGCCAGCGGATTGGCGTAGGGCAGGGGGCAGTCGCAGCCGTTGCCTTCGGACTCGTGATCCCAGATGGGGTCCGCCCACCCCTCGAAGCCGCCGATGAGGGTGTCGGCGAAGGCCGGGTAGACCTCTTCGCCGAACCAGCGCGTGCCCTCCCCGACCGTTCCCACGGCAGCCGCCAGTTCGATGACCGCTTTCCTGAGCACGCCAAGCTCGCGAACCGCCTCCTTGGCGGCCTCTCCACCCCAGGCATCGGCCAGATCCTGGCCCTTCGCGGTGATGGCGGAGACGGTCTCCACCAAGGTGTCCGCGATCGAAGTGAGCTCCCTTCCGTACAGTCCCGCTGCCTCGCCCTCGATGTACTTCAGGCGTCTCCAGTATTCGTTGGTCGGGCCGATCCCATAGGCGTCCCTGTCGCACCGCATCTCAAGAAGGGCGCCGTCCGGGCTGATAGCGCCCTTGTACCAGGCCGTCAGGTTGGTCATGTCACGTCACTCGCCATCGCTCTTGTATGCCTCGAGATCGCTCAGGGCCGAGGCGGCCTCCGCCAGTTCGTACTCCTCGACGCTCTGGGCCAGTTTGATGATGCAGGAGGAGTACGACCGGAAAAACTGCTCGAGTGACCGCTCCATGAAAGCGTGGAAGTGGTTGATGGTACCGGCGTCACCGGTGTTCCAGATGAGCAGGGGCTGGTCGTACGCCAGGTCGACTCCGGGATGGAACTGGCCGAAGGAGGGCGGGCGCAGGAGCGGGATGGGCATGGGGCCCTCTTCCGGCGTTATGGGGGCGCCCGTCTCCGACCTCGGCAGCACCCGCAGCGCGGTATAGGACTCCAGGTCGGTCAGCAACGCGCGGGCGGCGTCCCGCACCGCGGCACGATCGACCTCCAGGACGTCCCCTGCCTCCGGCCACGTGGTCGGCCCACCGTCCAGGGCCCACTCGCGCCACTCCGGCATCTCCGTGTCGGGGGTCGCGTCGAGATTCTGGCCGTCCACTCGATATCCGGGAGACCACGAACGTCCGGGCCCCCATACCTGTCGCGGCGCGGAATCCTCGAAGGCGGGTTCGGTCATTCACTACTCCAGCAGGTGTGCGGGCCGAGCCCCGTGGCGGTACCCCGGCGGCGTGGCGGAATAGTGATCTTCACTGCTAGCGCGTCGCTAGCGCGCGATTAGCGCCGCCTGTCACACCCGCGAGTGCGGGCCGTCCGGCCCGGACCGCGGGCGGGCGGTCCGGGCCGGACGGTGCGCGATCTGACCTCGGCCAGTTCGGCGGCCATGGCCTCGGCGTCGGGCGAGTAGAACGACCAGAGCACGAGCACGCGGTCGGCGTCGCTGCCCTGGATGTGCCCGGCGGTCTCCTCCGGGGTTGTGCCGAGCCGCAGCTCGTGCTCGACCCCCGAACTCTGGAGGGCGGCGAACAGCGCGTGCACGCCGTACGTCACCGCCTTGCGTTATCGGACCACCACGCACACTGCCAGTGCCACGCCCGCAGCGTAGCCCAGGGCGGACGCATCGCGCCGCCGAAGCCCGACAGCACTGTTACATTGGCCCGGTGATCGGACTCGGCGCCCTGATGCGGCACGTGCACGAGCTGATGGACGGCGCCATCGCCGACCTCTACGCCGAGCACGGCCTGCCCGACTACCGTCCCCGCTACTCGCCCGTCGTGCGCACGCTGGTGGAGCAGGGCCCGCTGCCCATCCGCGATCTGGCCGCGGCCATCGGCGTGACGCACTCGGCCGCCAGCCAGACCGTGGTCCAGATGCGCCGCAGCGGGTTCGTCACCATGGAGAAGGGCTCCGACGCCCGGCACCGCATCGTCCATCTCACCGGCCGGGCCCGCGCCGCGCTCCCCCTGATCGAGGCCGAGTGGGCGGCCACCGAGCGGGCCGTGCGCGAGCTGGACGCCGAGTTGCCCGTGCCGCTGGAGCAGCTCATGACGGCCACGCTGGACGCGCTGCGCCGCCGCGATTTCCGCGCGCGCATCGGGGACGTCAGCGCCTAGACTCGCTCACATGATCTGGCGACATTGATCCATCACCACGGGCCGGCGCGGGGCGCGCGGGCCTCCGAGCGGACATGCACTCGGAGCCCCTGTTCGTCCCCTCGGAAGGCCCTTCATGCTTGTCGTGTCGCTGTACGCCTACGCGTTCCTCAGCGAGTTCATCCTGCTCTACCCGGTGTACACGTTGCTGTTCACCGACACCGGGCTCTCCGTGGCCCAGACCTCGTCGCTGTTCGTCATCTGGTCGGTGACGGGCATGGTGCTGGAGGTGCCCTCCGGCGCCTGGGCCGACACCGTCTCCCGGCGCCTGCTGCTCTGCCTCGGCCCGCTGCTGACCGGCCTCGGCTTCGCGGCGTGGGTGCTCTTCCCGTCCTACTGGGTGTTCGCGGCCGGGTTCGTGTTGTGGGGGGCCGGGGAGGCGCTGGTCTCCGGCTCGTACGAGGCGCTCGCGTACGAGGAGATGGGACGGCGCGGCATGTCCCGCCGGTACGCGGGCGTCATGGGCCGCGCCAGTGCGCTCGGCCTGGCCGGCAGCGCGGGGGCGATCGGCCTGGCCGCGCCGGTGTTCGCGACCGGCGGATACCCCGTCGTGGGGGCGGCCAGCGTGCTGGCCTGCGTCCTGTGCGCGGCCGTCGCCCTGACGCTCCCCGAGCACCGCACGCCGGGCGCCTCCCGTGAGGTGCGCTACCTGACGATCCTGCGGGAGGGGATCGGGCTGGCCCGCGCCGACCGCGGCGTGCTGCGTGCCATGCTGACGGTCGCGTTCGTGACGGCGATCTGGGGCGCGCTGGAGGAGTACGTGCCGTTCCTCGGGGCCGAGACGGGCGTGGCCAAGGCCACGATCCCGCTGCTGATCCTGCTGGTCTGGGTCGGCGCCACGGCGGGCGGCCTGCTGGCCGGGGCCGCCGAACGCCTGCCGGCCCGCGGGTACGGCCTGCTGCTCGGCCTGGCGGCGCTGCTCATGGGCGCGGGCGCGCTGAGCGGGCACCCGGCCGGGTTCGTGGCGATCGCCCTGGCGGTCGGGGCGTTCCAGCTCGCCCAGGTGCTGGCCGACGTGCGGTTGCAGGAGCGGATCAGCGGGCCGGCCCGCGCCACCGCGACCTCGGTGGCCGGCCTCGGGACGAACGTGGTGACACTCGGCGTCTACGCCGCGTACGGGGCGGCGTCGCCGTACGTGTCGCACGGGGTGGCCTTCGCGCTGCTGACGCTGCCGTACCTGGCCGTGGCCGTGCTGACGGCCCGGCAGGCCGGCCGGTGACGACGCGGCCTTGTCCGCCTGCCCGTCTTAAAGGCGGCAATTTTCACATTCAGGTCAAGGACCAAAAAGCCCCCATAACACCGAAATAAGTCACGTTTGGTATCTAAGCAGGCGCTGAAGCAGCCGTTAGCTTGACAGCACCCCCACACGAGGAGTGCACATGTTGAGTAAACGCTGTGCGCTGGTAGGCGGCGCCATCCTCGCCGTCTGCCTGGCCACCCCCCTCAGCGCAGCAGCCGCCACACCGGCGCCACAAGCCGCCACTCCCCCCGCACCCCCCGCAGTGATCGACGCGCTCGAGCGCGACCTCGGCCTCTCCGAGGCCCAGGTCATCGCTCGGCTGGCCAACGAGGAGCGCGCCGCCGCCACCGAAGCGAGCCTCACCACCGCATTGGGCGGCTCCTTCGGCGGCGCATGGCTGAACGCCGACGCCTCCAAGCTCATGGTCGCCACCACCGACGCGGCGACCACGGCGACCATCCAGGCGCAGGGCGCCCAGCCCGTCGTGGTCCAGCGTTCGCTGGACCAGCTCAACGGCATCGTCGGGCAGCTCGACCAGGCGCCCAAGCGGGCCAAGGCCGGTGCCGCGCTGTGGTACGTCGACGTGGCGACCAACACCGTCTCCATCCAGGCGCCCACGGTCGAGGCCGCCGAGGCGCTCGCCGCGGCGGCGGGCGTGGACAGGTCCGCGGTCACCGTGTCGGCGACGGCCGAGCGTCCGACGACGTTCATCAACATCGTCGGCGGCGCGGCCTACTACATCGGCTCCAGCCGGTGCAGCGTCGGCTTCTCCGTCACCCGCGGCACCACCCCCGGCTTCGTCACCGCCGGACACTGCGGCCGGGCCGGCTCCGCCACCAGCAGCCCGACCGGCACCTTCCAGGGCTCGTCGTTCCCGGGCAACGACTACGCCTGGGTCGCCGCCCCCGGCAACACCACGACGCCGTACGTGCGCGGCTCCGGCGGCGCGAACGTGACCGTGCGCGGCTCCACCCAGGCCGCCGTCGGCTCGTCCATCTGCCGCTCCGGCTCGACCACCGGCTGGCGCTGCGGCACCATCCAGCAGCACAACGCCTCCGTCACCTACCCGCAGGGCACCGTCTCCGGCCTGACCCGCACCAGCGCGTGCGCCGAGCCCGGCGACTCCGGCGGCTCGTTCATCTCGGGCAGCCAGGCCCAGGGCATGACGTCCGGCGGCTCGGGCAACTGCAGCGTCGGCGGCACCACGTACCACCAGCCGGTCAACGAGGCCCTGAGCGTGTACGGCCTCACGCTCCGCGTCGGCTGAGCAACTCCTCCAGACCGCGCGGCGCGCCCCTTCCCCAGGGCGCGCCGCGCGCTTTTGCGCCGCCACCGATGACTTTCGCCGCCGCGCCCGGTCCGTATGCCGACATCCCCCACCAGAACCGCCCCCGCAGAAGGGAAGTCGCCATGAAGCGGCCCGTCCTCGGCAGCCTGCTGCTGTCCAGCACCGACCCCGACCGACTGAGCACCTGGTACGCCTCCGTGCTCGACCCGGAACACGACGCCGGCGTCAACGGCTACCGGGTGCTGAATTTCGGCGGGTTCTACCTGTTCATCGACACCCGCGCGGACGTCGGCGCGCAGAACCCCGAACCCGGCCGGGTGATACTCAACTTCGACGTCGAGGACGCCCGCGCGGTCGCGGCCCGCATGGAGCGGGAGGGCACGAAATGGCTGGCCGAGATCGAGGACCGCGACGGCAGCCTGTTCGCCACCGCGATCGACCCGGACGGCAACTACGTCCAGATCATCCAGCTCAGTGAGGCGCACCGGCAGGACATGTGACGCCGCCCGGCGCGGCCCGCTCTCAGAGACGGCCGAACAGGTGGTTGGCCGGCGACTCGGGATCGTCCCCGTAGAAGAACTCACCCACCGCGCGGTGATACTCGGCCCTGGACAACCCGCGCGAGGCGTCGAGGTCGAGCTGCTCGAACACCTCGGCGCACTCGTCGGCCGGAGCGCGTCCCGTCGTCGCGAAGATGTGGGTGAACTCGGCGAGGCTGATCACGCCGTCACGGTCGGCGTCGGCCAGCTCGAAGTACCGGTCGGCGATCGGCGCGAGCTGCTCGGGATAGTGGACGCGGTCGGCGAAGGTCTCGGTGAACGCCCGTGTCATCTCCTCCAGCGTCACCTTGTCGTCCTGGTCGGTGTCGGCCGGGGCGACGACGAAGCTCCAGAACCGGTGCATCAGTTCGTTGATCGCGTGCGCCTGCGGCGAGTCCGGGGCGAGCCCTCGCGCCTCGGCGTACCGCTCGCTCATCAGCACGGTGTCCTGCCGCGTGACGGCCCCGTCACCGTCCACGTCCGCGGCGCGGAACCACCGCTCGTACTTCCGTTCCCGCAGCTCACTCATGCCGCAAAGGTAACCGCGCCCGCCGTCGCCCAACAGGCGGTCATCACGTGGCGCACCCGATACATCACCCTCCGGTCCCGGGGGGTTCGTACTTTCATCGCCGGACCGAAAGCGCCCACCAGCCCGTCGCGACCGCCACCGCGACGGGAGCGATCAACGGCGCCACGGGCGGCCACAACCGCAGGCTCACCGCCGCCAGCACGGCACCCGCCGCGACCGACGACACCACCCCCAACGGCCGCGCCACACCACCGCCCCTCCCCTCGCCCGGGACCGGATTCCACGAGCCGACCACGTGCCCCGCCAGCCCGGTCACCGTCCCCGTCAGGTACGTCGTGGACAACCCCGACCCGCCCGCCCACCGCGTCACCGCGCTCTGCAGCCCCATCGCCACCGCCGAGGCCGCGATGAGCGCCAGCCGCGGCGCCTGCACCGCCCAGCCCACGGCCACCCCGGCCAGCAGTGCCAGCTCCACCCCCAGCGCGACGGCGGGCCGCCGCGCCACGCCGTCGCCGGAGGCCCGTCCGACCAGCCCGAAACCCACCGCGAGCCCGGCACAGAACCCCGCGAACGCCAGCCCGGACCCCACCACGTGCGCCGTCCGCCCGAGCCCCAGCGCCAGGCCGAGCAGCACGATGTTGCCGGTCATGTTGGCGGTGAACACCTCGCCGAACGCCAGAAAGCTCAGCGCGTCCACGGCCCCCGCCGCGAGCGCCAGAGCGAGCACCGAGAACCGCGCCATACGCATGCTCTACGTACTCTATCGACCACCCACCGCGACGCCCGCCTGGTTGCCGCGCGGCGTGGCGGTCCTGAACATGCGGGGCCGGTCAGTAGCTGGGGACGTAACAGACGACTTCCTTCGGCAGGTAAGCGTGCAGCGTTTTCAGGCAGTCGTTCATCTTGGACATGCTCTGCCGCGCCTCGTGGCCAGGTAGATGTGGAAAGGATCCAACTGCCGATCCTCGATCGCCTGGCGTTCCCTCTCGTTGACCCGCCCTGGTCCCTCAAGGCTCGACGCAACAGGTCAGGATCACATCCACCCGCGCTCATGTGGTCGAGGAGCGGTTCGTAACGATCGGCCCGGCCCCGCAGGAGTTCCGTCGCAAGCTGTAGCTCCAGACGAACCGCAGGCACTCGGTACGAGCCACACGCGACCCACACAAAGTGCTCCCACGGGCCACGTCCGACGCATTCCATCCCGTCCGAGTCGACCTGTCGCTCAACCGTACTGATCTCCACCTCGACCCCGCGCACTACGGCGTCGAATCGCGGCACGTCCGCCGCCCTCCTCGTGATCGCTGCGCGTACGCCGCCCTCATGGACCGAGGGACGCTCGTCCAACTCCTGGACCACGCAGGGGAAGCGGGCCGTGCATGCCGTCGGGCGCTCATGGCTGGAGCGTCCTTCGATATCTGGCCGGACCCGGTCGAAACACTTCCCCTGACCAAGATCTACCGGCGTCGCGCCCATCTCAGCCACCGGATGAACCGCATGTATCAGATCGAGTCGATCGACTTCGATGCCGACTATGCGCGCGAGAACGGTAGGGAGTATCGGAATTTCAGCGACTCACCCGTTCGGGTCTTCCTGTGACGTTGGCGGCAGTCCCGACACCTCCTCAACCGCCTGAATAATGATCTCCGGTTGCTCAAGTGGAATCTGGTGGCCGGCGCGCTCGGCGACCATCACCCGCCCGTACGGGGACTGGCCGGCCAGAGTGTGATGGTCGGCGTTCAGATGCTCCAGGTGCGCTTTGGGCATCCGTGGCCGCCTGCCTGCCGTGATCACACGGATGGGCACAGGCGGCAACCCGCTCTCCTGACGCGCCTGGGCGACCTCGCGCATGGCGTCCTGCATCCCGGTCAGGGTGACGGCCAGTTCGCGCAGTGGCCGCGCGTGGGTGCCGCCGAACATCGCACGCAGACCCAGCAACCGTGGAGCCAGGACGAACGACAGGTCGCGTACGAGCGCCGAGCCCGGCGGGGTTCCGCCGGCGGTCGGATCCACGAAGACCAGCCCCGACACGTCACCGGGATGGCGGGCGGCATAGAGCTGGGTGACGAGCCCGCCGTAGGACCAGCCCACGAATACCGCCGGCAGTTCGAGGTGCAGGGCGCGAAGAAGCCGGCGCAGGTCATCGGCCATCTCGGTGACGGTACGGGCCTGCGATCCACCGGAGCGGCCGACGCCGGCCCGATCGTAGGTCACCACAGTGACACGCTCGGCCAACGCGCGCTCCAGTTCCTCCCCCCAGGCGCCCACGCCCTGGCCTGAGCCGCCGCAGTCGAGAACCACTGTGGGGCCTCTCCCCCGAACCTGTGCCCACAGCGCGTGATCACCTACATCGACCATCACGGGCGTCGGTACGTCGTTGTCTCCGGGTTTCTCATCCCTTCCCATGGCGTCAACTTAGATTGACCAGCATGCCGGCGTCAACTATTGTTGACGATTGAGTCCGGCGGCGAACCGGACTCCGCCAGGGGAGATCCATCCCGCGTACGTTGAACCCGACGTCGCTGTACTGCCGTGCAGGCAAGAAGAGCGGTACCCGTCAGGGCCAGCAGGGCACCGGCCGCCATCGCACGGAGGTTCATCAAGTCCGCACGGGCGGCGGCCTCGGCATGCTCCCTCAGCATCTCCGGCGTCGGGTCCTGATAGGGCAAATAGGTGCCCGCGGCCCTCATGCAACTGGCAACCGGTAGCAGGAGCCCGACGCAGATGACGAAGACCCCGATCTTCCTTCCGATGATCGCCACGGGGCCAGGCTAACGAGTCGCCGCTGACAGCTCTTGGGAACTGCATCGATCACGACCCACTGCGGCGCTGAACCGGCGTCCACATCCGCGTCGCACAGGAGGCCCTCGGTCACCGCGCAACGAGGACCAAGTGCCCTGGAACACTCCCTGACCGGCAACTGCAACCCTGATGCCCACAGAGATCAAAAAAGGCCCTCTCCCCAAAGCTGGGGAGAGGGCCTTTCACCTGCGGAGGATCGGGGATTTGAACCCCGGATGGGCGGTAAACCCAAACCGCATTAGCAGTGCGGCGCCATAGACCTGACTAGGCGAATCCTCCAGGAGCCTGCGCGGCTCAGGACAGAGTACCGGCCTTCTGGCGAGGCGGCAAAGCGATTGCCCTCCCAGTCTTCACCAAGAGTTATCAACAGGCTGTGGGTAACTCCCTGTGGATGAAGCCCGCCCAGAGCTGAGACGGGCTTCACCCCTGTGGACAACCTATCGGGGAAGGTCAGGCGGCCGGGTTCGCCTCGCCCTCGATCTCGATCTTGACCTTCTTGCCCACCAGCACGCCGCCGGTCTCCAGGGCCTGGTTCCAGGTCAGGCCGAACTCCTCGCGGTCGAACTCCGTGGCGATCGAGAAGCCCCAGACGGCCTGGCCCCAGGGGTTCGTGCCGGAGCCGCCGTACTCGACCTTGAGCTCGACTTCCTTGGTGACGTCGCGGACGGTCAGGTCGCCGGCGACGGTGAACTCGTCACCGGAGTGGCCGACCACGCGCGTGCTCCTGAAGGTGATCTGCGGGAACTTCTCGACACCGAGGAAGTCGTCGCTGCGGAGGTGTCCGTCGCGGTCCGGCATGCCGGTGGTGATGCTCTCGGCCTGGATCGTGAGCTCGGCGGAGGACTCCAGCGGGTTGTCCGCGATCGTGACCGAGCCGCTGAAGGTGCCGAAGTGGCCGCGGACCTTGCTGACCATCATGTGCTTGACGACGAAGCCGATGGTGGTGTGGGCCACGTCGAGGTTGTAGGTGCCGGCGGCCGGGATGGTCAGGGACTCCCAGGTGCGGGTGGTCATCGGGGTTCTCCTCAGAGGTTCGGTGTCGCTTGGATGTCTGCGGCAACAACTGTCTACATGAGGAATATTCCGCGCGTCAACTAACGTCCGATAAGGTATGAGCGTGACGAACTTCGACGACTCCAGGCTGACGGCCATCGGACTGCTGACCGAGGTGCACTCCGGGTTGATGAGCCGGTTCCAGCCGGTGCTGAGCGCCGCGGGGTTGTCGGAGATCGACTTCGAGACCGTCATCCGGCTGGCTCGCTCCCCAGGGCAACGGCTGCGGATGAGCGACCTGGCCGCGCAGACCCAGTTGTCCACCAGCGGGGTGACCCGGGTGGTCGATCGGCTCGAACGCGAGGGGCTGGTCACGCGGGAGTCCTGCGCCAGCGACCGCCGGGCCTCCTACGCCGCGCTCACCGACGTGGGGCGCGAGCGGCTGGAGTCGGTGCTGCCCGAGCATCTCCGGGACATCGAGGAGTGCTTCACCGGGCTGCTCGGCGAGGGCGAACTGGAGGCTTTCCTGCGCAGCCTGCGCAAGATCAGGGACGTCGTACGCCCGTGCGCCACCGCGGGGGCCGCCGAAGCCGCGCGTCCCTGCCCAGGAGAGCACCAGAGCGCCGCGCGGCGTCCCTAACCCGAGAGCCCCAGGGCGGTCCTGAGTTTGGCCATCGCCCGCGACACCGTGCTCTTGACCGTGCCGACGCTGATCCCGAGCGTCCTGGCGATCTCCGGCTCACTCATGTCCTCGTAGTACCGCAGCACGATCGCGGCCCGCATGCGCTCGGGAAGCTCGCGCAGCGCCTGTTCGAGCGCCTCGTGCACCTCCGTCCCGGTCGCCGGTTCCACGGTGACGGGCTCGGGCAGTTCGTCCGACGGGTACTCCTCCAGCTTGCGCCGCCGCCACTGCGAGATGTTGATGTTCACCATGGCCCGCCGCACGTAACCGTCGAGCGCGCCCCGGTCCTCGATGCGGTCCCACGCCTGGTAGGTCTTGGTCAGCGCGCTCTGCAGCAGGTCCTCCGCGTCCAGGGGATGGCCGGTGAGCTGGTGGGCCGTGCGCAGCAGGGCTGGGCCGCGCGCCATGACGTACTCGCGGAACTCGTCTTCCCAGCCGGTGGTCTGCATCGTGGCCAGAATCGCAGCCTGATGCCCTATTCAGCCTGAACCTCAATTCAGGTTTCGGCCCGCCGAGGATAAAGGTCCGTCTAGGTCGGTGGTGGTTTGTACGCCGACGTAGGTGAAGGCACTTCCCCAGGGATGCGTATTTTGCTCCCGTCTGGGCCACTACGGCGTAAGCCGCCCTCAAGTCGTGTGAATCTAGTACCCGACGAGGGAGGGCGGATGGGCTTATCGAACGTCGATCGCCGCCGGGTGCTCGCCGCGGCCGCGCTCGGCCGGGACACCGGCCCTCCTGGGCCCGATCCGGGCGACGGCGATCCGCTGCGGGCCGTCGCCGGCGAGGTTCTGGACGTCAGCCCCCACCTGATCACCATCGAGACCCCCGGCGGGGCCGAGGAGCGGCTCGTGATCGCCCCCTGGGCCACCGCCTGGCACGGCGCGGACGTCGCCCCCGCCGACCTGCCCGCCGGCGCCATGGTGCTGATGCGCGCCCTGCGCGACGGCCGCGTGGTCGAGCGGATCTGGGCCGACACCACCCGCATCACAGGCACGATCCTGTCCGTCCAGGGCCGCAAGGACCTCACGGTCGAGCTCGACTGCGGGCCGCACCGCGGCCACCGCACGGTCGTCGTGCCCTACCGCTCGTCCGGACGGCTGCAGGTGCGCCATCCCAAGTTCGAGCCCGGTTACCTGTTCGACGCGATCGGCGTCCGGCGCGACGGGGCGAGTCACGCCCTGCTGCCCGCGACCTCGCAACCGCCGTATCCGGCGCGGTCGGTGCCGCCCCCGCCGCCGGCGTACGCGGGGTTACAGTCGCGCGTCGCCGGCACGGCCACCTGGTCGGACACGTTCGACGAGGAGGAGCGGGGCGCGGCCTACCCCATGCTGGAGCGCGCCGACACCGGCTGCGCCGAGGCGGGCGTGTCGTGCGCGGGTCTGCCGTACCTGTCGGTGGGGTCGTTGCTGCAGGTCAGGAACGTGTGCGCGAACCGCTCCGCGAACGTCCCGGTGGTCGCGTGCGGGTGCCTGGCGGGGCGCTTCTGCGACCGGTGCGTGGAGTGCGACACCTCGCCACGCGGGCGGATCGCGGAGTTGTCGCCGTCCTCGTACGTGGAACTCGGCGGCGACCTGGTCAAAGGATGCTTCAACGCGCAGATCGGATTGGGGTGACGCTCGTGCTGGAATCGCAGCTCCCGCTTCTGATCGTCATGCTCGCCCTGGGCACGGTGGCGAAGGTGATCACCGTCGGCTCCGGGGGCGAGCCCGGATCGTTGTCCAGGCTGGGGCCCGCGGTGCTGATGCCGGGACGCCTCCAGGCCCCGGCCCTGCTGGTGTGCGCGGCCGGTGAGCTGGTGCTGGCCACGGGGCTGTCGCTGACCACGCATCCGCTGTTCCGGTGGGGCACGGTCGCGTTCTTCGCGCTGTCCACGTACGTGCTGACCGAATTGCGCAGGCGGCGGCCCGACGCGGGCTGCGGCTGCTTCGGCGAGGTGAGCTCCGCGCCGGTCGGGCTGCGCTCGGTCGGCCGGACAGTGGCGCTGACCGGCATGGCGGCGCTGTCGGTGTGGTCGCCGGCGCCCGGCTGGGAGGCGGTGCTCGCGCCGTCGTGGCTGACGGCCGCCGGCCTGGCGCTGCTCGTGGCGCTCTCGCCGGAGGTGGAGGAGCTGATCGATCGGGTACGGTACCGCGCCCCCTGCGAGCAGCGCCGCGGCCCGGCCGAGTCGGTCACCCTGGCGCGGCTGCGGTCGAGCGGCACCTGGCGGGCCCACGCGGGCGAGCTGGCCTCGACCGAGCCGTACGACTCCTGGCGGGAGCTGTGCTGGCGCTTCTTCGCCTTCCGCAACCACGACGCCGACGACGTCGTCTTCGCCGTCTACCTGAGCGGGCGGCGGCCGGCGGTGCGGATGGCCGTGGTCAGCGCGGCGGACAGCGGATCTCTGCCGGAATATACGCCGGTATCGGCCTGATGCTAGACAGCCGTATACGACTCTCGACAGGCATGGCGATACAGCTCTATTGGGCTGTCTAGCTTCCCCACTAGACAGCCCAATAGAGGTCTAGGGGCGTCGCTCAGATCGGCTGAGCGCGCAGGAATCTCCCGAAATGCGGCACCGTGAACGCGATCAGGCCGCGCTCGGCGCTGTAGATGAGCCCTTTCTTGATCAGGCTGTCGCGGGCGGGCGACAGGCTGGACGGCTTGCGCCCGAGGGCGTCGGCCACCTCGGAAGTCGGCACCGGCTCGTCGCCGATCTGCGCCATGGCGTGCATGTAGTCGCGCTCGGCCGGGGTGGCCCGCTCGTAGCGGCTGCCGAAGAACCCGACCGCGAGCTCTTCCTCGGCCTCCGGCGAGGAGACCTTGACGTCGTCGAGTGTGATCGGGCTGCGCGGCGCGAGGTCCCAGGCGACCTTGCCGTAGGCCTGCACGAAGTAGGGGTAGCCGTCGGCCGCCTCGTAGAGCGCGTCGAGCGCCTCCCGGGTGAACTCCACCTCCTCCTCGCGCGCCGGCAGGATCAGCGCGAGGTCGGCCGCCTCCCGGTCGAGCTTGTCGATGCGCGCGTAGCGGAACAGCCGCTCGGAATAGCTCTTGCTGGCCGACAGCACGCTCGGCAGATGCGGCAGCCCGGCGCCCACCACGATCAGCGGCCCGCCCGTCTGCGACAGCTCGTGACAGGCGGCGCAGAGCGCGGAGACGTCGGCGGGCTGGACGTCCTGCATCTCGTCGATGAACAGGGCGATGCCCACCGCCAGGTCGGTGGCCACGCTCGCGGCGTCGACGAACAGCTCGGTGAGGTCGATCTCCAGGTCGCCAGAGTCGGCGCGCCCGCGGCTGGCCGGCACCTCGATCCCGGGCGACCAGTGGGAGGTGCCCTTGGCCGCGGCCGGATCGCGCATCGCGAACGCCTTCAGCACGCCGAGGAACTCCTCGATGCGCTCGGGCGCGCGGTGCCGCGGGGCCAGCTCGCGGATGGCCATGTGCAGGGCGGCGGCCACGGGCCGCCTGATCGACTGGTCGGGCCGGGCCTCGATCTTGCCCGTGCCCCACAGCCGCTGCATGGCCATGGACTTGAAGGTGTTGAGCAGAACGGTCTTACCCACTCCGCGCAGGCCGGTCACGACCATGCTGCGCTCGGGACGGCCGCGGGCCACCCGCTCCAGCACGACCTCGAACTGCTGCAGTTCGCGATCGCGCCCGGCGAGCTCCGGCGGGCGCTGCCCGGCGCCTGGAGCGTAGGGGTTTCGCACAGGGTCCACGCTCTCGGACTTTATTGCCGGATATAGCGGCCGTCTTAGATTTGGGAAGAAAGTGCTACGGCGTGTCCGAGCACGGGCGGGCGCGAGCATCGTCATCGGACACACCCCCTCTCACCAGGCCGAACCTCTGTTCGATTGCGATACCCAGAACTGTAGCGCGGACTCGAACACTCATGCGATGGTTTCAGGTAAAAGATCTTTGCAACAGCCCGGGGCCCCTGCTGCGTCTGGGATATGTGGAGTTCGAAGATTTCGTACGGGCGCGGGGCTCGGCCCTGCTCCGATACGGCTACGTGCTCACCGGCAACGCCGACGACGCGGCTGACCTGGTCCAGGAGGCGTTGCTCAAGCTGAGCGACTCCTGGAGGCGCGTACGCAACAAGGACAACCCCGAGGCGTACGTCCGCACCGTCATGGCCAGGCAGCACATCAGTTGGTGGCGCAGGCGGCGCAGGGAGCAGGTGACGGCCGACGTGCCCGAGGGCGCGTACACCGAGGAGTACTCCTGCGGCGAGTTGTGGCGGGAACTGGCCACGCTGCCACGCAGGCAGCGGGTCGTCCTCGTGCTGCGGTACTACGAGGACCTGTCCGACAAGGAGATCGCCGGCATCCTCGGCATCTCCCGGGGGACCGTGCGCAGCCAGGCGTTCCGCGGGTTGAACGCGCTGCGCGTCAAGCCTTCCGTACGCGAGAGGGAGCGGGCATGAGGACCGAGGAGGAACTGGCCGTCGAACTGCGGGCGGCGGGCGAGCGCGCCCCCGGAGAGACCGACCTGCTGGCGGGCGTGGCGCTGCGCAGGCGGCGCAGGACCCGGCGCAGGGTGCGGACGCTGGCGGCGGCGCTCGCCGTGGTGGTGCTGGGCGTGGGCGTCAGGAGCGTGGTGCTGTCCGGTGGCGGCGCGGGCGACGTGGCCTCGACGCCGACGCCCGCGCCACCCGTCCCCCGGCCGGTGCCGGTGGAGCGGTTGTGGCCGGGGGCCCTGTCCACCCTGCCCGTGTCCGGCCCGGACGGCGCCCGCTACCAGCCGATCACCGCCGTCAGCCCGACGGAGATCCTGTTCGCCGCGCTGGAACCGGGCAAGAAGGGCGCGGGACGGCTGGAGGTGTTCGACACGGCGGCCGGCCGGATCCGGCTGGTCACCGAGGTGCCCGGAGCACGGCGGATCATGATGCCGTCCGCGTCCGCCGACGGCGAGAACGTGATCTGGCTGCACTCCGGCAGGTCCCTGCGAGAGATCTGGACGGCCCCGCTGGGGGGCGGCGCGGGCAGGCTGGTGACCACGCTGCGCGGCGCGCGTACCGACATCGACCGGATCACGGTCAACGACGGCTGGGCCATCTGGTCCGAACGGCGCGGCGGCGTGTGGCGCGTCCCGCTGACCGGCGGCACGCCCGCGCGCGTCCCCGCCGGGGACGGCCTGCACCTGCTGAGGTGGCCGTGGGCCGGCGACGTCCCCCCGGTGCGCGAGTCCGACGAACGCGACCAGCGTGTCCTGGTCGATCTCAGCTCGGGTGCGTCCACCGGCATCGTCGCGCGGCCGGGGACGACACGCCTGCGCTGCGGACCGCGCTGGTGCCTGGGCCACGACGCGCGGGGCACGTTCGTGCAGCGGATCGACGGCAGCCGGCAGCGCCGCATCGGCGGCGACCCCAACCGGCCGGTGGGGGCGCCCGTGCTCGACCGCTTCGTACCGTTCGAGTCCGGCGTCTACGACGTGGAGACCGGCACGATGGCCACGATCGAGGACGACCGTCAGGTGGTGCACGGCCTGTCGGGTGAGGCCGGTTCGGTCGTCTACTGGGTGGTCGGGGGCACGTACAGGATGCTGAACTTGGCAGCCGTCCCGTCGGCGCAATAGCGTTCGGGGCCATGCGGACCTTCGCGAATGTACAGGAACTCAAGGCGGCCGTCGGCGAGACGTTCGGCCCCACCGAGTGGCGCACGGTCACTCAGGAACAGGTCAACACCTTCGCCGACGCCACCGACGACCATCAGTGGATCCACGTGGACGCGGAGCGGGCCAAGGAGGGGCCGTTCGGCGGCACGATCGCCCATGGGTACCTGACGTTGTCGCTGCTGCCGTCGTTCATGTTCTCCCTGGTCAAGGTGGAGGGCATCGCCATGGGGGTGAACTTCGGCCTCAACAAGGTGCGCTTCCCCAGGCCGGTGCCGGTCGGCGCGCGGATCCGGGCCGTCGGCGAGCTGATCGACGTCAAGGGCACCCCCGCCGGTCACCTGTCCAACCTGAAGATGACGATCGAGATCGAGGGCGAGAAGCGGCCGGCGTGCGTCGCCGAGACCCTCAGCCTGTACGTCCCCGCCGAGTGATCCCTTTCCGCGTGCAACAGTTGCCCGCCTGACGCGATCCCTGGGTTCGTGGAGGATTTCGACGAGTTCGTCCGGACCCGGGGCGACGCGCTACTCCGATACGGCTACGTGCTGGCCGGCAACGCCGAGGACGCCGCCGACCTGGCCCAGGAGGCGCTGGCCCGCCTGGGTGACGCCTGGCCCCGCGTGCGCAAGAAGCACGACCCCGAGGGCTACGTCCGTACGACCATGGTCCGGTTGCACATCAGGTCGTGGCGCCGCCGGCGCCGGGAGGACCTGGTGGCCGCCGTGCCCGAGCGCGGCGCGCACGACCGCTACGGTGACGCCGACCTCTGGTCCGAACTCCAGGAACTGCCCCGCAAACAGCGGGCCGTCCTCGTGCTGCGCTACTACGAGGACCTGCCGGACCACGAGATCGCCGAGATCCTCGGGGTTTCACGTGGAACGGTACGCAGCCAGGCCGCCCGCGCCCTGGACAAGCTCCGGATCAAGCGAGAGGCGCGGGTGCCGCGATGAGAAGCGAACATGACCTGGTGCGGACGCTGCGAACGGCCGCCGAGCAGGCCGGACACCCGGACCTGGCGACCGGTGTGAGCCGGCGGCGGCGCGCCCGGCGGGCCAGACAGCGGGCGCTGGTGGCGGCCGTGGCGGTGGCCGTGCTCGCCGTGACAGGCGGCACGACGGCGGTGCTGGGAGGCGGGCAGCGGCACGCGGAGCCCGCGACGACCCCGATGCCGACGGACCCGGCCCAGCTCAAGCCCGTCGCCGAGGTGTGGCCGCAGGCCGTGGTCAAGGTGCCGGCCAAGGACGCGAAGGGGCGGCCGACGTACCCGGTGACCGGGCTGAGCGCGACCGAGGTGCTGCTGATCGCGGAGCCGGGGACGCTGGAGGTGTACGACTCGGCCGCCCGCGAACTCCGCGTGCTCGGCGAACTCCCGTCCCCGAAACCGCTGCAGTTGGAGGCGGGCCCACGGCACATCGCGTGGACCGACCGGAACGCCGACCTGTGGATCATGCCCAGGGCGGGCGGCGCGGCCAGGAAGGCCGGGCGGGCCACGGAGGTCCCCGCCCGGATCGGCGTCACCGGCGACTCCCTCGTCTGGTCGCTCCGGCAGGGCGGCGTCTACCGGCTGCCGCTCACCGGCGGCACGCCGAGCCGCCTGCCCGGCACCGACGGGCTGCACCTCACCACCTGGCCCTGGGCCCAGCGGTACGACGCCGCCGGGAACGTGACCAGGATCGTCGATCTCGAAGCCGGCCGGGCCACGAACGTGACGCCACCCGCCGGCGTCGAGACGCTGCAGTGCCATCCGCAGTGGTGCGCGGGGCTGCAGGACGCCCACCTCGTCGTCCAGCGGGTGGACGGGTCGGAGCGTCGGCGGCTGCCGGACATGATGCAGCAGAAGGGCCTCGGCTGGCTGCTCGGCGACCGGTACGCGCTCTTCCGCGTCCACGAACCCGACCTGGACCGGCCCGGGGTGCCACTCGCCGTGGTGTACGACCTGGCCACCGGGACGACGGCGGCGATCGGCGAGCGGACGCCCGGCGTCGAGGGCGGCGACGTGTACGGCCCCCGTCCCGCCGCCCCGCCGGCCGACCTGCTCTACTGGGACGCCGACGCGACCTTCCACCAGGTCTGCAGGGACCGGATGTGCATGATCGAGCCACGCGGCGGCGGCCAGGAGCACACGGTGCTCAACCTGAACGCGGTCAGAGAATGATCGCGGCGAGGGCGACCAGCCCGATGAGTCCGAGGTAGGCCAGCACGAGCCGGGTGTCCCGGAGGAAACACTTGCTCCGGGTCAGCCCGGCCCGCCGGGCCCGCCAGTAGCCGGCGAACCCGAGCACCGCGAACCCCAGCACCGCCCACGGCCCCAGCAGCCAGGCCAGCAGCGCGACGGTCGCGTACACGCACAGGCGCAGCGGGTCGTACGGCTGCCGTGCCGTGCCCTCGTCCGTCATCGGGCCACCGCCGACAGCCGCTGCCTGGACAGTTGCGGCCACGCCTGCACGGCGCAGAACGGCGCGCACTGGTCCTGCTCGGCCCGCGTGCCCACGTGCACGCAGCACTGCGTGAGCCGCTCCTCGATCATGGTCGAGATGTCCATGAACGGCTTCACCGTGACCCGCACGACCCGCTCGCCCAGCATCCCGCGCAGCTTCCTGCGCCGGCCGGGCAGCGCCGACGACGCGAGCGTGAGCAGGGTGGAGACGCCGAGGTCGCAGTTCTCGCAGATCGTCCGCCACAGGTCGCCGACCTGCGGGTGCGACAGCGACGACTGCTCCGACAGCAGCCCGAGCAGCGACTCCTGGACGGCCTGGCGCAGCTCGCGCGGGATCTCGGAGTCGGCGATGCGGTTGGAGACCAGGCCCAGGTTCTCCTTCAGCCGGTCGTGGCCGATCAACGCGGTGAGCGAACGCCACTGGCGGGCGTCGTCGCGGATGAGGTAACCGACCGAGCAGCAGTGGGGGTGGGAGCAGGGCAGGGCGGTCAGGTCGCGCCAGGTCACCAGGCCGTCGGTCTGCGGGCCGAGGCGTTTGAGCACGCCGGTGTGGGTGAGGCGGTCGTTCGGGTCGATGGCGTCCGACCTGCCGGAGCCGAACTGGGGCTGCAGTGACACGCCGCCGACGTACGGGGTGTCGAGCGCGAGGCGGACGACGTCGCCGATCTCGCCGTCGTTCACGCCCAGCGCGGCGGTCATGACGAGGGTGGTGAAGATCTCCCGCTCGGACAGGCGCTCCACGGCCTGCGCCTTGACGCGGGTCAGGTCGCCGCCCCGGTGGTGCCTGGAGGCGTCGGCCGACGTGCCGTCGTACTGGAGGTAGACCTCGACGCGTTCCCGGTGCTCGGTGAGCAGGTCGAGCAGGGAGTCGTCCTTCGCGACGAGCACGCCGTTGGTGTTGATCAGGATGCGGGTGACCGGGCGGGCGCTCAGCTCGGCGAGCAGGGTCTTGAGCTCGGGGTGCAGCGTCGGCTCGCCGCCGCTCAGCATGAGGACGTCGAGCTTGCCGTTCTCCCTGACCAGGCGCTGGTCGACGTTGGCGAGGATGTCCCGGACCGGGACGATGCCGGTCAGGTCGGGCGAGCTGTCGGCGAAGCAGGTGGGGCAGCGCAGGTTGCAGGTCTCGGCGATGTCCTCGAGCAGGATGCAGGTGTGCTGGGTCTGCAGCTCGGGCAGGCCGTGGAGGTAGGCGGACGGGATCGGGGCGAAGTTGCCGGGAGTGTCGGGTACGTGCTGCTTGGTCGGGGCGGTCCACTCCTCCAGGTACGCCAGGATCTCCGGGTCCTCGTCGTACAACGTCCGGATGAGGCCGTGCTCCCGGCAGCCGCGCTCCAGCCACACCCGGCCGTCGCGCTCGGCGAGGTAGCCGCTCAGCCGCTCGACCTTGTCCAGGTCGTACCGGCCGTGGCAACTCGGGCAGAACGCGTTGACGTACCTGAGGACACGGTCGCCCCGCAGGCCCATCCCTGCACTCATGTCATGACCTTCCGCTCGAACAGGGGTCGATAGTAGCCGCGCCGCCAGCCGTACCCGAGCCTCAGGGTGAGCAGCAGCAGGCCCGGGATCAGGAACCACTGCGGCCTGGTCAGGTCGAGCCACACCGTCTCGTTGGCCCTGGTGAACTCCACGAGGAAGCGGAAGGCGGCGTACCCCGCCAGGTACAGCGTGAACAGCTCGCCCGGCTGCGTGATCCGCCGGCGCGCCCAGAGCAGCGCGGCGAACGCGACGAGCTGGAAGATGATCTCGTAGACGAACGACGGGTGCATGGCCTGCCCCGTCAGGCAGCCCGGACACTCGGGCGTCGTGGGCGGCGCGTGCATCCCCCACGGCAGGTCGGTCGGCCGGCCGGGCGCCTCCGTCAGGTGGCAGCCGATCCTGCCCACCGCCATCCCGAGCGCCACCGCCGGCGCGAACAGGTCACCGGTGCGCTCCTTGTAGCCGATGACCCGCTTGGCCACCAGCACTCCGACGTACGCGCCGGTCAGGCCGCCCAGGATGCTGCGGGAGCCGTACAGCCACAGGGCCTCCAGGTCCAGCGCCTCCATCCAGCCCGCCAGCCGCATCCCGATCGCGCCGCCGACCAGCGCTCCCGCGACCGCGATCAGCGACTGCTCGTTGAGCGCGCCCCGGCTGCGGGCTTCCCGGACGAAGACGACGGCGGCCACCAGCACGCCCAGTCCGACGAATATCTCGTGGAATGTCACGTTCTTCAGCGCTCGTCTCAGCCGTACAGGCTCGGGTTGATGCCGGTGCACAGGCCCGCCGACAGGATCGACCACAGCGCCCAGCCGATCATGAGGCCGAGACCCGTCCCTCTGCTCCAGGGGTTGCGGACGAAGCACAGGCCGATGCCCGCGCCCAGGCCGGCGAGCGCCAGGACGACCGCGCCGATGATCAGGTAGGGGGTGGAGTTGTCGGGGGAGCTCAGGGCGGCGAAGAACGCGAAGAAGCCGACCACCGCGTTGATGACGCTGTAGATGGCCAGGCCGGCGAAGAACATGCCGATGAGCACGCCCGTCTGGGGCTGGGGCTGGGGTGCTGGGTTAGGAGCCCCGAACGACGGCGCCCCTTGGGGCGGGCCTTGAGGTGGGCCTTGAGGTGGGCCCTGAGGTGGGCCCTGAGGTGGGCCCTGAGGTGGGCCCTGAGGTGGGCCCTGAGGTGGGCCTTGGGGCGGCGGTCCTTGCGGCGGGCCGCCCTGGGGGCGTCCATCGGCCGGAGGCAGGAAGGACGGCCGGCCACCCGGTTCCTCCGGAGCCCGCGCACCGGCAGGGGGCGGAACCGCCACCGGCTGCCCGGTCGGCGGCGGCAGGAACTCCGGACCGCTCACCGGCTGGGGCCCCGGCTCGCCACGTGGCCTGGGCGGCTCGGGCACCGACTCTCCGGACGGGGGCGGCAGGAACTCCGGCTCCGCGTCGGGTGCCGCCCACGACCCGGGCCTGTCGTCAGGCTCCTCCGGCGGCAGTGGTGGTGTTGCACTCATCGGTCTGGTCTACCCCCTAGTCGGGTTCAGACTAGGCACTATCACTTGTCATCGGGTCAAAACCCTCACCTCGGCGAACGAACCCCCAGGTCGAGGACGGCCCTTGAACTCCTACTCGGCGTGGCGATCCGAGTAGTAGATCGCCGCCTGCACCCGGCTCTTCAAGCCCAGCTTGTTCAGCACCCGGCTGACGTGCGTCTTGGTCGTCGCCTCCGCCATGTCCAGTTCCCTGGCGATCTCGGCGTTGGACAACCCCCGTCCGACGCAGGCCAGCACCTCCTTCTCCCGAGGCGTCAACCCGTCCGGACCCGCCGACTCGACCTCCGTGCCCCGGCGCACCGGCGCCTGCTCGGCGAAGGCCGCGATCAGCCGCCGCGTGACCCCCGGCGAGATGAGCCCGTCGCCCCTGGCCACCAGCCGAACCGCCTCGACCAGCGCCTCGGCCTCGGCGTTCTTCAGCAGGAACCCGGCCGCCCCGGCCCGCAGCGCCCCGAACACGTACTCATCGACGTCGAACGTGGTGAGGATCAGCACGTCAGACACCCCGGCCAGTTCCCTGGTGGCGGAGATCCCGTCGAGCCGGGGCATCCGCACGTCCATCAGGACGACGTCCGGCCGCAGTTCCCTGGCCATGGCCACGGCCTGTTCCCCGTCACCGGCCTCCCCCACGACCTCGATGTCAGCCGCCCCGCCCAGGATCAGCACGATGCCGGCCCGGACCGCCGCGTGATCGTCAGCCACCAGCACCCTGATGCTCACCGCTTACCTCCACCCGTCCTGCTGATCCTGACGTACCACCGCACGGCCCGGACGCTCCCCTCAGGCACCGCCGATCCCCGACCCCGTCACGTCCACGGCGGTGGGCAGGACCGCCGTCACCCGCCACTCACCGCGCCCTTCGCCGCGCCCCTCGCCATGCCCTTCGCCGCCGCTCACCTGCTCCGCCGTCCAGACCTCCCCGGCGTCGAAGAACCCTCCGACCAGCGAGGCCCGCTCCCGCATGCCGATGAGCCCGGCCCCCGCTCCCGGCAGTGCGATGTCGTCCCGCCCTCCGAGCCCGTTCTCGACGCTGACGCGAACGCGCTCGTGCTCGTACACGACGGCGACCTGCACGGGGGACGCGCCGTGCTTGAGCGCGTTGGTCAGCGCCTCCTGCAGGATCCGGTACCCGGCGAGATCGACGGCCGCGGGCAACTCCCGGGGCTCCCCCTCGACCCGCGCCTCCACGGCCAGCCCGGCCTGCCGTACCCGCTCGACCAGGGTCTCCGCGTCGGCCAGCCGAGGCCGGGTGGCCTCGCCCTCCGTCTCGTCGCCTTCCTGCCGCAGCAGCCCGATCATGGCCCGCATCTCCGCCATCCCCTTGACGCTGTTCTCCCGTACGGACTCCATCACCTTCCTGACGGTGTCCCGGTCCAGATCCTTACGTGACAGCGCGGCGGTGGACTGGATGGCGATGGCGCTGAAGTGATTGGCGATCATGTCGTGCAGTTCCCGCGCCATCCGCGTACGCTCCCCGGTCACGGCAGCCTGCCGGTCCAGCTCGGCGAGCCGCGCCACCTGCTCGGCGCGCGCCCGCTCGGCGGCGGCCCGGTCACGCTGCTCCCGTACGACCGCCGCGGTGCCGACGGGCGTGATGAGCACCAGCCCGGCCTGCACCCCCATCACGGCCAGCGCCCGCCAATCCCTGGCGAGGAACCCGGCCAGCGCCCCGGCGATGACCGCCAGCACCGCCGTGACCCCCAGCAGGACCCGGGCGAGCCGGGCGGGCCCGTAGAGGGCGGCGGCGTACAGGTTGTCGGTGAAGATCAACACCGTCCCCAGCGACGGGCCCACGAACCCGTCGATCACGATCCCGGCCACCCCCAGCCCCAGACAGACCAGCGGAGCCCGCCGCCGTAGCACGACACCTACACAGGTGATGGCCAGCGGCACCCCCAGCACCCACACAGGCACGCCACGATCGAGATACGCCCGCCCCGCGATCAGCAACACCCCCACCGCGAAGGCGAGCACGGCAGCCGACACCACCCGCTTCATGCCTTCATCCCACCACCTCCCGCCCATGTCGCCCTCCTGCGAAAGTCGGCCCGTGCCCTACACCCTTCGATGTATCCACAGTGTCGTACAGCTCAGGGGATGCCTCCGAACCCGGCGGCGGCCCGCCCACGGACCAGGCTTTCCACAACCACGCACCCACTGCCACCAGGGCCCCTTCCCAGCACCGAAGGTACGTGGGATTCGCAAGCCGAAACTCCGCGTAGACGTCCTGGAAGCAAGCACACGCTCCAGCAGCACCGCCTCCGGCCGCCGAACGAGGGCCCGGCGCCGGCGCATGAACGTCCCGGCTCAGAACCGCCTCCCGGCGGAGGCCACACCACCCGACCGCACCCCGACCGGCCGCCCACCATCGAGACCCTGCAGGCCGAACGACCACTCCACCAAGTTCCAGGCCCAGTACGGCTCCGTACAACGCCGACTCACCGACCCGACCCTCATGATCGAGCACCTGACCAAGAAACTGGACACCTGAACCCCAC